>JBDTZO010000224.1:0-10840 GCA_040005135.1 Acidobacteriota bacterium | reverse complement strand
TAGGATTCGACGGTTCATCCCGCCATACCGCAATATCGGCCCTTCCATCACCGTCATAGTCTGCCGGAGCAAGGCGATCGGACGCGATACCAAACCGAATAGCCCCGAAACCACTTTGTGAATTCTGAAAGTACCAGTTGCCTTGAGACGGGCGATAAACACTTATGTCCGCTCGACCATCGCCGTCAAAATCGAACGCAGTCGGGGCCGTTGCCGTCGACCCAACCGGTTTAACCAGAAACAGGTAGGAATTGATACCGCCTATCACCGAACTCGATTCCGGGGCTAATAAAGATAAATTTTCGCTGTACGAATTTCCCTCCGACGTGAGACTCGGGTTTATCGAAGTTGCGTCCGAACCGTCCGTAGCGAAGAAATAGATCACGTGCAAACCGGGCCTGAGTACACCTGGCGTGGCATTTGCCGTCAGAGTTGTTGCGGTGCGACTCTGTTCGAGAGCTTTTGTAAATGTGCCCATCGCAGTGTCAATTTGAAAATAAACATTCTGCGGCGCCGGTGCGTTCGGTGAGTAGGTCGAAGTTGCCTTCAAACTAAAGGTCGGTGCGGTATCAGTCGTATTGTTCGTTGCCGGGGTGATCGCCGTATTCAGCGGTATCGCGTTGGTCGGCGCGGGCGTCAGTACCGATACGTTGTTGCTGTTGCCGTTTGCTGCATAGACTTTATTCGTAAAGGTATTGACGGCAACTGATTTCGGTCCGTCGCCTATCGATACGGTCGTTGTCGAGTTGTTAGTCCCGTCAATAATTGTAATGCTGTCGCCCAAGGCGTTAGTAACAAATATCTTATTGGTTCTCGGGTTAACGGCAACTGATGTGGGGCTGTCTCCAGTTGTAATATTCGTCGCGGCGTTATTAGTCCCGTCTATTACTGTGACATTGAATCCATTTGTATTCGCGGTGTAGATTTTGTTCGTAATTGGATTAATGTCCACAACGGACGGGAACGCTCCCGTAGCTACAGTAGCGACAGAGTTATCTGTACCGTTGATAGCGGTCACGGTATTGCTGGAGTGATTGGTGATATAGACCTTATTTGTTACTGGATTTACGGCTATGCCGAGTAGCCCGGATCCGGTGGCAACAGTCGTAATGGTGGTATTGTTCGTGCCGTCAATGACGGTTATGCCGCCGAACTCATTTGCGATATAGATCCTGTTTGTGACGGGGTTAACCGCGACCGCAAAAGAGCCGTTGCCGCCGCCTGCCAGGTTTTGAATGCTGTTAGTTGCCCCGTCAATTACCGTCAATCCGTCCGGCCCGAAGTCGTTCGCGACGTATATCTTGTTTGTCACCGGATTTACCGCTACAGACATCGGACTGAACGCTCCCGGTGACAGGGTGGTGGTAGAGTTGTTCGTCCCGTCGATCACTGTAATGGTATTGCTCTGTTCGTTGGCGACATAGATCTTATTTGTTATCGGATTGATAGCCAATGCCAGCGGACGATTGCCCGTCGCCACGGTTACTGTCGAATTGTTCGTTCCGTCGATTACGGTCACATTTGGACTATTTCTGTTGCAGACGTAAATTTTATTTGTGACTGGATTGAGGGCTACGACAATTGGCATCGTGCCGGCAGCGACGGTCGCCGTCGTATTATAATCGCCGTTGATCACGGTAACGTTGTTGCTCCCTTGATTTGCAACATAGATCTTATTTGTTACCGGATTGAGAGCGATACCATACGGACTCGTACCGACATTGACAGTCGTAACGCTGTTATTTGCACCGTCTATCACTTTTACGCTGTTGCCGCCGTAAGTAGAGACGTAGATCTTGTTCGTCACCGGATTGAGAGCGACAGCGACAGGTACAGGGAAACCTTCCGGAGCACCTGTTAAGGTTGTCGTCGAATTGTTTGTTCCGTCCACGACCGTCATGCTGTTTGCATTATAGTTTGTCACGTAGATCTTATTTGTTACCGGATTGACAGCCAGGGCACCGCCCCCGCCAATGGTTGTTGGCGAGTTGTTTGTTCCGTCGATCACCGTGAGGTTTATCCCGCCGGCATAAATTTTATTCGTCACTGGGTTGACCGCGATGGCTGCCAACCCTCCACCGGCCGCCGCTACGGTTGCCGTCGAGTTATTCGCCCCGTTGATCACCGTTACGGTGGGACTGGTTGCATTCGCCACGTAAATTTTATTCGTCACCGGATTGACCGCGACTGCGATGGGATCTGTTCCCGCCGTTACGGTGGTGGTCGAATTGTTAGTGCCATCGATCACGAGCACGTTCGAGCTATATTCACTAGCGACATAGATCTTATTCGTTACCGGATTAACAGCTATTGCGCGAGGCAGAGTGGGAAAAGGGCCTGCCGGGATGCTAACTGTTGAATTGTTACTCCCATCGATGATCGTTATCGTTTCACTTTCCAAATTGGCGACGTAGATCTTGTTAGTAACGGAATTGACGGCGACCGCTACGGGCATTGACCCGACTGCGATGGTCGCAGTCGAGTTGTTCGTTCCGTCGATAACCGTTACGCTACTGCTGCTCTTGTTGGCCACATAAGTCTTGTTGGTGATCGGATTGACAGCGACTGCGGTCGGAAATGTACCGACCGTAATAGTTCCACTACTCGCATCCGCTTCAACTATCTGCAAACTATAAAAAGCCGCTATTGCAGCAAATATAAAGACCGGTAGGAAATACAAGAGTCTGCGGTGGTTATGGTTCGTTGGGCCTGACTTTGAGGTGGCTTTCATCTTAGTTCTCCTGGGAAAAAATCTGCTATTCAATCTATAAGGCGTATTAATCCCGTGTTACGGGTCAAAGTAATATAAAAACTCTTGAAAAATTTACCACTAGCCCGACTCGACTGAAGTTTCATTCTTGCTTTTCCATATCTTTATAGGTGGCCCGGCTCCGCAGACATCGATCGCGAACTCCAGCTACTCACTCCTCTTGGAATCTGACAAGAAACAAAAATAGGCCGCCCTGCCGGACGGCCTTGAGTGTGGGATGTCGGCAAAAGTCTACGGGTCCGGCGTAAAGCTCAGTTCAGTAAGGTCGTTTGCGGCGGTGATGATGCGCGATGCGAAAACATAAGATTTATGCTTGAGAGCCACGACGTATGTTTTGCCCGCCTCCAGATTGTCGATCTCGAAATACCCGAACGCGTTTGTCATCGCTAACTGAGTTTTTCCATTCGTGTCTGTGACCGAGACACTCACATTCCGAATTGGTTGTTCCGATGCATTCTGAATGCGTCCGGCGATCCTTACCCCAGCCGCAGTCGTTCTTTGGACATGGATAGGTCGGCCTACGAAATTATTGACGTAAAACTGCTCGCGCTCGTTCACCCCGGAATTGCTGTTTGTGAAGACAAAGATGTAATAATCTCCGTCCGTTGGGATCGCTGCGGCGGGAATTTGAATGTTGTTGACCGCAACATTTTCGGTTGCATTCACTGCCAGTGGGGCATAGTGATAGCCGTATCCGATCACAGTATTATTGTCATCGGTGTACACATTGTCAGGGGAAATATAGATCGTATCGTACCAATATGAACTATCCGCAACAGCTTGCCCGACGTTCTGAACGGTCCACGAGATTGAAATATTCTGCCCAATGCCCGTGCTTGACGGCGCAACCAAATTTGAAACGGTCAGATCCGCCACCGACGGATAGATCGAAGCCGTTGCTTGGCCCGTGAGCGATTGGTAGCTTGCAATAATATCGACGCTCTTGTGAAGAGCGGTGATCGCAGTGTTAATCGTAAAATTGACTTCATTCGAACCCTCCGGAACTGTGACCGTCGGTGGAATTGAGATCGCACCGGCTTCACCCACGGTCGAAAGATTGACCGTCGCTCCACCGATAGGTGCGTTTTCCGGGATATACAGGGTTACTTCGGTCGTTCGGCCCGCTGATATCGGATTCGGGTAGTGAATATTCATCCTGATCTGCGGTGCCGGCGTTTGACAGACAAGATCATCAATATGCGAGAGGTCCGTGATCTCTTCTTGCGAAATAGCTCGGTTGTACAAGTTTACTTCGTCTATCGCCGCGTTCGTCAGATCGCCGCCGCAAACAACGTCTCGGTTCCCGATAAAGAAGGGAACATCGTTGCTTCCCATCGCGTACGGAAAGTCGACGGTTGTCTGCAACACGCCGTCAACATATATCTGGTGCTGTGTGCCCTGTTTTCTGAGGACAAGATGGTGCCAGGCATTGAGCGATATCGGCTGGTCGGTTCCAAAATTCAGGTATTGACTATTGTCGATATTTGCGACGTCGGCCGAAATTCTGTTTTGGTCATCGACTGAAAGTCGCCATCGTGACGGTGCGCCGCCGCATTCGGATTTTCCCGCGATAAAATGAATGCTCGACGAATGTAAATTGACCCACGCTGTTAGCGAATAGTCGCCCGTTTGCACATCAAGCGAATCGTTATCGGGCACACGGATATAACTATTATTAGCTGCAAAATTAAACGCCTGACCGACACGGCCTGCGGTATATGTCGGATCGTTGATCGGATCGCCGTTATTCGCACCCGTCGAATCGTCGGCGTTATTCTCACCCCGCCACGATGAAACAAGCCCGGCGCTGTTGGCGTTGTTGTAGATCATCGAGATCTCCGCGTCCGTGATCGCCCGGTTAAATAGGTAAACCTCATCGACTAATCCGTTTGTCGAATACAACGGTGAGACGGCGCTGTCGCCTCGGCCGATCGTGAACGGTGACGTGTTTCCACCAAATGTATAGCTGGTGATCTGGGTGTCCTTCAACACATTGTCAACGAAGAATTTGTATTGTGCCCCCTCTTTTCGCATCACGAGGTGATGCCATTCGTTGAGAGTGATCGGATCGGGGCTTCTGACGTCACTGCCGGACGAACCGTCCGCGTTCCAAAATTCTGCAAACGGCTTATTATCCTGATCCACTGCAATAAAATATGCCGAGGTGTAATCGCCCTTGGCCCCTTTTCCGGCCACGTAGTGCATGTTCGGGTTGGCGGACCGAAGGTTGACCCATGCAGCAAGTGTGAAATCGCCGGTCTGCACGTCGAGTGCGTCGTTATTATCGGGAACTTCGACAATATCGTCGGTGCCGTCAAAATCGAATGCCTGACCGTACATTCCTGGTGAGTACTGAGTGTCAAACTGGGCTGTGCCGTTGTTGGATCCGACTGAATCATTGGCATTTCCATCGCCGCGCCACCGAGCGATCAGGTTCGGCAGATCGATCGTCGGATTTACCGTACAAGTCGGCTGCCACGACGGACTTGTAAAGTAAAGATCCGTGCTCGAGACGACTTCGGTCTCATTTGTTCCATCTGCATTTACCACAAACAACTTGAAGTCGTTATCGCGATAACTAACAAAAACGATCTTTGTTCCATCCGGTGACCACGCCGGTTGCTCGTCATTCCCATCATTTGTTGAACTCACGGCCGTCACGTTCGTACCGTTTGCATTAGCTGTATAGATATTATTGTTCGTTGAATAGACGATCTTCTGACCATTTGGCGAGAAACTCGGCGACTCGACGGCGTTTGCACTGCCGAGAACCAGAGTTTGATTCGCGCCGCTCGTGTCCGAAGTGTAGATTTCAGATCCATCCGAAAAGATCAGTGAAGTACCGTCAGGCGACCAATCAACACTAGATTCATAGTAAAAATAGATGTATTCAATGGCCGTGGTAGTAACTGACAGATCGGCGATATTAAGGATCTTTATTCGTCCATTGGGGGAACCGCCGGTTTGGTCCCGCGACGCATAAACGATCTTGGTGCCGTCTGGCGAAAATTTTGGGGATTGATTCTGTATTGTGTCACCGGTAAAAGTCAGTCTACGTTGATTTGTACCATCGGCATTCATTAGGTAGATCTCTTGAACGTATGTCAAATTGTCGGGTCGGTCCCTGCCTGACGTAAACACGATCTGCGACCCGTCTGGCGACCAGTCCGGACTTTTGTCGGTGCTGCTCTCGGTCAATATGGTCTCATTCGGAGTAGCGCTAGAATCCCGTCGGATGATCTGACCGAAGCTGCCGTAACCGAGTCCGTATACGAGATCACCGAGGCCAACAGCCTGAGGGGCTAGATCCGTGTGCTTAGATGGCTTCTGCTTTCCGGCCTTCGCAGTCTTGCTCGGCGTGGGAGCAGTTGACGGCAGCATTGAGTTGAAATTATCGACACTCCGCAATTCAGCAACGTTCTGCCAAGCAAAAAGAAAGATCGCTGCTGTTGTTAATACAAAAGACACACGGACTAGGCGAGCTAACCTCGAACTCAGAGAAATCTTCATGGTAAAACACTCCTAAACTAGTTGCGAAAAATATGGTTTCCGCCCTACAAAGCGTAAAACTCGTGACAATTAGCTCAAGAAAGTTCTAGAAAATATAAATAAGTGTACGAATCGACGTATAATTCGAAGTAATCATCAATGTTTGTAGTTATGCCCGATTCGACCGATGTAACAATTTTGCTTAATAGGATCGGGGCAGGCGATGCGTCCGCCCCCGAAGAACTACTCCCGATTGTCTATAGCGAACTACGCAGACTCGCCCAGAGTTATATGGACAACGAGCGCGATGGTCACACACTGCAAGCGACCGCTCTCGTGCACGAGGCTTATATCCGACTGGTAGACTGGGAATCGGTATCGTGGCAGAATCGTGCTCATTTCTTTTCGGTAGCGGCGGCGATAATGCGAAAGGTGCTCGTCGATCACGCACGAAAGAAGACGGCCAACAAGCGCGACTTTGGCCGCATGATCGAACTTGATGAGGCGGTAAGTTTCTCAGGCCAACGAGAGATCGATCTTACTCGACTGGACGACTCGCTTGCCGATCTTGAAAAGATCGATCCGCTTCAGAGTAGGATCGTCGAATTACGCTTCTTTGGCGGCCTGACGATCGAAGAGACTGCTCATGCACTCAAGATCTCGCCGTCTACCGTTAAGCGCGAATGGACGGTCGCTAAAGCCTGGCTTTACCGCGAGATGAACCGAAGCGATGACTGACAGAAACTGGCAAAACGTAAAAGAGTTGTTCATCGCCGTACTTGAAAAAGACCCGGCGGAACGCACCGAATTTCTCAAAAACGTTTGTAACGGAGATGGAATTACGTATGCCGAGGTCGAGTCTTTGCTTGCATCACACTCGGCGGCCGAGGACTTTATTGAGACGCCTGCTTTCCAAGTCAAAGAGGTGTTCGACGACAACAGCGGCCGTATTCACCAACGCTTCGGTGCGTATACGATCAAGCAGGAGATCGGAGTCGGCGGGATGGGAGCTGTATTTTTGGCCCGCCGCGATGATGGCGAGTTTGATCAACTGGTCGCTTTGAAGATCGTTCGCCAGTCGATCGCCGAGAGTCACGTCATCGAGCGATTCAAAAACGAGCGTCAGATACTGGCGACACTCAATCATCCTAATATCGCAAAATTACTTGACGGCGGAGTTTCCGAGACCGGCGAGCCATTTATCGCGATGGAATATGTCGACGGAGACATAATTACGCAGTTCGCGGACGCTAAAAACTTGGGACTGCGGGCAAGAATTGAGCTTTTTCTTAAGGTATGTTCGGCCGTCGCTTACGCACACCGAAATTTGGTCGTTCATCGTGACCTCAAGCCAAATAATATAATGGTCACTAACGATGGCGAGCCAAAGCTGCTCGATTTCGGCCTCGCAAAACTGCTCGACGAAAGTATTCCGCATGATGCCGATCAGACACAAACGGTTTTCCGGGCTCTGACGCCGGCCTACGCAAGCCCAGAGCAATTGCGGGGAGGGCCGATCTCGACTTCATCCGATGTCTACAGCCTCGGCGTTGTCCTGTACGAGTTGCTGACCGGTGCAAGACCTTTCGACTTTGAAGGCAAAAGTTTAGAGCGTGTCATTGCGACTGTTTCCGAGTCGGAACCTTTGCCGCCGTCGTCGAATCCGAATTCCAAGATCCGCAATCCGCGATTAAAGGGCGATCTCGATAATATAATCCTGACTGCGCTTCGCAGCGAGCCGGCGCGACGATATATATCGGTCGAGGCGTTTGCGGGCGACATCGAAAAACACCTGGCGGGCTTGCCCGTTTCGGCGCGTCCTAACACCTTCAATTACCGCACCGGCAAGTTTATCAGCCGTCACAGCATAGTCGTTGCCGCGGCGTCATTTGTATTGCTCGCTGTACTGGGCGGGCTGGCCGCGACATTATGGCAGGCCCGGATCGCCGCCCGCGAACGCGATCAGGCTCTGCAGGAGCAGGCGAGATCTGAGCAGATCAATGGCTTCCTGCAAAGCATTCTTTCGGCTGCCTCGCCGGATGAAAAAGGCAAAGATGCAAAGGTCGTCGACGTGCTCGATGACGCTGTACAAAAAATAGATACGCAGTTTGCGGATGACCCCTCAGTTAAAGCGCAGGCACTTCTAACAGTGGGCCAAACGTACAACAAACTTGGCCTGATGGACGAGGCCGAAGGGGCCCTGCGAAGGGCCTTGACGCTGAATTCGGAGCTTTACGGCGTAGATAATAAAGCGACCATCACATGCATGATCTATCTCGGCGCGACCGTCCTGAACCAGGCAAAATATGACGAGGCGGAGCAGCTTCTCAGTCAGGCAATTGGATCGGGACGTAAGCTTTCGCCGAACGGAAGCAAAGACATTGCCCTTGCCCTGGATGGCCTTGGCGAACTCTATGTACGAAAGGGCGAACTCGAAAAGGCAAAGCCTCTGCTGAACGAATCTGTTGCGATGTCCGAGGCTCTTTTAGGAGAAATCAACGCGGGTTCGGCATTGGCCCTCGTTTCCCTGGCACGGGCTCAAGCTTTTTCCGGCGAACAGGACGCTGCCGAAGATACATATCGCCGTTCGATCGCAATTTACCGTCAATTGCCGCCGCGTGACGCCGTTGGGCTCGCAACCGCTTTGCTGAATTTTGGATCGCTGCTTGTGACCAAAGGCAGCTATGATGAAGGCATCAGCACGATGCGCGAGGCCGAGCAGATCTTTTTTCAAAAACAGGGTGAATCATTTACGACGTTTGAGACTAAGATATATCTCTGCAAGGCATTTTATTCGCAACAAGACTATACGAACGCATTAGCCGAAGGTAGTAAAGCTCTCGAAATCGGTCGCAGACTCAAATTGGAAAATGCTGCCGATTTTGTCATGACAATGCGGGTCGTGGGTTTGGCACTGACTCGGACCGGAAAAGCGAAAGAGGGCGAACCGACCTTACGAGACTCTTTAGACCGCAGTCGAAGTTCACAGCCGTCAGCGGTTCCGTACGCCGAGGGAGCATTGGGAGAATGCCTAACCGAGCAGAAGAGGTTCGCCGAGGCGGAGCCGCTCCTGAAGAGCAGTTTCGAAGGTCTGAGCAAAACGCTTTCGCCTGATAGTCCGTTGATAAAGCCGGCATGGAAACGGCTATTCGATCTCTATACAAAATGGAAGAAACCCGATCTCGCCGAAAAATATGCCCGTTAGTTCCCTGCCCGCTGTCGTCAAGCCGAACGCTTGTGATTAAATATCCTAAATGAGCCAAACAAATAAAATCGCCGATCCTTGCGTAATGGTGATCTTTGGTGCGACCGGAGATCTGACCAAGCGAAAACTATTTCCGGCACTTTATAACCTCGCGAAAGAGGATTTTCTGCCGCACACCTTTGCGATCATCGGCGTCGGACGGCAAGAGCTGACCACAGACGATTTCCGTAAGGAGGTCGCGGCTAACTTCAAAGAGTTTCTGCAGCATCCGCCGGATGCGAAGCTGCTCAAGTGGTTCGAGGAACGCGTGTATTACACGGGCGGCGATTTTTCCGACGATAAAAAGCTGTTTCCGGATCTCAAAGCATTGATCGCCGACGTCTGCACCGAGCATCAGATCCCGGAAAACTACTTCTTTTATCTGGCGACGCCGCCCGACCTTTTTGCGGACGTCGCGAACAAGATCGTCAAGGTCGGACTCGGCAAACAGGAGAACGGCAACTGGCGGCGGTTCATTTTCGAAAAGCCATTCGGCCACGATCTCGAATCCGCCAAGGCCCTGAACCGCAACCTTTTAAAGATCCTGAAGGAAAGCCAGATCTATCGCATCGATCACTACCTGGGCAAAGAAACGGTCCAGAATATCTTGGTCTTCCGCTTTGGAAACAGCATCTTTGAGCCGATCTGGAATCGAAACTACATCGATCACGTTCAAATAACCGTGGCCGAAAAGCTCGGTGTCGAGCTGCGCGGCGGATATTACGATTCGGCCGGAGCATTGCGGGACATGATCCCGAACCACATTCTGCAGCTCGTCACGCTCACCGCGATGGAACCGCCCGTTTCATTCGAGGCAAACGCCGTCCGCGATGAGCAGTCGAAGATACTCCACGCCATTCAGCGGTTTGCGCCCGAGGACGTTCTCCATTGTGCCGTCCGCGGCCAGTACGGCGAGGGCGAGATGGATGGCCAGAAGGTGCGCGCTTACCGCAGCGAGGAAAAGGTCGCTCCCTTTTCAAACACAGAAACATACGCCGCGCTTAAGCTGTCGATCGACAACTGGCGTTGGGCCGACGTGCCGTTCTACATACGCACCGGAAAGCGAATGGCGGACAAGACCTCGAGCATAATCATTCAGTTCAAAGCGGCCCCTTTAATGCTCTTTCGCGATACGCCGATCGAAAAGCTGACGACCAACCGCATCGTGATCCACATCCAGCCCGACGAAGGCATCACGCTGCATTTCGGTGCGAAAATTCCGGGGCCGATCGTTAATATGGGCGCGGTCGATATGGACTTTAATTACCTCGACCACTTCGGCGAGCAGGTCAGCACTGGTTACGAACGATTGCTGTTCGATTGTATGATAGGCGACG
>JBDTZO010000118.1:0-33787 GCA_040005135.1 Acidobacteriota bacterium | reverse complement strand
ACTAAGGTCGCCGCATCTGCCCGCGTCACAATGCCGCCGCATAAGCCAACTAATGCCAATCCACTAATTAATAACAAACATCTAAATCTCATAAAACTAATCCTGCCCTTTTTCTTTTTCATCGAGTCAATTTGAGAATTCAAGTAACGAGAATTGCCCAATGTCGAAACGCATCCTAAGCGATGATCTTCCCCGTCGGCCGCCGAAAGTGCCGTTTGGCGCACAAAACAACGGGCTATAACTGCTGCCTCGTAGTGTATATATCATAACCCTTTTCTTTAGTCTGTTTCATGGCGCACATAGTTCGCGCAGAGTTAATGCAAAGATAGATCAGACAAACGAACGATTCGAAAAGTTATATAGAATACTCTGCGGCAGGAAAGCACCGGACGTGCGATCAAGTGCATCCAAGAAAAGTTAGGTCTCTCGACTGGAACGAAATGCAGTCCGCATTTTGTTAATGCTCTGTTCACTATTAATAAGTTACTTTATCGAAAGAAGTATTGGTTTTTGTGCAGTACGCCGCGGAGATGAAAGATAACCTCCTGTTGTCAAATGTGTTGCATCGCCCCGTACGCAGCCTAGTCAGCGTAATTGGGATAGCCCTCGGTGCCATGCTGATAGTTGCGACCATGGGCTTGGCCAACGGCACCCTCCGTGGGAATGCACGGCGCGAGGCTAACGTTGGTGCAGAAATATTGGTTCGCGCATCGGGATCGTTCGGACTCAGCGGCACAGAGACACCGCATTTGCCCATCTCTCAGGCAGCATCCGTCGCGAGAGTGGAGGGTGTTGAGACCGTGGTACCGGTTATCCAAATACTCGATGCCGCGAGCGATAGTGAAACTGGAAGCCGACTGATCGACGGTGTAAATTTCGATGAATACGCCCGAATTGCGGGTTTGCAAATAGTGGACGGGGTCGGCTTAGCGACCGAGGGCGATCAGGCGGTTGTCGATAGCGAATGGGCGATTCAAAAAGGACTGCACATCGGATCGAAGTTGAAGATCTATGATCGGGATTTTGAGATAGTGGGCATTTATTCCCCTCCGAGTGGGGCCAGAATAAAAATCCCCTTGTTGACGATGCAGCGACAGTCGGGAGCATTAGACAGCTGCACCACGCTGTTGGTCAAAATCTCGAAAGGTTTTCAAGAAGAGGAAGTCGAGGAGCGCATCGCAGAAGCATTTCCTGACGATATGATCTTGCTCACGAAAGACTTCGAAGAGCTATATCTCCGAGCGGTCCCGGCAATCGATGTTTTTTTGAACGTGGTTATCGGGATCGGTGCCATCATTGGATCGTTGGTGATCTTACTTACAATGTACACGACGGTTACCGAACGTACTCGTCAAATTGGCATCCTGAGATCGTTAGGAATGTCGAGTTTCGGCATTGCCCGGCTTATCACCATGGAAGCTTTGTTAATTAGTTTCCTCGGCATTGTGCTTGGTATCCTTTGTACTTTTCCATTGTCTATTCTGCTCACGCACACGTCCTCGTCGATGCAAATGTCGATCGAGCCGAGTTCAGTCCTTATAACACTTTTCGCCACATCTGTCGGGAGCTTGATCGGGGCGTTATTTCCAGCCATCCGAGCAGCGCGAATGGATCCCGTTGACGCTCTCAATTTCGATTAGATTTGAATCAACATTTGAAACTACAGCACCCACTACAACAGTAATTTTTCGGGGGAACATCAACAATATTCAATGTGTGGAATCACCGGCTGGGCATATATAGATCGCAATGTTTCTGCTGTACGATCCGACGACGAGTCGACACTCGGGTCAATGTGCCTGAGTCTCAAGCATCGCGGTCCCGATTCTGGTGGCTCGTTTTTTGACACGGATGTCGCACTCGGTATTCGGCGGCTGGCTGTCATCGATCTGTTTACCGGCGGACAACCGTTTTTCAGCGAGGATCGGTCGATCGTTGCTGTGCAGAACGGCGAGATCTATAACTTTAAGCAGCTTCGCGATGAGTTGATCGACAAAGGCCATCATTTTATCTCGAATTCGGACACCGAGGTCCTGCCTCATCTATACGAAGAATATGGCACGAGAATGGTGGAAAAATTGAATGGGATGTTTGCCTTCGCCCTCTGGGACCGAAACATCGATCGACTTTTCATGGCTCGTGATCGGTTTGGGGAAAAGCCGCTCTACTACGGCATATTCGGTGGCAAGCTGATATTTGGATCCGAGCTAAAGGCACTGCTTGTTCATCCCGCCGTGGAAAAGCGATTGAGCCTTCATGCCTTGAGGCAGTACCTTACATTCGATTACATTCCCGCACCTTTTTCGATATTTGAAGGTATCTTCAAACTGCCCGCCGCCCACTCGCTGAGTCTTGAGGGGGGAGAAGTAACGATCGAACCATATTGGAATCTTAGTCATAAAAAGAGCTTGAAAATCCCGACCATCGAAGACTCGACCGAGGAGCTTCGCACTTTGCTTCAGAACTCAACTAATGACCGACTGGTGTCCGACGTTCCGCTCGGAGTGATGCTCAGCGGCGGCCTTGATTCGTCATCCGTGGCGGCGTTCGCCCAACGGGCATCGACAAAACCCATCAAGACGTTCTGCATCGGTTTTGAGGAATCGTCGTTCGACGAATCGCAAAAGGCCAGAGCTGTTGCACAGTATCTGGGCACTGAGCACTACGAGGACCGCTTGAGCATGGAACGTGCTGCCACGCTCCTACCCGATATCGGATCCTGGCTGGACGAACCCATTTGCGATCCTTCGATCATACCGACATATTTGCTTTCGCAGTTTGCCCGATCAGAAGTGACAGTCGCCCTCGGCGGCGATGGAGCGGATGAATTATTTGCCGGCTATCCCAGCTATTACGCTCATAAGATCGCGGAAAAATACGAAAAGATCCCTTTTACTGTTCGGCGACTATTCGAAAACGGGGTCGGGGTCCTTCCTAGTAGTGCAAAGAACATGTCCTTGGAATTTATGGCAAAGCGATTCTTCCGATCACTTTCCGATTCCGACCCGGTTCGTAGGCACATTTCTCTTTTCGGGTCATTTATGGCATCGGATCTGGAGCTGCTACTTACCGAGGCCGTGCGCGACCGGGAAGCGGGCGACATATATACGGAAGCTCGAGATTGGTTTGATAAATGCGATTTTGATTCGAATCTGGACTCGAACAATATCGTCGAGCGAATGCAGTTTCTTGATCTCAAGTCCTATCTGGCCGAGGATATTTTAACCAAGGTAGATCGTGCGAGCATGTCAGTCTCCCTCGAGGTCCGGTCACCGTTTCTAGACCGCGATATTGCAGAGTTTTCCGCGCGACTACCGCGCAATTTCAAGCTCAAATGCGATACTCCTAAATTCGCATTTGGGAAAACGGGGAAATACGTTCTGAAAAAAGCTATGTCGGGCATTCTTCCAGACGCGACAATTGATCAGGAGAAGGCTGGATTTGGAATTCCGATAGCGGCATGGCTTCGCGGCAAGTTGAGACCATTGGCCCGGGAACTTCTTTCGCCCGATCGGCTGCAAAAACAAGGGCTCTTTAACCCGATGTTCGTACAGGGGCTCTTGAATAGCCTCGACTTGGGGGCAGCGAGCGCTGCAAAGGCGGTATGGTCACTGCTCGTGTTTCAAATATGGTTCGACAATTTTGGGCCGTAAATGAAAAACTCCGAATCTTTGCTTCCATCTGAACCTTAACAAGCAAAGCGGCGATCACTGGGAATGTGACCGCGAAATTTCACCAAACGGGCGGTGTTCCGATAAACTATCCATCGGGACGCTGAGGAGCGCCTTCTCCGACACAATTTATGCACTATCACCTCATCGGAATATGCGGCACGGCGATGGCGAGCCTTGCCGGAATGCTGCAGTCGCGGGGGCACCGCGTTACGGGTTCGGACCAGAATGTTTATCCGCCGATGTCGACCCAGCTCGAGGCTCTCGGCATCCAGGTCCTGAACGGCTATCGGGCAGAGAACGCCGACATCGGCGCCGATGTCACCGTAGTTGGCAATGCCATCTCGCGCGGCAATCCGGAACTCGAGGAGGTACTTAACCGCAAGCTGCTATACCGCTCGCAGGCCTGGATCGTACAGGAAGAATTCATCCGGGGCCGCCATTCGTTGGTGGTCGCGGGTACGCACGGCAAGACGACGACCACCAGCATCGCGGCCTGGGTTTGCGAGGTCGGCGGCCTCGAACCCAGCTTTTTGGTTGGCGGTATCGTCCAGAATTTTGGTGCCAGCTTTCGCGTGACGGGCAGCCGGCATTTTGTGGTCGAGGGTGACGAATATGACACAGCGTACTTCGACAAAAAGCCGAAGTTCATGCATTATTTGCCGGAGATCGCGATCGTCAACAATATCGAATTTGACCACGCCGACATTTACCGCGACTTGCAGGAGATCAAATTCCAGTTCTCACGCCTGATGAATCTCGTGCCCGCCAATGGGCGAGTCATCGCCGGCGTCGATTCTCCGGTCGTCCGCGAAGTCCTGGAGGAAATGGACGGAAAGCTTTTCACCACCGTCGAGACGTTCGGGCTGGGCGACGACGCGAAATGGCAGGCTCGTTACATCGATTTCAGCGGCGATACGACGCGATTTACCGTATTTAAGGACGGGAACGCATGGGGTGAATTTGAGACGCACCTGATCGGCGAATTTAACGTCCGAAATTGTCTTGGCGTAATAGTTGCGGCCGACGCGTGGGGCATCTCGAGGGCCAAGATGCAGGAAGCGTTTCACACATTCCTGTCGGTCAAACGCCGGGTCGAGATCCGCGGCATCGAACGCGGCGTGATGGTGATCGACGATTTCGCACATCATCCGACCGCTGTCGAGGAAACGCTCAAGGCGCTTCGGACCAAGTACGCCGGCCACCGGCTGATCGCTGTTTTTGAGCCGCGAACATGGTCGTCGCGGCTCGCAATTTTTCAGGAGCCGTACTCTAAGGCCTTTGCCTACGCGGATTACGTTATTATCGCGGGTGTCTATAATACTTCGAAAGCAAGCGAACTTGGCAAGGTTCTCGATGTCGAGGAGCTGGTTGCCGATATCGGTGCACAAGGAAAGATCTCGATGAGCTTTCCGGACGCCGATTCGATCGTCGAGCATCTTGTGCCCGACCTCCGCGAGGGCGATGTCGTCGCCATTATGTCCAACGGCGGATTTGGAGCGATCCACGACAAAATTCTGGACCGTTTACGATCCGGCGGCTGAACTATTGATCAACGACCTCAAAGGTCGCGGTCATTTTTTTGATAACTGCATTGGGATATTCGGAGATCAACGTCTTCAGCATCCGGTCAGCATCGGATCTGGCCGTGCCGGCGTAGATCGCAAGGAAGTTGTCGATGAGGATATTTTCGCGTTTGGCGTCGTATCGACCGGTGAAATCATAGTCCACCGCACCCATATTTGGGCACTGGTACGAAGCAAACACCTTGCGGCCAGGCTCGCGTTTCTGTACTTTTTTGCGTTCCTTCTCCACCGCGATGACAAATTCACCGCCGTCGCAATCGTCTTCGATATCAAAGGTTTTGAACATTACGGCATAGAACGGTGCTGAACTATAGGTCTTATTCGGCGTCAGTTGTGCCGGCATGTGAAACGGCAGTTCCCACGCGTCGAAATGCTTTTTTCGGTGATCGCACGGAGCCGCCGGATCGGGACAGACCTCGTTTGCGGCGGCGGTATGGGGCGTCGGCAGCGGCAGGACGGCGCTCACGCCATTCGCAGCCGACTTAACCGAATTTGCAGGCCAGAATCCAAATGCCGCCGTAATTGCGACGAAGACGATCAAGAACGTTTTGATCATATATTTCCTTGTTCACAACTATTGATCGATCTTTCCGTTAAAGTTGGCGAGATCGACCACGATGCTGTCGATGAGCGACGTTCGCATCTTCGGGATCGGCACATCGTTAACGACTATTGAGAGCACAACCGGCTCGCCTCCGGCAGTCGTCATATAGCCTGACAGCGCCGAAACCTGATCTATCGTGCCCGTTTTTCCGCGGAAGTTGCCGGCTGCCAATGTGCCTTTGAACCTGTTTCGCAGCGTGCCGTCGACGCCGCCGATGGACAGGCTGTCGCGCCAGGCCTGAGCAAACTTGCTCTGTTTGGCCATGTATGTGTAAAGCGCGGTGACCGCGGCGGGAGTTATCAGGTCGTGACGCGACAGGCCGCTGCCGTCGTGCTGCACAATGGCGTCGTCGGGAATTCCGATCTCTTTCAAAAAGCCCTTGACCACCGCCAGCCCGATCTGTGAGCTATCGCCGCTAGCTCCCGCTTTTCGCCCGACCTCTTCGCCGAGCGTCCAGAGGATCGTCTCGGTATACATATTCTGGCTAGGCTTCATGGTCTTTTGGGCAATGACCGCGAATGGCGGTGATTCGAGCCCGGCGATCCTAACTTTGCCGGACGAACCATTCGGCGAGACGAATATTCCGTTCGCGGGTTCAATAAGACGTGCACGGCCCACGACCGTGACACCCTTTGCCTCAAGCCTCTGCTTTAGCAGTTCAACGAAAAGCTCAGCGGGACGCGTCAAGGCGATGGAGGAGATCGTTTCCTTGCCACCGGCGGGAATCGAGCCGGATATCTCGATCACATTTTGATCGAGAGCTTTTACGATGTTGAGCGAACTCGTGGTGCCCGCAGAGCTTGTCCGGCACTTATTCACCGTCCGCACGACCTGATTTGCCGGCGACACCCTGACAATGCATTGATTGCCGGCCGAACCCGGAATAACGCTGACATCGATGGCATTGTCGTTCAGCGGAAGTGCCGAGATCTCGGTCCCGTCAAACGTCTGCAGGTCGTCCCATTCCCACGTGGTCGGGATCGCCGGACCCTGAAAATACGTCTCATCGCCGATGATATCGCCGGTGATCTTCTTGACGCCTGCCGCAACGATCTGTTCGACGAGCCGGTCGATGCCCCAAAACGGATCGATCTGCTTTGGAAATGCAGGGTCGAACGCATTTGAGATCGAAATATCACCGCTTCCTTTTATCGTGATCGAACCGCTGACAACGCCGGACGGATCGACGGGCGCTGCCGCGAAAACGTTGGTCCTAAAGCGAAAGTCAGGCGTCAGGCGTTCCATCGCGGTCGCGACGGTGAAATTCTTCATATTCGACGCCGGCATGAAGTATTTTTCGGAGTCGTTCTCGAATATCACTTTGCCGCTGTTAAGCGAAACGATCTTGACGCCGACCCTTCCGCGGCGGACCTCAGGCGCGAACAACCGCTGGCGAAACTTGCTTTGGAGCTCTTCGAGCGTCTGAATAGCGGCCGGCACGGGAGTCGGGCTCGGCGTCGGAGCCTCGATCGGCGCTGATCTGAACGGTGTCGGCGAAACGGTCGGCGTCGGGCTGGCGGACATTCTCGGACGACCGGCTGTTTGCGATAGTCCCGCGGCCGAGATCGTGAGCAAGATAGCAAGTGCGATCACCCAGGACGAAGTGCGATTGTGAATTGATCGATTGGCCATTCCGACGATTTTACAGTAACTCCAGCTTCGAACAAAGCCGTTTTGCGGGCGGATGGAAAACTTGATTGATGATAGGAAGTGCCGATGTTAAACTGTGCTGCCGTCTATTTTGAGATCGAGGGCATTAATCTGTTACATCTAAAACTGACTATTCTCGCGACATTCGTCGGCATCGCACTATTTTGTGCGTTAGCTGGCTCGCCGTATGCGCCGGCACGCGCCCGTTCGGTCGCGGCGTCGCTGGCCGCACCGACAGGATTTACGGCGTCTGACGGTGATTATTCGACAAAGGTCGGACTTCGTTGGGACGCGATCCGCGGTGCAGAGACGTATCGGGTCTTTCGAGGCAGCAGCAGCGATCCCGGCTCGGCGGCCGAACTCGGCTCCACCGCGGCAAACTACTTTTTTGATAGCTCCGGCGTTCAGGGACAGGCATATTTTTATTGGGTCCGTGCGGAGAACGCATCGACGATCAGTGCGTTGAGCATTGCCGACCAAGGCACACGCTCGCTCGGCACCGTCACGCCGGGCGCTTTCTCGCCGCTCGACCCGCCGCCGGCGTCGGCAGAGAATCCAGTGACGGCGGCCAAGGCGTATCTTGGGAAGACGCTGTTCTGGGACGAACAAATGTCGTCGACCCGAACCGTTTCATGCGGAACGTGTCACCGGCCGGCGTCAGGAGGCTCAGATCCGCGAACCGCCGCGGCCGATCATTCCGTCAATCCCGGGCCGGATAATGCGTTCGGCACGATCGACGATATTTTCGGTTCGCCCGGCGTGCCGCAAAATAATGCGGACGGGACATATTCCGTAAACCCGCTTTTCGGATTCAATGAGCAAGTTACCAACCGCAAAGCTCCGAGCTACTTAAACGCGGGCTACGCTCCGGACGGCCTATTCTGGGACGGCCGGGCGACGGATGCTTTTCGCGATCCTCTGACGAACGCCGTCCTGATCCCCGGCGTTGCCTCGCTCGAAAGCCAGTCGGTCGTGCCGCCAGTAAACGCATCCGAAATGGCTCACAGTGGGCGGGATTGGACACAGGTCGCTGCCCGGATCGAGGCTTCGCGACCGCTCGCACTCGCCCAGAATATTCCCGCGGCACTTCAGGCCTGGATCGGCGGCCGCACCTATCCCGAGCTATTTCAAGAAGCATTCGGCACCGCGGACGTTACGCCAGCCCGGATCGCGATGGCGATCGCAACGCACGAACGAACTCTTTTTTCGGACAGGACGCCGTTCGACAGGGAACTCTACGGAATTCCGTCGCTGACGCCGCAGGAGCTAAGCGGGGCAAACATCTTTCAGCAGCAGCAATGCATAACGTGCCATGATGGTGCCCAGCTGTCGAATCACCGGTATGAAAACATTGGCGTCCGGCCGGCCTCGGACGATAATGGGCGCGGAGGAGTGACAGGCATCGAGGACGACATGGGCCGATTTAAGACGCCTAGCCTGCGAAATCTCGAATTGAGGGCACCGTACATGCATAACGGCCGCTTTCCGAACGTCGAACAGGTTATCGAGTTTTATAATCGCGGCGGCGATTTTGACGCACCCAACGTCGACCACGGCATCATACATCCGCTGAACTTGACGTCACAGGACAAGGCCGACCTGGCGGCATTTCTTAAGCGGCCGCTAACCGACACGCGCGTGCAAAACGAATTGCCGCCTTTCGACAGGCCGCAGTTGTATACCGAATCGACCCGTGTTCCTGTGGTTTCGGGGTCAGGAAGAGCAGGCTCGGGAGGCCAAGTGCCGGAACCGATCGCTATTGCACCGCCGCTATTGGGAAATCCGAATTTTACGGTCGCTCTCAAAAACGGCATTGGCGGAGCGGGTGCATACCTTTCGATCGGAACGCAGGATCCGGGAATTGGGACGTCGATCCCGAGCGCCGGAACGTTCGCATATCGAAGCGTTACGCTTTCGAGCGGTGGAGCTGGCGGCGGGTACGGATCGGTCAACATCGCGATCCCAACGCTGAGATCGATGATCGGCCGAACGTATTACGGCCGATGGTACGTCGTAGATGCAGCGGCCGCGAACGGCTTTTCGGTGAGCCGTTTGTTTAGCTTCAAGATATTTTCGCCGGATTCGTCGCGGCTTCGGCCGACGAATGCGGACTTTGATGGAGACGGTAAGACCGACGTTTCAGTCTATCGGCCGGCAAGTCAGGGTTGGTATGTCCAGAACAGCAGCGGCGGCCACACTGAAATGCCTTTCGGAGTGCCGACGGACAAGATGGTGCCGGCAGACTACGACGGCGACGGCCGCACTGATATCGGACAATTTCGCGACGGCACCTGGTTTACGGTCCAGAGCACCGCCGGATTTAACGTTTTCAATTTCGGGACGGCCGGCGACATCCCGCAGGCGGCCGATTTCGATGGTGACGGCAAGGCAGATTATGCCGTGTTCCGGCCGTCGACAGGCGTTTGGTACGTGATGGGAACGACCGCGGGATTTTATGCCGCACAGTTCGGCCAAAACGGCGATAAACCGGTCGCCGCAGACTACGATGGCGACGGCAAGGCCGACTTTGCCGTTTACCGCGGCGGGACGTGGTATCTGTTGCGGAGCACGGACGGATTCACGGGAGTCAATTTTGGGATCGCAACGGACAAGCCTGTGATCGGAGATTACGATGGCGACGGCAAGAGCGACATTGCCGTTTGGCGTCCGAGCGACGGCGTTTGGTATTACATGCGAAGCTCCGACGGAACATTCGGCGGAGCGCATTTCGGCGTTTCTACGGACGTGCCCGCACCCGGCGATTACGACGGTGACGGAATTTCCGATCCCGCGGTCTTTCGCGACGGAGTATGGTATATCCTGGGCAGCACCAGTGGATCCACGACCGCATTTTGGGGAGTGGCTGATGACCGCCCAATACCTGCGTCGGTCGTCCCATAGTCGAAGATGTGTTCGTTTCACATAAAAATGCCGGCTGAAACGAGAGGCGTTTCAACCAGCAAAATCATTGCCGAGTTACAACCGCGATCTCATTATTTGCATTTCGAATAACCGCAGTCCCGGCAAGAATCGCAGCCCGATGCATGCTCTAGCTGCCCACGGCATTCGGGACACTCTCCGATCATGCTCGACATCTGTGATTCCGCCGCAAGCGTCTTACCGATCGCTCGTTCCGATTCTGGAAGGTCTCTCAGGCGGCGGTCGATCAGCAATAAGCACTCGGCTACGGCCTGCTCGGGAGATGTCAGCAGACGCTCGTTGAACCAAACCGCGTGCGTCGCGGTCACCTTGTTCAGGCTCCGGGCGACGTCTACCACGTCAAATCCGCCACGCAGCATCTTAGACGCGAGCAATCCCACGCCGGCACTGATCGGTCCGGCGACGAACACTTCCATGATCCGCGTACCGTCGTGATTTACGGTGACGTAAAGGTTCTGGCCCTCGAACGGTATCCGCCACGTCGACCCCTGCAGTTCGCGCGGGCGCTCGACCCGCAGAGCTTCTGAGATCGACCTGCTTCTGCCGTTGTTTTCGGCATCGACGACACTCTGCGATCCGCTGACGGACTCGGCCGGCGTCGACTCCGGAGCAGCGGCCTTCATTGAGGTGAGCACCTGGCCTTCACGGCTGCCGTCGCGGTAATAGCTGACGGCCTTGCACCCGAGTTTGCGGGCGAGATGATAGAGTTCGTCGACCGATTCGATCGTGTCGTCCTTGGCCCCGTTACAGGTCTTCGAAATGGCATTGTCGACGTGCTTCTGGGCAGCGGCCAGGACTTTGACGTGCTCCAGCGATTTTATCGACATTGCCGAGATGAAGTACGGCGGCAAGTCTGCCTCGTGTTTCACCACATATTCCGCTGCGGCCTTGATCGACTCTTCGTCGGTCTGATCGACATCGATCCCAAGTGCGGCCGCGGCCGGCGAGTGGACGTAGGTGCGGGTTCCGAGCGTGTCCTGACGGACATACGCCCAAGAAAAATTCGGCTCGATGCCCGATGAGGTCTCAGCTACGAGCGAGATCGTGCCGGTCGGAGCGATCGTCGTCACCTCGTAATTTCGCGGCGTCAACGGAATGTCGCGCGAAATACCGAGATCATCGTAGATGAACTTTGCGTACGCGTTACGATTCGGCTCGAGCTCGGGGAAGACGCCCTTTTCGCTTCCGAGGCGGAGCGAAGCGATCCATGCTTCTTTACGTACAAAGCCCATCACACGCTCGATCAGTTCGATCGACTCGTCGCTGCCGTATGTGACGCCAAGCTTCAGGCAAAGGTCCGCAAAACCCATGATGCCGAGGCCGACGGGACGCGTGCGTTTGACGACATCGTCGATCTCCGGCAGAGGGAAATAACCGGCGTCAACGACATTGTCGAGAAACTGTGTGCATAGTTGGGTCGTGTGCGAAAGCCGTTCCCAATCGATGAGATCGAGTTCGCCGGCATCGTAAAATTTCGCCACGTCGATCGAGCCGAGATTGCAAGAATTATTGAAGTGCAGCTGCTGTTCGCCGCAGGGATTGCAGGCGTAGATCGGGCCCATCGAGGCCATCATATGATTGTGGCGGTTTACCTCGTCTATGAAAATGATCCCGGGCTCGGCGTATTTATGTGCGGACGCGATAATGCGGTTCCAGATGTCAGGTGCAAAGACCATTCCCGGCATCGGCGGTTGATCGACAGAGCAATCGCTGATATCGGCCGTCTCGAACGCGAGTTTGTCGGCGAACGTAGCCGTCGACCCGTCCGGGCGACGGTAAACGACGTAATCCGCACCGGTTACCGCGTCGTATACCGCATTGGTCCACGGCTCGCCCTTAAACTCCGTTTGAAACCAGACTCCTGCATCAACCGCGTCCATAAAAAGGTCGGTGACCGTTACTGAAATATTAAAGTTCGTCAGGCTGGTCTGGTCATTCTTGGCATGTATGAAACGCAAAATGTCGGGATGTGTAATGCTCAGGATGCCCATGTTCGCACCACGCCTGACGCCGCCCTGTTTCACCACCTCAGTCGTCTGATTGACGATATTCATGAAACTGATCGGACCCGAAGCGACGCCGCGGGTCGAATTGACCATAGCTCCGGCCGGACGCAGGAATTCGTACGTCATGCCCGTACCGCCGCCGGTTTGATGAATAATAGCGACATTTTTGGCATGCTCCATTATGCCCTCGATCGAATCCGGCACGTTTAGCACAAAGCACGCGGCGAGCTGGCCCTTGGGCTTGCCCGCGTTCACCAGGCACGGCGTATTGGGCACGAATTCTCGTGCGAGCATGACCGTCGACATCGCATTGTAAAACTGATCCCGCTTTTGCGGGTCGGACTCGGCTTTTGACACGTGCCCAACGACGCGGCGCACGATGTCAGCCCAAGTTTCCATGGGCTGGCCATTCTCGTCCTTCGTCGAGTATCGTTTGCTTATCACCTTTTGAGCATTCAGGCCGGGCGGATCGATGTTGACGCCTCGGGCGGTTGCCGTCCCTTTGCCGTCGCCGTTAGTAATGACCTTAGCGCCAGATGTCGTGTCCGAAATAATGCTCATTTTGCTCGTTTCTCCAGGAAAAGCTGCACCGACTATCGTTCGATCGATTTAACACGATCTTAACATCGAAGCATGCACATTGAAATGCTGCAGGGATCGGATTTGTTCGATTTGATTTCGGGAAGCGGTGGTAATGATCGTTCCCGGGTGCAGTCAATATCTCATAACAAAAATCCAGAAGTCAATCTATATTTTACACAATATGTTGTGGTAATTGCAATCATTTCTACAACTGAACGTGTAACTCGTTTATTTCGCTATTTTGCGAAAGGTGGACGGATTTGACTTTGTGGCAGGTGGTTATCGAAACTCTAGGTATGGACAAACTAGTTCACGGCACGGCGGCGGACGGCAGCGTGCGCGTCGTAGCGGCGATAACAACAGACACCACAGCCGAAGCGGTCCGGCGTCATCAAACGTCGCCGACGGTCTCAGCAGCGTTGGGACGAATGCTGACCGGCACGCTGATGCTCGGATCCACATTAAAGGATTTTGACCGGCTGACCGCGAGGATCGATTGCGATGGGCCGGTCGGCGGAATAATTGCCGAGGCTAACCTGGCAGGCGATGTCCGCGGATATGTCCGAAATCCCGTTGCAGAGCTGCCGCCGAAGCCGAACGGTAAGTTTGACGTGAGCGGCGTCATAGGCAGCGGGACCTTTTATGTGATCCGCGAATCGGGCTTCGACATTGGTCTTCACCGCGACCCCTACGTGGGTTCCGTTCCGATCATGTCGGGTGAGATCGCCGAGGATTTTGCATATTATCTCGCAAAGTCGGAGCAGATACCGTCGGCTGTCATGCTGGGCGTTCTGCTGAATAACACTGATCCTTTCGTTGCCGCGTCCGGTGGGGTCCTCGTCCAAATGATGCCGGGAGCTGATCAGCACATTATTACGATGATCGAGGATACGATCGCTCATGCACCGCACGTCACGTCTCTGATAAATGAAGGAGCGACTCCGGCGGACCTTTTAAGGACGGTTCTGGGCGTGATCGATTTCGAAATAATGGAGGAAAAGCCGGTGGCTTTCAAATGCAGCTGCTCGTCCGAACGGGCAAAGGCGATGATCGCTTCGCTCGGCCGAGCAGAGGTCGAGTCGATGCTGGTCGAGGACCACGGGGCATCGATGACCTGCGGGTTCTGTAATGAGACTTATTCTCTGGATGAGGGTGATCTGACTATGATACTCGAGTCTCTGTAACCGCTCTTCGTTCAATTCGCGAGCTCGCTATATTCGCCGGCGAAATAGACGAGCGGTTGGCCGCTGTCAAAACGGGCATCTTCGACCTCGCCGACGAATATCGAGTGATCGCCTCCGTTCAGCGAGTGGCGAAGGCGGCATTCGAGATTGACGAGTGCTCCCGACAGTATCGGAGCTCCGAGCATTCCCACTTCAAAGTCGACACCTGCGAACTTATCCAAATACGGCGAGGCGAATCGCTCCGACACGTCCCGCTGGTGTGCGGCCAGGATGTTTACCACAAAGATCTCAGATTCCTCGAAAGCGTAATGGCTGGCGGTCGTTTTTTCGATGCAGATGAGAACCATCGGCGGATCGAGCGATACAGAGCAAAACGCCGAGACGGTGATACCATGCATTCTCCCGGCGGCGTCCGTGGTCGTGACCACGGTGACACCGCTGGCAAAATTGCTGAGAGCTGCACGAAACTCGATACTGCTGAGGGCCATAATGTAGTGAACTATCCGTTCGCGGCAACCTAAACGCTACCTAATAACGTCCGCATCGTCAACAAAACCGTCCGGTTAAACTTTGCGGCGAAATGCGCAAATCAGATATTCTCTGTAGCAGTGATCGAAACCGAACAATTTTATGCCGATTGCCGGACGATCGTCGATGCCGAGCTAGAAAGGCTTGTCCCGCAGATGACGGTCGACCCCGTGCGTCTGCACGAAGCTATTCGCTGGAGCTTGTTCGCCGGCGGAAAACGTTTTCGTCCGGCACTTATGATCGCCGTCGGGACCACTTTTGGTGTTGAGACGTCGCGGGTGTTACGCACCGCCGCCGCGGTCGAAATGATCCATACTTTTTCGCTGATCCACGACGACCTGCCGGCAATGGACAATGACGACCTGCGGCGCGGCCGAGAGACCTGTCATAAAAAGTACGGCGACGCGACGGCGATACTTGCCGGTGACGTACTGCAAACACTCGCATTCAAGGCGCTTGCGGAGGACGAAGGGCTGCCGGCTCCAACGCGTCTGCAGTTAATTTCACTAATCGCCGACGCGTCCGGCACTCCGTTTGGAATGGTCGCCGGCCAGCAGCTCGACCTTGAAGCCGAGGGCCGCGAGACAAGCGTGGAAGAGCTCGAAACGATCCATGATCGAAAGACGGGAGCTCTCATTGCCGCTTCTGCCCGGGCCGGAGCCATTATTGCGTCGGCCGATCCTGCGGAAATAGGCGCTATCGAAACATACTCCCGCCGATTGGGCCTCCTTTTCCAGATCACGGACGACGTGCTCGATGTAACACAGACCTCAGAGATGATCGGCAAGACGGCCGGAAAGGACGCGACCGCTCAAAAGGCAACGTATCCAGGTCATATCGGCCTCGAAGGGTCAAGGGAATTGGCTCGCGAGGTGTGTGACGAGGCATGTTCGGCATTGAACGATATTGGACGTGATACCGAACCGCTTAGATCGATCGCCCTCAGCATCCTGGATCGTACCAAGTGATCCGAAGTCGGAATGACGGCGTTATTAGCACTTTTCTTTGCAATTGGAAATGAGCGGACCGTACCCAAATACATTTCAGCGTTTTGCCGCACCTGCCGCCGTTTCGGTCGCGATCCTCTTTGCGTATTTTCTGGTCATAACCAAGCTGGCTGCCGACTGGTGGACGGACGAAAATTACTCGCACGGGCTGCTGATGCCATTCGTCATTGGATTTATCCTCTGGGGCGAACGCGAAAAGCTGGCTGAGGCCTCGACCGGTGCGTCCGTCTGGCTCGGCACATTGCTGATCTCGTTCGCACTTGCACTACTGGCGGCCGGCACGCTAGGGGCAGAGCTTTTCACTCAGCGAATTTCGCTCACGATCATGCTCGCGGGCGTTGCCGTTTACTTCTTTGGGCAGCGGATACTTTCAGTTATTGCCGTCCCTATCGTGCTGCTGCTGCTCGCTATCCCGATACCGCAGATCATTTTTAATCGCATCGCTTTCCCGCTGCAGATCTGGGCGTCCAAGATCGCGGTGTGGGGAATACGCCTCTTTGACATTCCCGTGCTCCGAAACGGAAATGTGATGGACATCCTGCCGCGCGGCGCTACACAGACTATCTCGCTTGAGGTTGTCGAGGCATGCAGCGGTATCCGCTCTCTGAGCACTCTGATCACACTTGCGCTCGTGCTCGCATATTTTACCCGTCGCCAAGGCGATGATCCAAAATTTGCTAATTTCAGTGGACCTGATCTTTGGCGAGCCGGGCTCTTGATGCTGCTAGCCGTGCCGATCGCGGTGCTGACGAACGCTGCACGCGTCACGGGCACTGGAATTCTCACCTATTATTACGGCCGGTCCGCGTCTGAGGGCACGCCACACGAAGTTTCGGGGCTGCTCGTCTATGTCGCCGCACTTGCGATCCTGATCGGCGTTAACGCGTTGCTGAAAAGAATGCTTCGCGGCGGATCCCGAGACGGCGGCGGCCGCCGTACGTCCCGAGAAGGGTTTCGTAAACGCGCACCGTTACTGCCGCTGCTTGTCGGAATTGTTGTTTGCGGGCTAGCGATCAATTGGTTCGCCAACCGCGGCGAGGTCGCTGTGCCGCGAACCCAGCTCGCCGAACTTCCGGCGACGCTGGGCGACTGGCGGCAAAAGGGCGGCGACTTTCCGCTCGATGCCGAAACGTTGAGTGTGCTTGGCACAACTGATTACACGATGCGCGAATACAGCTTGCCCGACGGCCGTATTGCCAACATATACGTCGGCTACTACGCTTCGCAACGTACGGGAGCCACGTATCACAGCCCTCAAAACTGCCTCCCCGGAGCGGGTTGGGTGATGAGTGAGCCGTCAGCGGTCGAGATCACGGCTGCTAATGGACGTAAATTCAAGGCCAACCGCTATCTGATCGAGAACGGAAATTATCGCGAGATCATGATCTATTGGTATCAGGGCCGCGGACGCATTGAGGCCAGCGAATATACCGACAAGATCAACACCGTTTGGGACAGTGTGCTCCGCCGCCGCACCGATGGAGCGATGATCCGCGTAATGACCGGCGTGGGCTCGGACGAGCCGTCTGCTGTTAATGCCGCGGCAAACCTCGCTGCGAGCCTCGAGGACAATTTGAGCTCTTTCATCCCCGATTAGACCCCAAGCCCAACCTGCTGAAAAGAAAGCAACCTCGAAGTAAAAAAAATAATCTGACTTCGCCGTAAACGGTGTAGAATGTTTCTACACAAAGATTGAGAAAGCGCGAATTGGCTGCTTGCCTACGACTTCCCCCGAGGTGATGCTTTGCTTATACGACGAACGAGGGCCCGAGATGTATAGATCGGGACCATATTTATGGTTTTCTGAAATTGGCCGGCGATTGGCCGTTTTTGAAACACGTGACGGAGTTCACGCATTATGCGAACTTCCGAACTTGAAAATACATTTTTCCAGGAGCTTCTTTTCGGTTTTTTTGCCGAAACCCAGAATGGACAGCTCGTCAGCGACGGCCCGGCGGCCAATGCCCGGTATCCGATCTCCGTCAACGACCAGCTTAGAGTTTTTCAAAGCGTATGTTAGAGTGCCCCGACCATAGGACCCGTGTCTACAGGCTTGCCCTGTTCCTTGCGTTTAGTATTTGCCTACTCGCTTGCGGACATTCCCCGGACAAGTTTCTTGCCAAAGGCGAAGAATACCTTCAAAAACGCAAATTTCACGATGCGCTGATGCAGTTTCGGTCAGCTGCCGAAGCCGATAAGGATTCGGCAAAGGCACACTGGGGCCTCGCCCGTGCGTACGAGAACCTCGGACAGTTTAACGAGACTCTCGACGAACTGCGCAAGACGGTCGAGCTCGATGCCGGCAATCTCGATGCAAAGTCACGCCTTGGAAACTACTTTCTGTTGATCCGCCCGCCGCTTATCCCGGAGGCGGAAAAGATCCAGGAGGACATCGCCACTCGAGATCCGAAATTTGTTGAGGGTCAAGTACTTAAAGCCTCGATCTTAGCGGCACAAGATCGCCCCGAAGCGGACGTCGTTGCGAAGATCAACGAGGCGATCGCGATCGACCCCAAACGGACCGAGACGTATCTTAGTCTCTCGCGATATTACATGTCGCATAACAAGGCAGCCGACGCCGAGGCCGCGATCCAGAAGGGCATTTCGATGAATCCTGCTGCCGCACTTGGGATGACCGAATACGGCCGTTTCCTGATGTACGCGGGCCGCAATTCTGAGGCTGAAAAACAATTTCAGTTGGCCGTCAGTGCAGAGCCGCAAAATATCGCGGCATTCGAGGCAATGGCCGATTTTTATGCTGAAACTCTGCAGTATGACAAAGCAGAGATCGCATATAAACGCCTCGTCGAAATTCAGGAGAACAGCCCCGAGAGCCGACTCGAACTAGCTGAGTTTTACGCCGGCGCTCAACGGCAGAGCGAGGCGATCGCGACTCTCGAACAGATAATTGCCGATACGCCCGAATATGTCCGCGCCCGCTACCGCGTCGGCCAGATATATCTCGACCAAAGGAACGTCGCGAAGGTCAGCGAACAATTGACGGCCCTCTTCAAGATCAACAACGAAGACACGGAAGCCTTAATGCTTCGGGCCCGTCTAAAGATGTTCCAGAACTTTACCGACGAAGCGGTCAAGGACCTCGAATCAATCCTTAAAAAACAGCCGAGCCAACGAGATGCTCTGTTTTACATCTCGCAGGCAAAGCTCTCGCTCGGCCGGATCGACGAGGCCCGCGCGTACATGTCGGATCTCGAGCGATACCATCCGGATTTTCTTAAGGCTTCGCTGCTCAGGATACAGGCCGCGACGGCGAGCGGCGATTCAGCCGAGGCGCTGAAGGAAGCGAACCTACTCTACTCAAAAGCGTCCTCGACGGTCCCTAATGCGGATACGAACGGACAGGCTCTGCAGGACCTGCAGGTGCGGGCATTGACCGCAAAAGGCCTCGCCGAACTCGACCTTGGGAAGACGGCCGAAGCCAAGGCCGACCTGCAGGAAGTCGTTCGACGCTCGCCAAATTCGTCCGCGGCACTCGTTAACTTGGCCCGCGTATCGGTTGTCCAAAAGAACTCGGACGAGGCCCTGGCCCTCTACAACAAAGCTCTTGCAAGAGACATTGCCAACTTTGACGCGTTAACCGGATTTGTAAATGTGTCGTTAACGACCGCTCGATCCGAACAGGCCCACGCCAAGATAGTCGAAATGATCACGGCAAACGCCGGCCAGAATGACAGGCTGGCGGCCCTGCATTACTTGAGATCAACCGTTTTTACGTCAGAAAAGAACATACCGGCATCGGAATCCGAGCTTAGACAAGCGATCGATCTGGATCATAACTACCTTCCGGCTTATTCCGCCCTCGCGTCGCTGCTGGTCGCGAGAAACGATATTGCCGCCGGTGTAGAGCAATATAAAAAGGTCGTTCAGATCAGCCCGTCCGCACCGGTTTACACGATGCTCGGGATCCTCGAGGACGCTCGCGGCTCATCAACCGAAGCGGAGAGCAATTATCGTAAAGCGCTCGAGATAGCTCCGGACTCACCGATCGCTGCAAACAATCTCGCGTGGCTTATTACTGAGACACACGGAAATCTGGACGAAGCACTCCAGCTAGCCACGATGTCGGTCTCTAAGAATCAGTCGGTAGCGGGATTCTACGACACGCTGGGATATGTGTATTTGAAAAAAGGCCTTTTTTCGCCTGCTGTCGAACAGCTTCGCAAGGCTGTCGCTCTTGACGAAAAGAGCGGTAAGAACGAGAACCCTGGTTATCGAGTTCACCTTGCCGACGCACTTGCACGAACGGGCGATAAAATAGCCGCTCGCCGTGAGGTCGAAACGTCGCTGCGATATCAAAATGCCTTGAGCCCGAAGGAAATCAATGATGCCAGGAATGTTCTGGCGAGCCTTTAACGGAGTAAAGAATGTCGGAAACGTTAGACCTTTTGCTATTTGGACTATTAATGTTCGCTGTCGCTGTATTTGTGAGGCGAATGGTCGTTCGCAAAGGACAGAAAGTAGAAAAGCACACGGCCGATCAGGTTTAGGAACCGGAATTTACGAGAAATGCTATGAGCGTTGAATTCAGACAGAGAGGCGCAGGCGAGATCCTCGCCATTATAAAGAGGCAGAAATGGATGATCATCCTTCCGATGATCACCATGACGGCGGCGATCGGATATGTGGTCTATAAATTGCCCAGCATATACGAATCAACGTCGTCGCTGCTGGTCAAGCCGCCGACCATTTCGTCAAGCCTTGTACAGCCGCTTTCGAGCGAAGATCTTTCGCAGAGGCTCTCGACGATCAATCAGGAAGTATTGAGCCGTTCGTCGCTCGAACCGCTCGTGCAGAAATACGATCTCTACAAGGTCGAGCGAAATTCGGGAATGCCGATGGAGCTGATCATCGACAAGATGTACAAAAATATCGTTGTAAAGCTCGATGAGACTAACAATGAAAAGGTGGCTGGGTTTCGCATCACGTATCGCGATCGCGATCCGCAGGCTGCACGCAATGTAACCGCCGACCTTGCAAGCAAATACGTCAACGCCCAGGTTGCGACCCAAACCGAGATCGCCGAATCGACGAAAGACCTTTTCGAACGCCAGCTAGACGAGAAGAAACAGGCCCTTGACCAACTCGAAAAACAGCGTCTCGATATCATGACGGCCAACGTTGCCACGCTGCCTGAGTCCGAGCAGGGCCTCGTCGCACAGCTCACCGGCCTGCGAGACCGCGAGGGCAACATTACCAAAGAAAAAGAATCGTTAATGAACGAACGCGGACGCCTCAGCGACTCGATCGGTGCCAACAACCGCCAAATGCGATTGATCGAGGATTTTGGCGAAAAGGACACGCAGGACACGGCACGGCAGGCGGGCCAGATCGAGGACACGCCGGCCTACGCACAGCTCGTCCAGAAGCGGGCCGAACTCAGCGGACAGCTCGACAACCTCTTAAAGGTGTATAAAGAAAAGCATCCGCTCGTGATCGCTAAGCAGAATGAGATCGCCCGCGTTAACGAAGAGGTCGAGGGACTGCGTAAAAACACTGATAAGCGTGTCGCAACTGCCAGCCAGGCAAGCGTCCGCAAGGCAGAATTGCAGAAAAAGAGCCTTGAACTGGAAAATCAGCGGGTCCAGGCCCAGATCGGACAGATCGAGCAGCAAATGATCTCGAAAGATACCGAGCTTCGACAGAACGGAGCACAGGTCGCAGCACTTGAGGCACGGATCAACAGCATCCCAAATGTAAAGGTCGCGCTCGAGGCACTCACGTCACAATACCAATCTGCCAAACAAACATACGACGAGATCCTCAAGAAGAAGAACGAGGCCGAAACTGTCGTCGGGGTTGAGACCAACGCTCAGGGCGAAACGATCCGAGTCCAGGACCCGGCAAATATTCCGCAGTCGCCCGTGGCGCCGAAACGCTTTGTCTTGACGATGATCGGGACTGTGGTCGGTTTGCTGCTCGGGCTCGTCTTTGCGGGATTCGTAGAGATACCGCGGCTTTTCAAGATACAGAATATCGCTGACGCCAAGCATTACACTGGCCTTCCGGTGCTTGCAACTGTGCCGCCGCTGCTTTCGCATTCGGAAAAAATGTGGATCAAGCGTTCACATTGGCTAAAGCTTGCAGGTGGGTTCGTCGCCGCGGTGGCCGTCATACCGGCGATCGTATTGATCTTAGAAGCGACCAAATTGTTCGACCGTTTGGTCTCGTAGGGGAAAGAGAGGGCCGATCCGGCCTTTATTGAAATGCACTTGGTGCGAACAGGCGGCCGGCGCCGCTCTTAAGAGAGTTGCCTGAGAGGTAAGTATGTATAAAGAATTTTTCGGTCTCGACGACATTCCATTCACGCTGACACCGGATCCGAGGTTCATCGTATTCACGCCGAGCTACAACGAGGTTCTCGCGAGCTTGTATTACGGCCTCGAAAACTCCAAGGGCTTGATCGTGCTGACCGGCGAGGTCGGGACCGGCAAGACGACGGCATTGCGCTGGATACTCCGGCGCCTCGACGCCAGCGTTCTCGCTGCCTACGTCTTTAATCCGCGTCTGTCGATCGACGAGTTTTACCATCACGTCACACAGATGCTCGGCATTCGCGATTGGAATAACAAGGCCGAGCTTCTAAGTGTGATGGGAAAGGTGCTTGAGGAAAGGCACCGCCGCGGGCTGAGAACGGTGATCATCATCGACGAGGCCCACGAACTGTCGGATTACGTCCTCGAAGAGATCCGTTTGCTGCTCAATTTTGAGTCGGATAACGCCAAGCATTTGCAGATCGTCCTTACCGGACAGCCCGAGCTTCGCGACAAGCTTAATCAGCCGAATCTCCGCCAGCTCAAGCAGCGCGTCGCCCTTCGATGCAATATGCACCCTTATCCGAACGTCCAGGAGGTAACCCGGTATATTACCGAGCGTCTGCTGATCGCGGGTTCTGACGATCCTAACCTCTTTACTCCGGCCGCGGTCGATTTCATCTATCAGTGTTCCGAGGGCATACCCCGCAACATTAATAATATCTGCGACAACGCGATGCTGACCGCATACGCCGCGGGTGAAAGGATGATCAGCCGTCAAATAATTGAGGATGTCGCCGAGAACCTCGACCTCCTGCCTGAGAACATGCAGATCCAGCCGCCCGCCGCCGGAATTTCGGGACATACGATGCGTCCGGACGCCCGCGAAGATCTATGGGATGGGATCGACCGTGCCGAGGCCGGAATGCCGATGTTTCGCACCGATGCCCAAAATGGAACGCCGATCCCTAAGCCGGTCGATGAAGATTTTGAGCTGGATTTCGAGGCACTCGAGGACGACGGAAATGTCGAGACTGAAAGAGTTGGTGGTTTTTATTGATCCGGAACGGCGATAAACGGAGCAGCGATACGATGAGCATATTAAAAGCACTTCAAAAGAAACAGATCGAGGATCCAAATGCAGTGGACCTGTTCGCGGCAGCTAATGTCGTGGCGTTCGATAAGAGCGATCGGTCGGCCAACCAGCCGCCGGAACTTTTCACTCAGCCCGATTTCAGGATCGGGAATCCAGGTTCGACGTTCATTGGGCAGCCGAATTCATTGATCGGGACGGCACTCCCTGATTCGAAAACGGGCTTAACTGCCGGGGCAAACTTGAACGTCGATAGCTCGACGCGTTCGGTCGTCAAACCTCTGCCTGACTTTGTCACGTGGAGCGTTGACGCCGAACGCGTCGAGCCTCGTCTCGTCGCCATTACTCATCCGCAGTCGTCGTACTGTGAGGAATACCGCAGCCTCCGAACGCACGTTCTGCACAAGAGCCAGCGTCAGAAACTGCAGGCGATCGTCGTCGCGAGCGTCAATCCGAGCGAAGGCAAATCCGTCACGGCGCTCAATCTCGCCTGGCTGCTCGCTCAGACCGACGGCATTAAGTGCCTCGTCATCGACAGTGACCTCCGGATGCCGAGCTTAACGGACTATATGGGCATCGAAGCCGACAAAGGGTTGTCGGATATCCTGACGGGCGACACATCGCTAAAGGAATCGATAATTCGGCTCGAACCGGCCGGGCTGCATATTCTTCCTGGCGGCGTCGCTCGGACGGACGTTGCGGAGTTGATCTCGGGGCCCAAATTCAAGGAGATCTTGCGCGAGGCCCGCGAAATGTTCGATTTCGTCATCATTGACGCACCGCCGCTTGGGATCTTTACAGACGCTACGGTCCTCATCAACCAGGCCGACGCCGCAATGCTGGTGGTCCGAGCCAATCGTACGAAATACGCGTCGCTTGACCGCGTGCTTGAGCAGCTGCCTAAGGACAGGATCCTCGGCGTCGTGCTCAATCAGTGCGAAGACGTACAGGACGAATCGCATTACAACTACGGCTATTACAACTACAATCGACTAACCGAAGGCGTAAATCCGTAAACGGGCGTCGACCACTTTTTCCATGAAACCCGGCGGGCTTAGCCCAAGGATATTTTCACTGATAATTGCCGATGCGGCCATCATATATGGCGGCCTCATTCTGGCGATGTACATCCGACTCGGGTCCGACGGCTCGATGTATGAACTGGATGAAAAGAACGGGTGGCTCAAGATCGCGTTAGTTTGTATTTTCTGCATCGTCAACCTGTATTTTTACGATCTTTACGATTACGTCGTAATGACCAACCGACGTGAGCTGATGCTCCGGCTGGTCCAGGCTCTGGGCATCGCATGGGCTTTGCTCGCATTAGTTTTTTATTTCGTGCCGTCGCTGATGGTCGGCCGCGGCATTTCTATCATTTCCGTTCCGCTAGTGCTGGTCTTTCTGCTCACATGGCGTGTCTTTATTCATGTCCTGACCGGCCATCCCGAGATCGGCGAAAAGATCCTCGTTGTCGGAACCGGAAAGGCCGCTCTTGATACTGCCGAAGCCGTCTGGGAACGCCGCGACGCCGGCTATCGCATAGTCGGTTTTGTATCCGAAAACGGAGCAAAGCCACGCGAAAAACTGGGCCGTTCAGAAATTCTTGGAAAGGCCCACGACCTCGAAGGCATAATTCGCAGCGAGAAAATAGACCGTGTGGTGATCGCCGTGCGAGAACGGCGCGGTGCATTTCCGACCGAAGCATTGTTGAAAATGAGCCTGGCGGGTGACGTCTCGATCGAGGAATGCACGTCCTTCTTTGAACGGATCACCGGAAAGGTCCACCTCGATATGGTGCGGCCTTCGTGGCTGATCTTCGCGGGGCGGCAGCGAGATTCGAGAGTCAAGGCAGCGTTTCGCGAGGGCGTTCATCGCGGCCTCGCTTTAGTCGGCTTGACGCTTTCTCTCCCGATCGCGGTGCTCACAGCAGCATTGATAAAGGTTGAGTCGCGTGGCCCTGTGTTTTATCGGCAGGAACGCGTCGGCAAGAACGGAAAGACGTTCGATGTCATAAAGTTTCGCTCAATGCGCACGGACGCTGAGGCGGACGGCACACCGGTTTGGGCAGTCGATAATGACAAACGCGTGACGCTAGTCGGTAAGGTCATCCGAAAGATACGCGTCGACGAAATACCGCAATTTTGGAATATCTTAAAGGGTGAGATGAATTTCGTCGGCCCGCGTCCCGAACGGCCGCATTTCGTGAAACAACTCGCCACCGAGGTGCATTATTACGAGCATCGCCATCTGGTCGCTCCCGGCCTGACGGGTTGGGCGCAGATCAAATATCCATACGGGGCCTCGGTCGACGACGCGATCCAAAAGCTGCAATACGATCTTTATTACATCAAGAACCAGAGTCTGACGCTGGATCTGGTCATAGTCGTCGATACATTCAAAACAGTTTTATTCGGCAAAGGCCGCTGATCATAGGCGGCCGGGCATCTTAATGGCAGACGGAGTTATACAGATGAGTTCAAACGGATCAATTAAGAACGCGATTCTTTCCGCAGTGATCGTTCTCGCCGCGGCGGCCGCGATCACCGCACAGTCGGCCGTCCCGGTCGAAACCAAGGCGGCGACTCCATCGCGATCAGAGGCAGTAGTGCCGGCGGCGTCGCCGACGCCAGTCGTCGGCGGAGTTGACGTCGATCAGGACGATTCGGCTGAGGCGAGGGCGATAATGCCGGTCTATAACAATTTTCTTAAGGAATATCGCCTGGGTCCGAATGACGTCATAACGATCGAGGTATTCGGGCAGTGCCCTGATTACTGCAAGTCGGCGATCTCGGTGCCGCCGACCGCCAGGATCTCGTATCCGCTGATCCGCGAAGGCGTTATGGTCGGCGGTAAGACGGTCGAGGAAGTCGCCGCCGAGGTCACCAAAAAACTAGACGAATACATCATCGATCCCAAGGTCACGGTAACACTCGACAAGGCAATGTCGGCACGATATAGCGTGCTCGGCAAGGTAAATGCACCCGGCGTTCGCGTTCTCGACCGCAAGGTGAGCGTTTACGAAGCCATCGTCGAATCCGGCGGCGTTGCTAAGGATGCCGATAAGAAAAAGGTCGTTATATACAGTTATAACGGCGGCGGCCGCGTAACGTCCAAAATGATAAACCTGACCGAGCTCGAGCAGGGTAAGGCAGATATGGTCTTCTTAAGTCCGGGCGATCAGGTCTTTGTCTCCGGCAAGGGCTTTACACTCAGCAAGGTCCTCGACGTAATATCGCGGCTGACGGCGTTCCGGGGCATAGTCACCGGCGGCTTGCCGTACTAGCGGTCCGAGATCAATTCGTCAATGAGAAACAAGGCCGCGATCGTTTTGCTCCTATTGCTGTGCGTCCAGGCGGCGAACGCCGATTGGGTGCGCCAGCAGTACCCGACGCTTGCATGGCTCCGCGACGTTTACTTTTTTGATGAGTCGCACGGTTGGATAGTCGGCTCAGAGGGAACGGTGCTCACCACTTCGGACGCGGGCGGCCACTGGTCGGCAGTCCCGAAATTTAACAACGACACCATCCTTCGAATTCACTTTACCGACGCTAGCACTGGCTGGATGCTTTGCGAGCGAAATGTTTATTCCCGTGGGCGGAACGCATCTTCCTACCTCCGAAAAACCTCTGACGGCGGGGTCACCTGGGAAATGATCGAGCTGCGGGACGCCGGTCGTGAACGTCTGAGGGCGATGATATTTACGCCTGACGGCCGAGGAATTGCGTTCGGCGAGGGCGGCGTCTTTTACACGCTTCAGCCGGACGGAAAGACCTGGAAGAAGAGCAATGCGACGGTCCGATATTTACTTCTGGCCGGGTCGATCTCCGATTCGGGGGTCGGGGTAATTGCCGGTGCGGGCGGAACACTTATGTTCACGCTCGACGGCGGCTCGACGTGGGACAATTCGTCGGTGACCGGAAATCCGCAAGTTCGCTTTAATTCGGTTTTCTTTACGTCGCCAAAGATCGCATGGACCGTGGGCTCAGACGGCTCGATCTTTACGAGCTCAGGCGGCGGACGCTCGTGGAGGCAGCAGGTCTCGGGGACCGACCGGGAACTGACCGATATTTGGATTTCAAACACGTCCGACGGCTGGGCGGTGGGCGACCAGGGCGTCATCCTTCACACGTCGAATGGAGGTGCCGTCTGGGAACCGGAACGTTCGCCGGTCAAGCACCGCCTCGAACGCGTCATCTTTAATGGTAAGCGGGGCTGGGCTGTTGGGTACGGCGGCACAATCCTTAGCTATAGCGACACGCTGGCAGCCGTAAACACTCCTCGGCCGACGCTTCGGCCTAAGCAATAGACAATGCGGCTCCAACTTGACTACGCGGTTCATTTTTCGTAGGATTACGGTTCGCCCTTTGCTCGGATCGGGTTTGGGTTTATTTGAAAGTGCCGAAGGGCACACGTGCTAAGTTTGCAGAATAAAAGGTTTTCGGGCACGTACGTCAATTGGTAGACAGCCTCCCTTACAAGGAGGAAGTTAGGGGTTCGAGTCCCTTCGTGCCCACCACGTTTGAAAATCAGTAATTCAGTATCGCCTCCGATCCTGAGTTTCCAATGCGGAGTCGTAGTTCAGTTGGTTAGAACGCCAGCCTGTCACGTTGGAGGTCGCGGGTTCGAGTCCCGTCGGCTCCGCCATTATCATCAATAAAATCATGGGTTTTAAAGTCACCGTCAGGGTGACTTTTTTCGTTTTCGCCCGGTTCGCCCTAAATCGAACGCAAATAGTCTCATCCAAGAGATTAGTTAAAGGGTTATATTAAGGGTATGAATTGGGAAACTATACATGACTGGTTCTTTAGCCTCGGGGGAAACTACGGGGTCGATCCGTTGGTCTTTGGGGCGATCTATGTTGGTGCCATTCCATTTTTCTCGCTTTCTATAGGCTGGCTGATCCGCAATTACCGGAGGGGCAGATCGATCGTAGTGCCTGCTATTTCTGCGATGTTTTTCTTTGTTTCGGCTTACATCTATTTGATCTTTGCGGGTAAGAATGTTCCGATCTGGGTTTACGGCATTGTGATACTTTTGGTGATTATTGGCGTTTGGTCAACATTAAAGAGGATCCAAAAGCAGCTGCAGAAACCTTTCGAGCCTGTGAAATGAATGTGCGGGCGGGGTTGAGCTGCCTCCGGAAACGCCATTAGCTATGAAAGGGAAGGAAACATACGATCTCATCGTGATCGGCGGCGGTTCGGCAGGGCTCGTCGCCGCCGGCGGTTCCGCAATTCTGGGTGCACGGGTGGCACTGATAGAGAAGAATCTGCTTGGCGGCGACTGTCTCTACACAGGCTGCGTGCCGTCCAAGGCCTTGATCAAATCGGCCAGGTTCGCATATCAGATGCGGCACGCCCCGACATTTGGTTTTGCAGCCGTCAATCCTACTTTTCTGAACGATTCGTTCGCTTCGATAACGGGTCGCGTTCAGGACATTATCAAGATCGTCGAGCACCATGACGCTCCCGAGGTTTTTGAAAAGATGGGAGTAGAGGTCGTTTTCGGCACGCCGCGGTTTTTGAACGCGAACGAGATCGAGGTGGTGCTGAACGAAGACGGCGAAAAGCGGGTGTTGCGAGCAAAACGGTTCTGTATTTCAACCGGCTCGCACCCATTTGTGCCGCCGATCGACGGGCTGGGCGACGCGGGCTTTGTTACGAACGAAAACCTCTTCCATCTGACCGAACTGCCGGAACGACTCGTTGTTCTCGGTGGCGGACCTATCGGAGTCGAGATGGGACAGTCATTTGCGCGATTCGGTTCTAAAGTGACGATCGTCGAAATGGGCGATCTGATATTATCGAAGGAAGATACAGAAGTTTCCCAATTCCTGCAGCGGATCCTGACGAAGGAGGGTGTCGAGATCCTCACAAATCATAAAGCGGTCAATGCTCGCAAGCGGGACGACGGAGTGAGGATGCTGACGGTTGAGGCGAAGGACGGAACAAGAGAGATCGAAGCGGATGAGATCATGGTTTCTGTTGGCCGCCGCCCGAATCTCGATGGGCTTGGACTTGAAAGCGCCGGCGTCGAATTCGACCCGCGGCAGATAAAGACGAACGGATATCTCCAAACCTCGGCAAAGCATATTTTCGCGGCCGGTGATGTGACCGCACATTTTCAGTTTACGCACATGGCCGATTATGAAGCGCAGGTTGTGATCCAGAATGCCTTCGTTCCGTGGCCGTTCAAGAAGAAAACGGACTTTCGCGTCGTACCGTGGGCGACATTTACTGATCCCGAAATTGGCCGTGTGGGGATGATCGAGGCGGAAGCTCGCAAAGAATTTGGTGATGGAGTCAAGGTTTATAAGGTCACCTTCGAGGATAACGACCGCGCACAGACGGAAAATTCGACCGAAGGTTTTGCAAAGGTCGTTACCCACAAAAAGGTAATTGTCGGAGCGACGCTCGTCGGTTCTCATGCCGGTGAGTTGATACATGAGTTTGTCTGGGCGGTGAAGCAGCGTATGAAGATCACGGACCTGAACAAGATAATTCGCGTCTATCCGACGCTTGCGAAAATAGCGCAGGCGGTCAGCACTGAAGCGACGCTTACAGATCTGCGGTCGCCTTTCGTACAGAAATGGTTTAAACGATACTTAAAGATCTGGCGATAATAAGCGTGTGTGATTTTCTGAAAAGTGGAAAACTTAAAACCCGCGATCGTTATCATGACAAAGGTGCCGCAACCGGGCACTGTAAAAACGCGCTTGCGTCCGATCCTTTCCGATGACCAGTGTGCCGAGCTTTCAAAATGCTTTCTCGCGGATACCGTCACTAAAGCCTTGAATGTCACGACGAAAGTAATTGTCGCCTATTCGGCGATCGGCGATGAACGATCGATCGTTGACCTTTTGCCGGCGCCGACGATCTCCGTAAAACAAAATGGTAATGACCTTGGTGAGAGAATGGCGTCGGCGATAAATTTCGCCCGATCCAACGGCTGCAGCCCGATCATTGTAATTGGGACCGATAGCCCAACACTGCCGTCTAAAATACTTGAAACCGCACTACAGCGACTTGCAGAACCCGCGACCGAGCTTGCGCTGGGCGGAACTGAAGACGGCGGTTATTACCTTATCGGTATGAAGCACGTCATCCCGTCGATCTTTCAGGGCATTCCATGGAGTTCGGACAAAGTGTACTCAACAACTCTCGAGCGAGCCGCCGAAACAGGGCTGTCGAGAATCGTGGAGCTGCCGAAATGGTACGATGTCGACACGCCCGAAGATCTTCGGCGACTTTTTGTGGTAGTGGATCAAGATTTGGACGCTTCATTCACAGCTCCAGAAACATGCCGTTGGATAGCTGCTAACCGAAATTTGTTTGATCAGTTCTCCGAATCGGTTTGCCGTCTTATAGGATGATACGATCGGGCGAGACGGTATGGGCTGATACCGATCCAGTACAGGCATTGAAACGTAACCCATCGGAAGAATACTGGAAGGAAGGGCCGATTTTCGAATCGGCGCGATGATGTCGTGATCTCCGATCTCACGCGAACGAGTTTCCCGCATTTCTTCAATCGCCGTACAAATTCCAGATCTTCAAACAACGGGAGCGGCTTGAAGCCTTCGATCTGTTGATAGACGTCACGTCGGACGAAAATTCCCGAGTCGCCGTACAACAGGCCAATGTGCCGGATCTTGTCATAGAACTGGTTCATAAATGCGACCGCGCGACTGTCTCCATCGAACCTGAGGGCAAAATTACCGCCCACGACATTGTCGTCTGAAAGAGCTTTGTGGATCAAAACGATGGCATCAGTCGGCGGGATCGAATCGGCGTGGAGGAACCAGAGGACGTTGCCGGTCGCCGCCAGAGCACCGGCGTGCAACTGGATACCGCGTCCGCGTTCCGTGCTTATCACGATTGCTTTCCTGATCGTCGCTAATTCGCAAGTTTCATCCGTGCTGCCGCCATCAGCGACAATAATTTCAAACGACCCGGCGAGATCGCGAAGTTTGTCGAGAGTTCGACCGATCTCGGTCGCTTCGTTAAGCGTTGGAATGATGACCGACACGTCAACGCTCATCGGTGATGCAGGCTGGAGGCAATTCCCAACTCGGCCGCTGTTCGAAGAACGGCATTTCAATAAGCGACAGCAGTTCTAGATCGCTAAGTCGTCGAAAGGCTGGAACACCGATCACGACTCCGTCATGTTCGCCGATGTCGCGAAACGTCCCATGAAGCCGGTCCCAAACTGAAAGCCCGCTCGACCAATTGGAGTCGGTCTCGGACTGGACGACCGAGTGATGAATTCCGTGAAGGCGCGGAGTTACGAGAACTTTACTTAAAACACGCTCGATCGAATTGGGCAGCTCAATATTAGAATGGTGAAAAACTACCAAAGGAAGAAGGATCGTCTGCCAAACCTTAAGTGCGTCAGGCGATACACCGATGATTAAGACTTGGGCAGCTCGCCATACGACAGAGATCACGATCTCACCAAAATGAAATCGAAGTCCTGTCGATGCATCGAGATCGGCATCGATGTGGTGAACGACATGAAAATGCCACAAAATTCCGACGCGATGCGTGAGAACGTGCCAAAGGTACAATGTGTAGTCGAGCAGAACCACCGAGACAACCATCTCGAGCCATCTCGGAAGGCGGAATATTTTCAGGAGGCCGATCCGATTGCGTTCCACAGTTGAGGCCACCCGAGCAGCTACCGGCTTTTCCAGAAAATACATCGCCCCTGCGGCGGTTGCCGCCAGAGCTAGGTTTCTCGCGGTCCGAATTGGCTTCGATTCTGTTGAATCACGAAGCGGCCTCATTTTTTCGACCTTATATACAGCGGCTAACGCCCCTGCCGCAATGGGAAAGGCTAATAGTCGAAATATGGTGCCGATCTTCATCTTGAGATACTAAATCGATACAGCGCCGCCACAGGACGAGCCGGAACCGGCCGTGCAGCCGAAGCAGTGAACGGCGGTTTCGATCCGGCGGTTTGCGAGCTTCGAAATATCGAAATCAAATATTGTTTGTGGAGAAGAGGCTTCGACACGTATATCGAGCATTTGATTAAAATCACAGTCAAATAATCGGCCCGTCCAGTCGACGCTCACAAGGTTGCGGCACATTAGTCCCGGCAGCGTAGCCGGATTAAATGCATTGACGAGTTTCGTCATATAGCCTTCCTCATTGCCCGACCGACGAAGCCAGTCGAGAAAACGAGCGATCGGCATATTCGTTATCGTGAATAAGCTATTAAACGAAATGCCATATCGACCCATCAACTCACGCTTGAAATCCGCCTCGATCAATGCCTGGTCAGGCGGCAAAAAAGCCCCGACCGGATTGTAAACGAGGTCGAGCGTAAGGCCGCCACCGATCCCATATCCAACAGAATTTAAGCGTTTTAGTGCCTCTATACTCTTTTCAAAAACACCAGTTCCTCGCTGACTGTCAGTTCTCTCTGCAATAAAATACGGTAGCGACGAAACGACCTCAACATGATTCTCGGCGAAAAATTCCGGCAGATCTTCCAGGCCGGGTTCAAACATGACCGTAAGATTGTGGCGAACAATAACCTTCACTCCTATTTCGCGAGCGTTGGTTACAAAATATCGAAAATCCGGAATGAGCTCAGGAGCTCCGCCCGTAATATCGAGTGTGGTAATGCCGAAATCTCGGAGTGTCTTTAAGCAGGCATCAATGACTTCACGCCGCATGATCTCAGTTCGTGTCGGTGATGCATCGACATGGCAATGCTTGCAGGCCTGATTGCAGAGTTTACCGACGTTGACCTGGAGCGTGTCAACCGTATCGGCGCACAATTCAACCATTCCGATCTTTTCACGAAAACCAAGCCGTGAACGTGCGCGTCCCCTAACGCCACCTCTTTCGATTTGAATTCCTGCTTGCATTTACGAACAGCTTAAGGTCTACACGATGGACATGCGATAACGATAGCGATTAGTCAACAGCGATCGTTCGGATCACATAGAAACTTTGTCATGTGAATTGTGAGATTGGATGCCGTGAATAAGGCTGGCGCCGCCGCGAATCGCAGATGCAAGATGAATCGATTCGGTCATCTGCTCCATATTTGAACCATTTTCCAAACATGAATTTGTAAAAGCGTCGATGCAATACGGACACTGAACCGTAACCGCAACCGCCAGCCCGATCAAAGCTTTTTCGCGTTTCGTGAGCTCGCCCTCTTCCTGACAGGCCTGATACCAGGCCATAAATTTTTCAAAAAGCTCCGGCTTGTATTTTGCGATCTCACCAAAGCGGCCAAGATCTTTTTCATTGTAATAATACATATTCTAGACATCCTTGTAATGAATGGTCTGCCGCCAAACTAAGAGATGTAACCTCCGCACGCAAAATTAGAGCGACCTAATTCTTGTCGGCCCACTGCCGTGAAAAAACGAAACGACTGAATTCGTTCCCAACACTCGTCGTTTTTGACAACAGATCTTCGCGAGATGCAGCGGAATGTCAGAGGTCGAAAACCCGTCAATCGAGCTTCTAACGTCAATAACTGATGCCGCACTTTAATCTTAACAAAACGTTTGCCCCAAGTTCTAAAACAACTTTCCAGATTCAAATCGCAAGCGCGGGCCGCCATCAGCTCCAATTTCATGCAATCTTAAACCTCGATTTTCCTGGGAAAACTGTGTGTCAGATTGCAGGTCGCGGGTTCGA
>JBDTZO010000229.1:0-33872 GCA_040005135.1 Acidobacteriota bacterium | reverse complement strand
AAGCGGAGTTTACGAGGCTTCCTCCAGATATGCGGGCAGTACGCGTGCGAGCGGCAACGTTTGTGTGAATGGTTCAGAAAAGGACGGAGCCTTGATAACCGCCAAACAATACGATTTCGGGTTTGCAAAGGGTTTGATGATGTTTCTCGGCGGGTCAAGCAAGAGTGCATCTCTTAAATCATCAACATATCCAACGCCGCCGAATATGCCGAATAATTGATGCCCTTGATATTAAAAAACGTACCCGCGAATGCGTACACAATGTACCCTACGCTATAATTGGCTCTTTGCCATGACTATCGACGAACAAATAGAGATCCTGAAAAAAGGCACGGTCGACCTCATTCGCGAGGAAGATCTGCGGAAGAAGCTTGAGCGTGCTGAGAAGACCGGAAAGCCGCTGCGGGTGAAGCTCGGCCTTGACCCCACGGCGCCGGACATTCATCTCGGGCACACGGTTGTGATTCGCAAGCTCAAGGCGTTTCAGGATCTCGGGCATACGGTGATCTTTTTGATCGGCGATTTTACGGGCATGATCGGTGATCCGTCGGGCAAGAATGTGACCCGGCCGCCGCTTTCGCGTGAAGAGATCAATATCAATGCGGAGACTTACAAACGCCAGATGTTTAAGCTGCTTGATCCTGAAAAGACCGAATTGCGATTCAACGGCGAATGGATGGACAAGTTTACGGCCGCAGATTTCGTCAAGCTGTGCGCCCGTACCACGGTAAAACAGATCCTCGAGCGCGACGACTTTACCAAGCGCTTGGCCGACGAAAAGCCCATATCGCTGCATGAACTGTTGTATCCGCTGGTCCAGGGCTACGATTCGGTCGCACTCGAGGCCGACGTCGAACTCGGCGGGACTGACCAGCGGTTCAATTTGCTGATGGGCCGCAATCTACAGCGCGAGTTTGGGCAGGAACCGCAGGTCATCATCACGACGCCGCTTCTAGAGGGACTGGACGGCGTGCAAAAGATGTCTAAATCGCTGAATAACTACGTCGGGATCGACGAGGAGCCGAACGAGATGTTCGGAAAGGTAATGTCCATCTCTGACGAACTGATGTGGAAATACTATGAGCTTCTTACCGATCTTTCGAGCACCAATATTGGTGACCTCAAAGCCAGATGCGAATCGGGTGTCGAAAATCCGCGCAACGCCAAGGTAAGCCTCGCCAAGCTGATCATCTGTGACTTTCATTCGAACGACGCCGCGGTCGCCGCCGAAGACGAATTCAATAGGCGCTTTGTGCAAAAAGAAGTGCCGGACGAGATCGAAAAGATATCGATCGAGTCAGGCACGTACAGGCTTGCAGATCTACTGGCCCAAACCGGGCTTGCAGCTTCGAAGGGCGAGGCCAGACGCCTGGTTGAGCAGGGTGGAGTAAAGATTGACGGCGAAAAAGCCTCGGCGGCCGCTGATGAAATTTTGGTCACGTCGGAAGGCATTTTGGTCCAGGTAGGAAAACGCAAGTTTCTCAAGATCTCGGGAATGTGATCAGCAAAACGTTTGCTTGAGAACTGCGAACCGGGTCAACGCGATCGCGGTGGAAAATCCAAAGTTTTTGTAATTCGCAGATGCGGCAGTTATACTGGCCTCAACGATAGATGAAAGATGCCATTCCAAAGCGTGCGAAATTATCGGAGCGAATAAATGCGTACGTCGCCTCCGACGCGCCGCTGCGGGCGATGGCCGGCAACTGGTCCAAAACCGCGAAGGGAGCGATGGACGAGGCCAGCAGCCTGTCGCTCGAGCGAGTTTTCGTAACACTTCAGCGTCTCCCGAAAAAGCTCGACGGCTTTAAGATCATCCACCTTTCAGACATTCATCACAGCCCATTTACGGACCTTCGGCATATTGAAAGGACGATAAAGGTCGCAAATCGGCTGCGGCCCGATCTGATCGTGCTGACCGGCGATTATGTTTCGCACGAACGGGAATACATCGCTCCGGTCGCGGTTGCCCTGGGAAATCTTAGATCCCGTTTTGGTACTTTCGCTTGTCTTGGAAACCACGACCATTGGACCGACGCTGAGCTTATTATTCGATCTTTCCGTGACGCCGAGATCAATGTCTTGATCAACGAAGGCGTGCGGATCAGTGCGCTCGGTGCCTCGTTTTGGCTTGCCGGTGTCGATGACTATATGGTCGGAAAGACCGACGTACCTGCGGCTATGCGCGGATCATATCCCGACGAACTCAAATTACTTCTTGCTCACAATCCAATTATTTTCCGGCAATCCGTGCGGGCAAAGGTCGATCTTACGTTCAGCGGACATACCCACGGCGGTCAAATTAAGATCCGTGAGGGCGAAAAGCGTTTGATCCGCCGAAGAAAGCTCTCGAGCGGGCTGCACAGCCGATCGGACTCGCAAATATATATCACTCGCGGGATCGGCACTGTCGTTCTGCCGGTTCGTTATCAATGCCCGCCCGAGATCAGCTTGATCGAGCTGAAATGCAGCGAATGACCACTTCGGTTCTAACAATCCCAAATATCCTCACATTCCTGCGAATGGTGCTTGTACCGGTGTTCGCGATCCTGATGATCTACGGCCACGAAGGCTGGGCGCTGGCCGCGTTTGCCGTTGCCGGATTTTCCGACGGTGTCGACGGGTTTATTGCTCGGCGGTTCAAGCAGGAGTCAGAACTGGGTACGATCATCGATCCGATCGCCGACAAGCTATTGATGACAACGGCATTCATCATCCTTTCAATACCTGCCGTGTTTGGGGCAAATCCGCCCAATCATCTTCCGGTTGAGCCGTACGTAACGATAATTGTGATCGGCCGCGACGTGCTGATCATCGCCGTTGCTGGAGCGATAAATGTGATGACCGGTTTTCGAGGATTCCAGCCGTCGTGGCTCGGTAAGGCCAGCACATTTGTGCAGGTCGTCGGCGTGATCTTGATATTGATAGCTGCTGTCTTCCCGCAGCTACGCGGATTTTACCTGCCCACGGTGTATATAACCGTTGCTTTCTTCGCGTTCGCCTCGGGCGTCCACTACATTTTTCACGTCGCAAAATTAATGCGCGACACCGACATTCCTTGACGTTCCAAGCGACCAAAAAATCGCGCGGCCGCGTGCCTAAATTAAACTTGACAACGATACACTCAACCTTTATACTTGGTTTACGCTCAAGTTAAGAGGGTTAATAGGGCTTGGCAATAATAGATTCGGAGAAATATATGAGCAAAATTATAGGTATCGATCTGGGAACGACCAATTCTGTAGTAGCCGTTATGGAAGGCGGCGAGCCGGTCGTTATTACAAACTCGGAAGGCGGACGGACCACACCTTCGGTGGTCGCTTTTTCTAAAGACGGCAATCGCCTTGTCGGCCAGGTAGCTAAGCGACAGGCCGTGACGAATCCCGAGAATACGCTTTATTCGATCAAGCGTTTCATGGGCCGCAAATATGACGAGGTCTCGGACGAGATCAAACAGGTTCCGTACAAGGTCGAAAAGGCGAGTAACGGCGATGTCCGCATCGCGGCCGAGGGCAAGCAGTATAATCCGCCCGAGATCGCAGCGATGGTGCTTCAGAAATTGAAGCAGTCAGCCGAAGATTATCTTGGTTCGAAAGTGGAAAAGGCCGTGATCACTGTGCCTGCGTATTTTAACGACGCTCAGCGTCAGGCGACCAAGGACGCGGGCAAGGTCGCGGGCCTCGAAGTTTTGCGTATCGTAAACGAGCCGACAGCGGCAGCACTTGCGTACGGACTGGACAAGAAAAAGGACGAGGTCATCGCCGTATTCGACTTCGGCGGCGGTACGTTCGATATTTCGGTCCTCGAGGTCGGTGAAGGCGTTGTCGAGGTCAAATCGACCAACGGCGATACGCATCTTGGCGGCGACGATGTCGACGAGATCCTCGTAAGCTGGATCATTGACGAGTTTAAGAAAGACCAGGGAATCGACCTTCATAATGACAAGATGGCGCTGCAGAGACTCAAGGAGTCGGCTGAAAAAGCAAAGGTTGAGCTGTCGTCCGCGATGGAGACCGAGATCAACCTGCCGTTTATCACGGCGGACGCAGCAGGCCCTAAGCATTTGGTAACAAAATTGACGCGTGCGAAGTTTGAACAGCTTGTCGAGCCGGTTCTCAAACGACTTATGCCGCCGGTTGAGCAGGCGATCAAGGACGCAGGCCTTTCGGCAAAGGATATTGAGGAGATCGTGCTTGTTGGCGGTTCGACCCGAATTCCGAAGGTCCAGGAAATGGTAAAGGCGTTCTTTGGCAAAGAGCCGAATAAGTCGGTGAACCCTGATGAGGTCGTTGCTCTAGGAGCTGCGGTCCAGGCAGGCGTTTTGGGTGGAGAGAAGACGGACATCCTGTTGCTCGACGTCACGCCGCTCAGCTTGGGCATCGAGACTCTTGGCGGTGTTTCTACGCCGATGATCCAGAAGAATACGACGATACCGACCCGCAAGTCCGAGATATTCTCGACGGCTTCGGACAACCAGACGTCGGTCGAGGTCCACGTGCTCCAGGGCGAACGTCCGATGGCATCGGATAACAAGACTCTCGGTAAATTCCACCTTGTCGGCATTCCGCCTGCACCGCGTGGTGTACCGCAGGTCGAGGTTACATTCGATATCGATGCTAACGGCATCGTTAACGTCTCGGCCAAGGACGTCGGGACCGGACGCGAGCAGAAGATCACCATCACGTCGTCGTCGGGCCTCTCGAAAGAGGAGATCGACAAGATGATGAAGGATGCTGAGGCACACGCAGGCGAGGACGAAAAGAAAAAGTCCGAGATCGAAGCCCGCAATCGTCTCGACGGGCTCATGTACAGCGTTGAAAAGACGTTTAGTGAGAACAAGGACAAACTCGACGCTGCGGCGACCACTGAGCTTGAGGCTGCGATCGAAGAATCCAAGACGGCACTCGCCGGATCGGATGTCGATGCGATGAACACAGCATTTGACCGAATTCAGACCGCTTCGCACAAGCTTGCCGAGGTCCTTTACAGCCAGACGGCGTCACCGGAAGGTGAGCCGGCAGGTACTGAACAGGCCTCATCGGCATCTGCTGGTGCGGAGGGTGATGGATCGACGGCTGCCGCTGACGATAACGTGATCGACGCCGAGTACGTCGATGTGGACGACGAAGAAAAGAAGTAAGCAACTTGCGATCAGCAGTGAGCGGTATGCAGTGGGCCGACCGTTCACTGCTGCCGCTTCACTTTTGCAGATTCCAGATCAGAGCTGTGGCCGCCGGCGCAGATAAATGCTTTCGGCCAGTTGCCGCTTGCCAAATAAATGGCTAAAAAAGATTACTACCAGATCCTTGGGGTTAAAAAAGACGCAAAGGCCGACGAGATTAAAAAGGCCTATCGCCGTCTTGCGCGTAAGCATCATCCCGATGTGAATCCGAACGACAAAGGGTCCGAAGACAAATTCAAAGAGGTCCAGGAAGCCTACGACGTACTGTCGGACGAGAAAAAGCGGAAGGTCTTTGATCGGTTTGGATATTACGCCGACAACCTTGATGCTGACTCGCCATTTCCGTCCGGAGCTCCCGGCGGCGGCGGTGCGGGCGGGTTTGATTTTTCGGGATTTGATTTCTCCAGCGGACAAGCGGGAAATGCCGGAGGCGGTTCCAGCTTTCGCGATATTTTTTCAGACCTTTTCAGCGGCGGTGGAGCCGGAACGGGCGGGAGAACACAGCAGCCCGAGCCTCCGCGTGCGATGCCCAAGAAGGGCAGAGACATTGAGATACCGCTTGCGCTCAGCTTTGAGGAATCATTCACGGGCCTGACGACCAATATCACTGTCAATCGCAGTGAGCAGTGTTCCCGCTGCCACGGAGCGGGCGACACCGGCGGGCCGATCGTGACGTGTCCAACGTGTAAGGGCCAGGGCCAGGTAATGCGGACGGGCGGTCGGCTTCAGTTTTCGCAGCCGTGTCCCGATTGCGAGGGCACCGGCAGGCGGCGCGAGCCGTGTTCGGTCTGTCATGGCAAGGGCGTGACGCCGAAATCCGAGCAGGTCAAGATCAAGATCCCGGCAGGCGTCGACACGGGCTCGCGGGTCAGGGTGCCGAAAAAGGGACATGGCGGGCGTTTGGGAGCGGAGCCGGGCGATCTTTATATTCTGACCAACGTCGGAAAACACAAGTTTCTTGAGCGAAAAGGGGACAATATCTATATCACCGTGCCCATCACCGTTTCGGAGGCGGCATTGGGGACGAGGATCGAGGTACCCACTGTCGAGGGCAAAGCTCAGCTAAAGATACCGCCGGGCACGGAATCTGGCCAAAAGTTTCGGCTGCGTGAGCGCGGATTCCCGAGTCTTCGTAATCCCAGCCTTCGCGGCGATCAGTTCGTCGAGGTAAAAATGACGCTTCCGCGGGTGATATCCGAGGAGACGAAAGAAGTGCTGAAGCAGTTTGAAAAGCTGAATCCTGAAAATCCCAGAAAGGTTATCGGGCTCGAGTGAGTATGAAAAAGCGGGTCAAGACATATACGATCAGCGCGGTTGCCGAGTTGTACGACATCCACCCGCAAACTCTGCGCCTGTACGAGCGTGAAGGTTTGCTCGAACCTTCGCGGTCGGTCGGCAACACGCGTCTCTACGAGGACGGCGATCTCGAGCGTCTCGAGGTGATCCTATCCCTCACCCGTGAGATGGGCGTTAATCTGGCCGGCGTCGAGATAATCCTCAATATGCGTGCCAAGATGAACGAGATGCAGCGTGAATTCGAACGCTTTTTTGATTATCTGAAAGCTCACGCCGGCGAGTTCACCAGTTCCGGCGACGATCAGTCGGTTACCGAAGCTCTGATACCTCTTTCCCGCGTCCGCTCCATTCGTTTCCGGCACTCCACCGTTGTTGACGACGAAACCTCCTTGTAGCTGCGGGCCGCAAAATCTGATAGATTAACCTCGAAAGCAAACGTTCGGTGACCGCCGTCGTTGCACTTCAGACCGACTTCCGCTACGATAGTCGAACTTTTCCCACGATCTGACTCAGGAGATATTAATGTTTCGAAGAAGTGTTTCTACTTGTTGTGCGTCTATTGTTGTCCTCTTATTGGCGGCAGCCTTTACCTTCGGCCAGGACCTCGACAACGTAACCGTTGGGGGCCGTATTACCGATTCTAATGGTCTCAGCATAGCCGGAGCGACAGTGACGGTGAAATCGATAGACACCGGCGAAGTTCGAACTATCACTGCAGACGATGAGGGACGTTACAAGGTCGTCAATCTCAAGCCCGGCGTGTACAAGGTATCGGTCGCTGCGAGCGGTTTCGGAGGGCAGGAAACGCCTTCGATCCCGACTCTGTCGGCCGAAAGCGTGCTGCGGGATTTCAAGCTGACTCCTGCGGATGTGAAGGCGGAAACTACGGTGACCGTTACCGACGAAACATCGTCGCCCGTCGATACGACTAGGACTATCGTCGGCAGTACGATCACGGAAAGAGAGATCGAAGAGATCCCGAATAACACCCGCAATGCCCTAGATCTGGTCTTAACGCTCGGCGGTACGTCGGAGGAGCAGTTGTCGACAAGCGGCTTGGCCGATGACCGTGGGGCCAATCCCTCATCGGCACCTCTGGAGCAGGGTAATTTCTCGATCGGCGGCGGAACCGCATATTCCAACAACATTACGATCGACGGCCTCGATAACAACGACGACCGTTCGTCCCGAGATCGGTTTCAGCCTTCGATCGAGGCGATCGCTGAGGTCCAGGTGATCCAAAATCAGTTCTCGTCCGAATATGGGCGAGCGTCCGGCGGCCGCGTTAATCTGCGGACCCGTGCCGGCGGCAACCGCTACCGCGGGCGATTTTTCATGTTCTTTCGCGACGAAAGCGCAAATGCCAACACCTGGTATAACAACAGCCGTAATCGCCCACGGCCTCCGCTGCAGGATATAAATCCTGGATTCACGTTCAGCGGGCCCATTATCCGCAAGCGTACATTCTTTTCCGTAGCGTACGAGCGCGACAATCTGGCCGACACGACGCCGATCGATACCTATCTGCCTATCGTTCAGAATCCGAAATATCCGCTTCCGGTGTCGCCTACCGGCAGTACTCAATATTGTGATTCGACGATTCCGACGCCACCGTGCGCCGCCGGTGTCGGAGCCATATCTCCATATAATAAGACCTATTCCACTCCGAACCTGAGCAATGTTCTGACTGCGAGGATCGATCATCGTCTGTTCAAGAACAACGATCTAACGATCGGATTCCAATACGGACGAAAGAACAATCGCCGCACGACCGGTTCGGCCGCAAACAAATTAGAAAATGCATTCCAGTCAAAACATATCAACACTGACGCCTACAATCTGACCGATAATCAGGTCTTCGGTTCAAATGCTGTTAACCAGATCAGGATGCAATACTCGATATATAAGCCGAGTTATGAAGCCCCGAGTCCTGATGACCCGGTCGTTATCGTTGGATATCGCGATCCGATCTCAAACAGTGTTAAGTCCCTCGTCATGGGAAATTCCACGACGAGCACGAATCAGAATTTCGCGGATTCGCGAAATGAAACGCGTTGGCAGTTTCAGGACTCTTTCACTTATCTGTTGGGTAGTCACTCATTTAAAATGGGATTCGATATTCAGGATGTTGTGTCAAAAGTGACGGGCCTGGGCGATGCAACCGGAACCTTCAATTTCACCAGCGTGAGCGCGTTTTCGACCAACGTGATCAATCGTTACCGACAGAATTTCGGGACGAGCCAGGACGTTAAGAACCGCTATTACGGATTCTTTTTCAACGATGAATTTAAGCCGATGTCGAACGTCACCGTTAGTGCAGGGCTTCGTTATGAGCGAGAGACCGCGGTCAGCGATAAGAATAATTTCGGGCCCCGGATCGGGATCGCATGGGACCCGTTTAAGAAAGGTAAGGGCGTTATCCGTATCGGTTCGGGTATTTTCTACAACCGTGTACTACTTAGGACGGTTGGTGATTCGATTCAGAATGACGCCGGCAGTCAGGTTTCCTTTGACACGAATTTTATTGGCCCGTCAACGGCCGATGTACGCCGCCCCTTGATCTGGGCGGCGATCGCAAACCATTTCCCTGCAAGTTTTGCCTCGGTCGCCGAACTCCGGTCATTAATAGTCGCGACGTGCGCGACGATCGTAACGACGCTGCCCTGTAATGGAAACACCGGATTTTCGGTCGGAAACGTTTCGAGCGCCGGTAATCCGCTTCGCACCGTCGACGCCGATCTGAAGATACCGGAAAGCTATCAGTTTAATGTTGGATTCGAACGCGAGCTTTTCAAGGGCTGGGTCTTCGAGGCAAACTATACCTGGAATAAGACGGCCCGTCTCTGGCGCGACACCAACCCCAATGCTCCCGTACTCCCGGCCGGTTACGCTGACTGGAATGCATACCTGATAGCAAATTCGTATGTATATACGGACCCGAACGCGACGACCGCTACGACCAGAACTTATCGATTTTATTCCGGGCCGGCGGGCGACGGGCGTGGCACAACCAACGCCCAAGGACAGCTTCCGACGTCCTCAAACTCATGTGCAACGACGGGAGTGACCACCTGTTGGGTCAATCTAAATACTGTATACACAGGTTCCGATACTACGCCGACGATTGCGGTTCTCGGCTCGACGGCTAACGCTATAGGTACTCCGGTCGCAATCGCATTAGCAGCGATCGCACGGTTCAGGCGGGACCAGACCGTCCAAGAAACTTCGAGGATCGGGTCACGCGGGAACGCTCTCTATCAGGGACTTGTTCTTGAACTGAGGAGCCGTTATCGGAAATTGGGCCTCGGTTTTGGTGCTAACTTCCGGGCAGTCTACACGCTCTCGAGTACGAAAGACGACGGATTGAACAACACGGCAAATGCAGAGATCAACGGCGATTTTACGCGTGAGTGGGCGCCGAACCTTCAGGACCGTCGTCATCGCGTGGCCATCTCGGGCTCGTTCGATACTCCGTGGTGGATGGGCAAGCTGAAATTCTCACCACTGTTCCGCTGGGGAAGTGCGTCCCGCTTTAATCTGGGAACTGGCGGCAGCGACCGTAATCTGGACGACCTCGGGACTGATAGAGTTAACTTCACCGGTAATCTGAAAGACATCAAGTACCGAGAGCCCGGCTCACCGGTACCGGATGCGTTGATCGCGCAGTTCTCACTGCAGCCTATCGGAGCAGCCAGCGGCAACTTGCCGCGGAATGCCGGTATCGGTCCAAGCTTGTTCGCGTTCGATCTGAACGTAACCCGCGAGTTTAAGGCAGGTGATCGTATCCGCATTCGTCCCGTACTTGAATTCAACAACATCTTAAATGCTTCCGTTTTTAGTTATGGGGCTGAATTCGTTGACTTTTCGGCGCTTCGATCGGATCCTGCTGCTTCGGCCGCCGCGATCGCCGCCCAGGCACTCGCCCGACAGAACTTCGTGGTTCCGACCCGTACTTATAAGCCCCGAGAGATTCGCGCCGGGATTCGCATCGACTTTTAGTTACCTAACCCCTTTTGGACTCAAGGGTCGCCATTTTATGGCGGCCCTTTTTTGTTGATCGAGGCAAAATTTTGATGACGTGCGGCGACCGTGTGTGGTAACGTATTATGTTGAACATTTTTGTTCACTCTGTCGATATGAGCCAAGCCGTGGACGAACCAAAGACACCTTTTACAGAAGTTTCGATCGAGTCGGTCCTGTTGGATGCGGACCTGTTCGTCAAATATAGCTCGCCTGAAAAAGCGTTCGCATTGCTGCGGGAATCGATCGATCGCAGTCCACGCTCGATCAATTTACGCGAGAAGATGCGTGACATTTGCGTCAAGCAACGCAATCTTAACGAAGCCGCGCGACAGTGCCTGGCACTGGTCAGCCTGTACATCGGCCGCGAAGATTTTGATCTCGCCTACGACCGTCTTCAGGAGGCAAAACTGCTCGATCCGCGCATCTCGGTCGCGCCCGGGCTCGAGGCGATCCGGCGGGCGCGCCGGCCCGATTTTTCGTCAGATCGCCAAAAGGTGCCGCAGCAGATCCGGACCGACGTCACGTTCGCCGGCAATCTGGCATACGTGAACGTTTTCGACGCCGTTCAAGTCATCGAAAATTCGAAAATGACCGGCTTGCTGGTAATCAAATCGGACTTGCATCTCGCGAGCGTCGCGTTTAACGACGGCAAAATCGCCGACGCCGAATGCAACGGCAAGAACGGCGTTCCCGCATTTCGACAGATCATCGAATTGAACGGCGGTACATTTGAGTTTTCCGTCGCGGACCAGTCGTTCCCCGTGGTTATCACTGTTTCGAGCAACACAAACTTTTTGCTCGACGTTCTGACCGAACTCGACAATGAGCGGGCCGAACAGCAGGGGCTCAGGAACATGGCTTCGGAAGATATTTAAGCTCCAGTCCCCGTCGAGGAAATTCGGAACGTTGACCTTCTTGTGCCATATATGCGACAATATTCTATGCGTGCATAGGAAGTTGTGTACCGGATCTTTGAAAATTTTGATTGAGCGCCGCCCGAGCCCGGCAATTAGACGAGCCCTTAAATCCAAAAAACGTGAAAAACCGGGATAGACAGCATAAGTCGCCTATATACAATACTTTATGCTATCCCAATTGCTGTCGCAAAGGTGTCCTAACAGTCGGATCGTCTCACCAAATGGCTGACCGCGCGCGGGATGAGACGATTTAATGGCGTAACATCAATACGTTCAACAATTAGCCCGTCTCATTCTGTCAAAAAAGGGTGAGACGGTCTACGGCTAAGTCACTGTGAACGCGGTACTTACATGAAAACTGCCGTCTCACCCAGGGTGAGACGGCCTGAGACGAAAAATACGGACGGACACAAGGCTTGCGGCGTTCTATCGGCTGTCGTTGATGGGTTGACGAACGGTTGACTTCAACAGGCAAATACAACAAAATATAGTGCTCCACTCACAGGACACATACCATAGGATGTTTAAGCTTCAGCGCCTCGAAATAACTGGATTTAAGTCGTTTGCAGACTACACCGAGATCGTTTTTACGGGAAACGGTATCACGGCCGTAGTAGGGCCGAACGGCTGCGGAAAATCGAACGTTTCTGATGCCATCTCTTGGGTACTGGGCGAACAAAGGGCAAAATCCCTTCGCGGCGGCGAAATGAAAGACGTGGTCTTCGCGGGCACAAAGAACCGAAAGCCCGGCGGAATGGCGGAGGTCGTTCTTCATCTCGTACGTGATGATTCGACGGACCTTTCTGAGGATAGTGAACTCGACGATATCGACGACGCTTTGACCGGCATCGACGAAGCGGCGGTGGACATGGACGAGATCGAAGGGGCCGGAATCGAACCCGAACCTGAGTTCCTGATCGAAGCTGAAAGCAAGATCGAGTTTATCGTTGATGGTGAGCAGGATGGCGCGTTCGAGATCGAGACGGTTCAGGCTGCACAGGTCGGTTCGGCCAAGATCGTCGAAACCAAAGTAAAGTCCAAGCGTCACTGGCGCCCGCGGTCATTCGCTCTCGATTTTGCTCCGGGCGAAGCAGTATCGGTCACACGCCGACTCTATATGTCCGGCGAGAGCGATTACCAGCTGAATGGGCGAAGCTGCCGGCTCCGCGACATCACCGACCTTTTTGCTGGTACTGGGCTGTCGGGGGCACATTACGCGATTATCGAACAGGGGCGCATCGGCCAGATATTGTCGGCCAAACCCGCAGACCGGCGAAATCTGATCGAGGAAGCCGCCGGAATTTCCAAGTTTCGTGCTCGTCAGCGTGCTGCCGAGTCACGGCTGGATTCCGCGAAATCTAATCTGGGACGCATTTCGGACATCGTTTCGGAGATCGACAAACAGGTCAATTCGCTTCGCCGGCAGGCGGCGAAGACGCGACGATTTAAGATATTACAGGATGAATTTCGCGTTCTGCTGCGACAATTGTTTGCGGCAGAGGGCAAATATCTCTCGGACCTGTCCGAAGACCTGAAGGTCCAACTTGCAGCAGCGGTCATGGCCGAAACCGACCTCGCGGCCCAGGTCATAGCCAACGAAAAAGCCGCCAGAGATGCAACGCAAAAGGCTAGGTCCGCTGAAGAAAGCCTGGCTGAACTCCGAAAGATACACGCGGATAACGCCCTGGAGCGGGACCGTGCCGAACGCGAGCATGTTTACAAATCGGAGCAGGTCGTAAACCTGAATAACCGCGGCGAAACACTGCGGGGAGAGATAGTCTCGAGCGAGCAGCGATTGGGTCTGTTGACCGCCGAATTCGAACGTCTGCAAAACGAAGACCGGGCAGAGGCGACCGATTTCGGCAGGGCCGACACCGACCTGCGTTCTGCCGAGGAGATCCATGCCGGCGAGGCTGCAGCTCTTCAGACGATCGAGAATGAAATTGAGACGCTGCGTGAGGCCCATTTGCAGCATACTACCGCCGTCGAGCGATTTGACGAGGTGGGCCGGCAGCTCGCGTTCAATCTCGAAAAGCTAAAGCTGCGCTCTGACGGGTTGATCGCTGAAGGCAAGCGGGCGGCTCAAAATCATTCGGCAAACGAGAAACATGCAGCGGAACTCGCGGCTTCGCTTGCCGATGAAGAGACTAAGCTCGCGGGCTTTGCGAAAGAGAAAGAAGAGCTTCAGATATTAACGGCGGGAGCTCTCGCTGAACTTCGAAAGGCCGAGAGCGAACTGGCCGAGTTAACGGACGAGTATTCGGCCAAAAAACACAGGCTTGCGACACTAAGCGAACTTGAAGAAAGACGTGCAGTCTATACGCCGCAGGTGCAGAAGATATTTGCCGAACAAAATTCGATCGGGATAAAGCTGTCCGGCGTTCTGGCTGACCGCCTTAATGTCGATCAAGGTTCCGAAACTGCCGTTGAAACGCTTTTCGGCAGCTATCTCGAAGCCGTGATCGTCGAATCGCTGGCAGATGCCAAGACGCTCTCGTCTTGGATAAAAGCAAATAAGATCGGACGTACCGCCATGCTTATAATGCCGCGGGAGGGCACAGGTAAGGGGCACGCTGACCCGGACGGCGTTACACTAGGAGAACGGCTCGGGGTTTCGGCAGACGTTGCCGCGACGCTGCGTGAAGCATTTCCCCGGGAGATGTCGGCCCGAATCGTGGAGGTGCTCGAGAGCGGAGATACCACAGCGGGGGAAATGGCCATCAATTACGACGGCGATCTGCTGCTCGGGGGACGCTTATTCGTTAGCGGCAAACAGCGACCGGACGGAAAGAACGCCTCACTGCTGGCATTCAAGCGGGAACTGAACGATCTAAAGATCGCGAGCGGAAAACTTGCCGGTCAGATCGACGGTGCGAAGACATCGGTCGAGGCGGCACGTGTTGTATTGATCGAACGCGAAAGTAAGGTGGTCGATCTGCAGTCGCTTGTGATAAAGGTCGACCGTGGAATTCACGGACTTCAGATCCAGGTTCGATCGGCACGCGAAGAGATCGAAAGAGCCGAACGGCACCGAAAGGTCGTTGCCGAAGAATCGGAACAGGCCCTTCGCGAGATCGCCGAGATCGATCAAAAACTTGAGGAGGCAGCATCGAGTAAGAGGATCGCGAACGAAGCACGCAATGCGGCAGAATCGGCACTCGAAAGCATCGCCGTGCGGTTTAGCCGCGCCCGCGGAAGCGTAGAGACAGCTTCGAACGTCCTAAACGAAAAACGAATGGTGGCGGCTACCTCGGGGGAACGCCGGCGGTCAGTTCAGGCCGCACTTCGCCGAGTCGAAAACGAGCGAAAGGAGATCGAGTCGCGATTTGCGGTCCAAAACCTGGAGATCATCGAGATCGAATCGAAGATCAGCTCTCTGCACGCCGCCCTCGTCGAGATCACCGACGCGATCTCGAATGCATCGAATGAAAGGTCAGCCGAAAACGAATCTCTAACAAAAGCGGTGGCTGATCTGACATCCGCCCGCGAACGCTCGGATGAAGCGAGCCAGGAGCTTCAAACGCTCAATCGAAGAGCCGCGGATGCTCTAAATGAACGGGCAGAGATCGAGGTACGTCAGGCCGAGGTGGTAACTCAACTTAAGAACGTCGGCGAAAACTGTCAGCAGGAATTGAACATCAGCCTGACCGAAATGGTCGCTTCGACAACTCTTACTGACGATTTTGATCTCGCAGCCGCGAGACACGAAACGGACGATCTTAGGCAGCGACTTGACACTTTCGGAGCGATCAATATGCTCGCACTGGAGGAGCTTGCGGAGGCCGACGAACGGCTCCTATTCCTCACTTCTCAGCGACAGGACATCATCGACAGCATTGCAACCACGGAAGAAGCCCTCCGCGAGATCAAACAGCGTTCGCGTGAAAAGTTTCGAACGGCGTTTGAAGCTATTAACGAAAATTTCGTCGAATTTTTTCAGGAGCTTTTCGGCGGCGGGCGTGGCGAGATGACTCTCTTAGAGTCCGAGGACATACTCGAGGCCGGCATCGAGGTGGCTGCTCAGCCCCCCGGAAAACGTCTTCAGAATATCCTTTTGCTGTCAGGGGGTGAAAAAGCAATGACCGCGATCGCGTTGGTTATGGCGATATTTAAGTACCGTCCGTCGCCATTTTGCCTGCTGGACGAGGTGGACGCTCCGCTCGACGAGGCGAATGTGGGTAGGTTCGTCAACAAGATCGCCGATATGTCCGAAAAGACGCAGTTCATCGTTATCACTCACAACAAACGCACCATGGAGGCGGCCAAGGCGCTATACGGCGTGACGATGCAGGAGCCTGGAGTGTCCAAGGTAGTGTCGGTAAAGTTTGAATAGGTCGCCAACCAACTGCTCAGCCCCTGACATCCAATGGGCGTCAACTGCGGTCTGAGGGGAGAGCGGATTAATCGAATTAATGTTCTATAGATACTTTATCTTCGTTGTGTTGGCCGCAGTTCTAACGACAACGGTCTTTGGTCAAACCAAAAAAACTCAGCCTCCGACACCGGCCGTGCCCCAACCATCGGCCACGCCCGAGACAGCGCTTCCGTCAGATGGACCTAAAAAGAATGGTCGCCCGGCCGTAGTCTCGAAAGCGGAGGCGTCGTCCGAAGGCTATCTCCCAACTTATTTTTTTGAGTTCACTCGACCGGGATTTATCATTTCACACATCACGATCGAGCACGACGCCAGCGGTAGGGGCAAAATATCTTTCCTAAAAAAGGACCTCGATCAAATGCTCACGGACCCGCTTCAGCTTTCCGCAGGCACTCTCAAAACGATCGACGATACACTCGCTCGGATGGATTTCCTGGGTTCGACGGAAAATTATCAATATGAGCAAGACCGTTCGAACATGGGTGATAATGTAATTCGGATCGTAAAGGATGGCCGCGAGCGGACAACAAAATACAACTGGACCACCAATCCTGACGCTAAATTACTGATGGACGAATATCGCCGCGTTGGAAATGAGGCGGTATGGAAATTTGATCTCGCATCGGCAAGGGTCAATCAACCGCTGGACACGCCGCGATTGTTGGATTCTCTCGATTCGTACATTCAGCGAAACGAGATCTCCGACGCCCCGCATTTGATCCCACTGCTTCAGGATATAAACAACGACGAAAGGCTGCCGCTTATCGCTCGAAATCACGCCGCTCGGCTGATAAAACGAATCGAAAGCGTGCATAAGTGAGCAGCCAGAAGCATAAATTGGCGAGCAGAAGACGCTTGGAGTCCGTCCACTACTTAACCGAAATAACTCCATTGTCGGCTATTTTGGGAGCGTTTGTACCGAAATCGCTTATTGATAAGTTCCGAACAACATTGATCGCTTCGCCTGACGGGTCTAGTTTTGGACCTCCTCGCCCTTCCTGCTTTCCGGCGTGGATCTGGCCACTAATGAAGTTTCCATCTCCGTCCAGCGTGATATCGACGATCTCCGTCAGAGCTGTTTCGGCGGCAAGCTGAAACCACCCGTACGTGCAGAAATTGCCTAGGGAATAGACGATCAAATGGCCTTTGTAAAGCTCCATTCCACGCATAACGTGCGGACCGTGGCCAAGCACCAGATCGGCGCCCGCGTCTATCACCGCATGAGTAAATACGGGCAAATTACCGCGTGCTTCGCCCGCAAATATCTCCGTTCGATTTGGAACATGCTGCTGAGAGGTGCCCTCTGCCCCACCGTGGAATGACACAATTACGATATCTGCTTTCTTTTTTGCTTCCTGAACGAACTTACGAGCGGCAGCGATATCATTAACGTTGGGAACGATATTGTTGTGAGCAAACCCGATCACTGCAATACGCTGGCCCTTCACCTCGAAATACGCTGTACTGAATTGCTCCCGGTTGCTTCCAGCATGCTTAATTCCTTGTTCGTCCAGCACGCGTCGCGTACTCGCACGACCCGCGTCGCCAAAGTCGCCCGCGTGATTATTGGCCACGCTCATCACGTCAAAACCGGCGTCTTTCAAATATTTACCGTATCGCGTGGGAACACGAAAAGCGAAACACCGGGTGGATCCGGGCGAGCATTTTGCCGATGATCCGCTGTCCACGATCGGCCCTTCAAGGTTACCGAAAGCGATATCCGCCGCTGAGAGGATCGGCGTGACCTCCTTCAATAAGTCGACTCCATCATTTGGCGGCATTCGCGAGTCGTTCGGGTAAGGTGAACCCAGCATCACGTCCCCAACTGCCGCGATTGTAATTGACTCCCGTCGCGACACCGGAGTGGGCTGAGCAAGGGCATCTGCGCTAGACTTCGGTGTTTCGCCCGCAACTGATTTCGGCTGACACGTAATTAACACAGATGCCAAGATCGTTCCAACGACAGCGGCTGCAAATACCTTCGGATATGTTTTAATGGGATTCATGTATGGCCTCAACGTATAAAACGCACTTAAAAATGGGGCGATGTCGTCGACACGAGTAGTGCTCGGCGACAAACCTTTCCTTTCCGGGGATCAACGGGCGACCGAGATCTCCGCCACACCAAATGCTAACGAGTCGTGAATAAGCTTTGTCTGTTCCAGACTATGGATCGCGTAGGAACCTGTGGCTGGTGATGCGGACGCAGCTCGACCCGCATATCGGAGCGAAACCGGCTCTGGCTTAATGTTGCGAAGTCGCGGTTCAACAAACGTCCACCCACCCATATTTTGCGGTTCCTCCTGAGTCCACACAATATCCGACATATTCGGATAGGATGAAAATATATCTGAGAGCGACACGCTAGGGAAAGGATAGAACTGTTCTAGGCGAACGACAGCGATACGTCGATCGATCGAAAACTCACGTGAAGCATCAATATCATAAAATACCTTGCCGCTGCATAGAACAACACGTTTTACTTTTGATCGATCCTCGATCCGATCATCGTCGACAACGGGGCGGAATCCTCCCGTTTCCAGCTGATTCAGTGTTGATGTGGCCGCCGGAAGTCGTAATAGGCTTTTAGGTGTCATAACTAGGAGCGGACGAACGATCTCCTGTATCACTTGGCGTCGCAGTAAGTGGAAATATTGTGCTGGCGTAGTGGGATAGCAGACCTGCAAGTTATTTTCCGCGCAAAGCTGGAGATAGCGCTCTAGTCGAGCCGAAGAGTGCTCAGGACCTTGCCCCTCGTAACCGTGCGGCAGGAGCATAACTAAACGACATCGCTGTTGCCACTTGTCTTCAGAGGCAGCGATGTATTGGTCGATTACGATCTGAGCTCCATTAGAGAAGTCGCCGAATTGGGCTTCCCAAGCCACAAGCTGTTTCTTCGAGATGACCGAATATCCATATTCAAAACCAAGCACGGCATATTCCGACAGAGAACTATCGAAAACGTAGGATCGCGCTCGCGGAGCAGCATCATCGCGTAATTCGTTCAGCGGCGACCAACGGTTGCCGGTCTGTGTGTCGTACATGCAGGCATGGCGCTGTGAGAATGTACCTCGACCAGAGTCCTGGCCGCTCAATCGTGTCGGGTAGCCCTCGAGTACTAGAGAGCCCAAAGCCATAGCCTCGCCGAACGCCCAATCCATAGGCAACTCGCCATTGCCCATCTTTGCTCGCCGGGCAAGCTGGCCGACCATTTTGGGATTGATATGAAAATCCCCGGGTACCAGAGATATTTTCTCTGCAACTTGCTTTAGCAACTGCGCCGATACTCCTGTCCCCAAGATCATCGAACCGTCGTCCTCGGCGGGTGGAGGCGTAAGTTTAGCCTTAGCGGGTTTCTCGGCGGCGATCTGTTTGGCCCGGACCAAAATGCCTTCGTATTTCTCTACGACTGTATCAGTCATCGAAGTAAGAACTTCGTTTGTTATTACACCCTCCCGAATTAGCTGCTGTGCGTATAAGTGACGGGTTCCAGGGTGTGCCTTAACGCGGGCATACATGACGGGTTGAGTATAGCTCGGCTCATCGCCTTCATTATGTCCGAGCCGGCGGAAGCCCACCAAATCTAGAACCACATCACGATCAAATTCACCGCGATAATCAAGGGCGATCTGGATCACGCGGAACGCGGCCTCGGGATCGTCGCCGTTTATATGAAAAATCGGCGTCTGTGTAATGTGGGCCGCGTCAGTTGAATAGATCGAACTACGGCTGAGCCCGGGCGAGGTCGTGAATCCGATCTGGTTATTGATCACCAAATGGATCGTGCCGCCCGTTCGATAGCCGGGCAAGCTCGCCAGTTGGAACGTTTCCATAACTACGCCCTGTCCTGCAAATGCGGCGTCGCCGTGGAGCAGAAGCGGCAAAATACTGGCATAGCTTTCTTGCCGCGATTTGCCCTGGCCGTCGCGGAGATCATCCTGACGAGCGCGAGCCATACCCTCGACGACTGGGTTTACGGTTTCAAGGTGGCTTGGATTACATGACAATTCAATAAGCAAATCACGGCCGGCCTTGGTCTTACGGTTTCCAACCGCTCCTTGGTGATATTTTACGTCGCCCTCGTCTGCGGGGAAATCGGGATGCGATGTACCCTCGAAAACCGTGAATATACGCTCCGCCATCGAGCCCGTATTCGGGTCGCCAATGATGTTAGAAAGCACGTTCAACCGACCGCGATGGGCCATTCCCATGTATATCTCGTCGACTCCGCGTGCCGAAGCCCCTTCGATCAACTGATCAAGCATTGGAATGACGGTCTCGCAGCCCTCGAGTGAGAACCGTTTCTGACCCAGATATTTGCGATGTAGGAACTGCTCGAATTGCTCCGCTTCGATCAATTTTTGGAGAAGTTCGATCTTGGTTGCCAATGCTAGTGGCTGCGTATCCACAAATTGTTCGCGCACCCGCCGACGTATCCAGGCTTTTTGTTCTTCGCTCTCTATATGGCGATATTCGATTCCGACCTTCCCGCAATAAGCGCGTCGGAGGATGTCGAGGATGCGGCGAAGGGTTGCGGTTTGCTCGCCGTGGAGCCCGCCCGTAATGAATTCACGATCGAGGTCCCATATCGTTAGGCCGAAATTCTCGAGGTCGAGCTCCGCCGAAAAGTGTTTCGACATATTCAGCGGGTCGATATCTGCTAGCATGTGGCCGCGGATGCGATACGCGTTTATTAGCTGCAGCACATTCGCTTGCTTTTCGACTTGGGCCTGTTCACCGCCGAAGAGCGATGGATTATAGTCTTCTGCCCAATGAAGCGGCCGATAGTGGATCTCCAGATCGTCGAAGATCTCGTCATAAAAAGAGTGCTGACCTTTAAGCAGTTCATGTATCCTCGCGAGGAACAAGCCGCTTTCTGCGCCCTGTATCACGCGATGATCGTAGGTGCTGGACACGGTTACGACCTTACTGATACCGATCGCGGAGATCGCGGCGGTCGTCATGGCCTGATATTCCGGCGGATATTCTATTGAGCCGGTGGCAATGATCGCGCTTTGGCCGTCCATCAGTCGCGGATTCGAGGATGCGGTTCCGATGGTGCCGGGATTTGTGAGCGAAATGGTCGTGCCTTGAAAATCAGCGATCTCGAGCTTTCCCTCTCTGGCCTTTTTCACCTGAAGGTTATATGCCGCGAAAAACTGGGCAAATGTCATCTTGTCGGCGCCCTTGATATTGGGAACAAGCAGGTTCCGCGAACCATCTTTTTTCTCAACATCAATAGCAATACCGAGGTTAACGTCCGCGTATTCGAGACGTGACGGCACGCCGTCGACGACTCCAAAACCGACATTCATATTCGGATACGCCTTGATGGCCGAAACTATAGCCCATGCAATGATGTGCGTGAACGAAACCTTTCCGCGGCCGGCGGCGGCCCGGTGATCGTTTATGATGCGGCGGTTTTCCTCAAGTACCTTTACGGGTATTCCCCGAAAGCTCGTCGCCGTCGGAACCGATAGGCTCAGTTCCATATTCTCGACGATCTTTTTTGAGGTCCCGGTGATCGGTCGGGTGCTGGTTCCGGCCGCGACCGCAGGTGCGGGAGCCGGTTTTACAGGGGGCGTACTCACGGCCTTTTTTGGAGCGGCGGGCGTGGGCTCTTTGACGGGCTCGGCGGACTTACCGCTTAGGAGTTCGGCAAAATACTCTTGCCACGCATCGTCCACTGATGCCGGATCGCTTTGGTATCGAACCAGCAATCCCTCGACATAGGTCGCATTCGACCCAAAGCTCTCTTCGATAAATTCGGATACTTGTTTTTCAGTCACGTTGTTTCTGTAGCCTCGATCAAACTTAGATTTTATCGCAATCGAATCAAAACGAATAGCTGTCTTATTCTACGGTGAGTTCAGCGAGCGGATTATCGATCTCGATCTCAACCGGAACCGCAACGACCCGTTTGAATCTAAAGCCCAGCTTATTGAATCGTCCGAAAACTAGCACGGTGCCCGAGACCGACCATTTCGGTTTCGATCCGATCAATTCTTTGATGGCGGTTTTGGCCAGGCTGGTGCTCGGGATCAGGACCTTGAGTGGCGACGGCAGAGCGACGGCCTCGCGATCCTTAAATGAAAATGTGTGGTTATACTCGGCGATCTCGATCCGGACACCGTTCAATCGAAAATCGCGAAAGGTCAAAAAGTCGACCTGACCGGTTCGGCCGATCCCACTTATTTCGGCAAGTACGTCAAAGGCGAAGCCGTTCAACCCAATCGAATCGATCTGCGGCCGGAACGTTTTGACCAACAGCGAATTCTTGTCGCCGATCCTCCCGTCGCGGGCCTCGGCGACGGCCGGTAGGTTGTAGCTCTTATATCCGCGAACCCTGTCGGGCAGCTTTTGCCCGACGACGCCGAATGCAAAGATCGTAGACAAGATGATGGCGAAAACTAACCTGGTAAGCATCCTCAAAGCAGATTATTTTGACGAAGTGGTCTTGGACGCCTTGCGAGCGGGAGCGTCGGAGCTTTTCTCATCAGCCTTTTCAGTATCCTGTTTGATGCCGTCGAGAATACCGTTGACGAACTGCGTGGCCTCGAAGGTCGAGAATTTACGGGCCAATTCGAGCGCTTCGTTGATTATGACGGTCCCCGGAGTTTCCTGGTAAAGTAGCTCGTACACAGCTAATCTCAGCAGGTTGCGGTCGACGATCGCCATTCGTTCTATCCGCCAGTGCTCGGCCCTCGTCCGAATGCGGTCGTCGATGGTCTCGATCTCTCGCATCGCTCCGCAGACGAGAATATTCGCAAATTCGCGCGTCTTGTCGTCCATATTCTGATCGCCTAGCTCGTTCCAATAGTTGGCGGTCAGCTCGGTGCAGGGTATTCGAACGACGTCCGAAGCGAAGAGCATCTGAAGGGCGGCCTCACGTGCCTTGTGACGCGTGCCCGTATTTTTTTCTGCCTTTTCAAGCGACATTGGAAAAATCCTCCGAGATCTGCTGAACGTCCCGTCGATCGAGGGCTTTCATGCCTTGCATCAAGGTCGCCATTTCTACGGCCGACAGAGCGGCCTCATACCCCTTATTGTCAGCCTTTTCCCGGCTCCTGGCGACTGCCTGGTCCATGTTGTCCGCGGTGATCACGCCAAAGAGGACCGGAATGCCGCTTTCCAGAGCTGCCTGCGTACAGCCAGCCGCTGCCTGCCCGGCGACGTACTCAAAATGTGGAGTGTCGCCGCGAATGACGATGCCAAGGGCGATCACGGCGTCAAATCGTCCGCTTCGCGCGGCCGTGAGGCATACGAGCGGCAGCTCGAATGCTCCGGGCACTTGAAATATCTCGATATCGTTAGGATCGGCTCCGAGGCTGGTCAGACCCTCGACGGACCCGTCGGCGAGCCGCGAGGTGAGGGCGTCGTTCCATCGGCTCACGACGATCGCAAAGCGAAGATCAGCTGCCGACAATTGTGGACGTGTAAGGTCTGTTTTCAAAATAAATTACCTGACCGCGGCAAATCCGCGTTCCTAGAGTATAGAGAACCGAAATCCGATTTCCAATGGCCGGGAGCGAGTTTTGCATTCGGACGGCGTTCGCTGAATAATAATGGCTGCCAAAATGTCGCGTCATATTATCGAAACAGAAGAGTCGCTGATCATCGAGACGCCCGAGCGCGTTCCGCTTGAGTTTGCTCTGGCCTCGATCGGGAATCGATTTCTGGCGGTCGCGATCGACCACGTTATTCAGTATTTCGGTATTTTTCTGATAGGACTGCTTATCTACAGTCTCGCCGGTCCGGGCGGCGGCGAGGGTGCCGAGCAGTTTTTCGGCGACATGCCCAACTGGACCAAGGCGATCCTGATAATAGCCGTTTTTCTGCTCTTTGCGGGCTATTTCATCATTTTTGAGTGGCTATGGAATGGACAGACGCCCGGCAAGCGACTGCTAAAGCTGCGAGTCATACGTGACGACGGACGCCCGATAACGCTGTGGGAGGCGATCGCACGCAATCTGCTGCGGATCTGCGATGCGGTCCCGGGCTTTGTCGTCCCGATCTATTCGGTCGGACTCGTGACGATATTTTTGAGCAGCCGCGATCAGCGGCTGGGCGATGTGTTTGCAGGGACAGTGGTCGTCCGCGAACGGACCGGCGAGGCACCGACATTTGCCGAAACATTCTCTAACCCGGTCAGCGACACAGCTTTTTCGCGGGTCCAAAAGCGGATCGATTTTCGGGCGGACATGAGTAAGGTGACCGAGAGCGAGATCGAGGTGGTCGAGAGCTTTTTGCGGCGGCGCTGGGACCTGACCGACCGCCAACGCATCTGGATGGCATGGCGGATCGCTCTGCCGCTGATGTACCAGCTCAAGCCAAATTACGACATGGCCGATTTTACATACGAGGGATTTCTCGAAGAGCTGCTCGCCCGATTTCACGCCCGGCGAAAGTTCTTGAACTAGCGGCCCGCCCGATTGTGCAATGCACCCGCATCTGATATTTTGAATTGATTTATTCCGTCCCCGTTGAGCTTTTATACGTGAAAAAGAATATTTTGGTGACCGGCGGTGCCGGTTTTATTGGATCCCACCTCGTGGATCGGCTGCTGGCCGAAGGCGACTGGAAAGTAACTGTAGTCGACGATCTCAACGATTTCTACGCTCCCGAGATCAAACGCTCAAATGTAGCGCGACATCTGGCCGACCCGGCGTACAAGCTGATCGAAGCCGATATTCGCAACGTCCAGGCCCTCGCACAAGTGTTCAGCGAGGGCGAATTTACGCAAATTGTCCATCTTGCTGCAAGAGCCGGAGTTCGGCCGTCGCTGGCCGAGCCGCGGCTCTATTTCGAGACGAATGTGACTGGCACCTTGAACCTGCTCGAGCTTGCCCGTGAGCATGGTATTCCGCAATTCGTCTGGGCGTCGTCGTCCAGTGTTTACGGGATCAACGCCAAGGTCCCGTTCGCCGAGGACGATCCGACGCACCGGCCGATATCGCCGTATGCCGCCACCAAGGCGGCGTGCGAGCTGCTCTGTCACACATACTCGCACCTGCACGGCATCAGGACGGTCGGCTTGCGGTTCTTCACGGTTTACGGAGCCCGCCAGCGGCCGGACCTTGCGATCCACAAATTCACTCGATCGATCACAGAGGGGCGTCCGATACCCGTTTTTGGCGATGGCACGACGCGTCGAGATTATACATATATCGACGATATTATACAGGGCGTGCGTGCATCTATCGACTACGACGCAACTCTATGCGAGATATTTAACCTCGGCGAGTCGCAAACCATTGATTTGAAGGAGCTTATCGCTCTCATCGAGCATTCGGTGGGCAAAAAGGCGATCATCGACCGCCAGCCGATGCAGCCCGGCGATGTGCCTATCACGTTCGCCGATATTTCAAAGGCAAAAGAGCTGCTCGGGTATCACCCGACGACCAAGATCGCCGACGGCATCCCAAAATTCGTCGAATGGTTTAACTCGGCCCAGGCCTCGGCACAGGTATAAACGATCCGCGACTGACGTCATAAAACCTAGCTCCAGCACCGAGGCTTTTGCCGCATTGTTACAGTGCATCTGCCAATTTGGTAGAGGAAAAAGGCGGTTTTGGTACAGTTCGTTTTGGCCTATGCAGGGGTCGACCGGGTTTTTCTGATCCCGCGCAACTCTGCTAGCTGGACCTTCTTTTAGCGGCGCTCGTAATTGTTCTGAGTGTCGCCCACCAACCTTAAATATCATAAACATCGTAAGAATCATAAAAAGCTTAAAAGTTGCTATTTCATCCATCTAAAAATTTTGCGACGATCGAATTTGTGCACTGCCGCAAACGATGCAGTCGCAAAGGAGAAGAAAATGATGGATGCAAAAATATGGACGGAATACGAAACTCGGGCCCGGCTGCGTGACGGTGACAATATGGCTGTGTCGCTATGGTCGAGCGGCGTTTTTAGGCTCAATGACTCAGCGATCCGGGCGATGGGCGAGCCCGATGCGGTGAGGCTATTCTTTAATCGGGCCGAACGGGCGCTGGCGCTTGTGCCCGCCGAAGTCGGAGCGCGAAACGCCGTGCCCTTTCGTCGGCTCGACGGCAATGAGGGCCGCGTCCTCTCCGCGCTTGGTTTTTGCAGGCAGTTCGGGATCCTGCCCGAAAAGGCGATGGCATTCGATTCGCCCTCAATATCTCCCGACGGAGCGATGACGCTTCATCTGGGCCCGGAATGACGGCCTTTTGCGTGGGCGGAAGAGCCGTGGAAAGGAAACAGGTCGACCGTGCGGGGAGATCATTTAACGAGTGGGATCTCGTCGTAGAATACGTCGACCGTCGGAGTTGAGAGCCGCACCTTTAGCCAATCCTCTATTTTTTGATGATTGATCTCGGGGATCACACCCTTAGACGTAATTATGGCGATCCACACGAAGGCCTGCTCCTTTTCATCGTTGCTTATCACCTTTTGGACGACGCAGGACGTGATCGCGGGGTACTGAACACGCAACTCGTCAAAGACCTGTTTCCCAAGCGCTTTTTCGGCATCGTCCGCAGCGATCTTTTCCTTTAGGCCGCGGAGCTCCTTTTCCTTGTCGTTCAAAACGCTGGTGAGCTTTTTCGACTGTTCGTCGACGTCGCCGCTCTTAGCGTATGCAAAGCCCTGCTCGATCTTTAATGTCGCGCCGTCTAGCTGGTAACGTGACATTTTTGCGGTTACAGCTTCGATGTCCGCGTCCGGAATGTATTGGCCGCCATAGGTAAGCGTGATCGTTTTAGCTTTTGCATCGATCGATTTTTTTAATAAATAGTCGTTCGGGAATACGGCCTCATTATTGATAAAGCTGGCTGCGGTTTGGGAAAAGCGGTTCTGCTGGACGATGTCGTAGCCAAAGTAAATGCTCGGCAAGAGCGTCAATAGCACTACGCCGTAAACGATGCGTTTCGCGGTCGTCTCGGCACCTTCGTCCGGAAGATGCTTGTACGGAAACTTTAGGAATCGGGCGGTGACGAGCGTCGCGAGCGAGATGAACACCGTGTTGATCACAAACAGGTACATCGCGCCGCTGAAATATGTAAAATTCCAATTTGCGATGCCAAACCCCGCAGTACAGAGAGGCGGCATCAACGCCGTGGCGATCGCTACGCCGGGAATGACATTGGCTTTTTTACGGCTCGAGACGGCGAGAATGCCGGCAAATCCGCCAAAAAGTGCGATCAGCACATCGTAGATGTTGGGCGACGTGCGGGAAAGGATCTCGGACGAGGCCTCGCGCAGCGGCGAAAGGGCGAAGAAGATCGTCGAGGTCGTAAGCCCGATCACCAGTGCGAAAAGGTAATTTGAGAGAGCCTTGCGGAGAAGAGCGAGATCGTTGATCGCCATTCCCATCCCGAGCCCGATGATGGGCCCCATTAGCGGCGAGACGAGCATCGCTCCGATAACAACAGCGGTCGAATTTACGTTGAGCCCCAGCGATGCGATAAAGATAGCAAAGACAAGGATCCAGAGATTAGTGCCCTTAAACTCGACTCCGCTGTCGACGTTCTCGATGACCTGAGCGAATTCCTCTTTTTCGCTGTCGAGCCGGAAATGGTTAAGTAAGCTGTCCATTAAAATAAAATGGGCCTTCGTTCTTGTGAGGCGACGGAAAAGCCCCGTTGTGCGGGCTCGAACCCTCAATTCAGCACACTTGCGCCCAGCTTTCACCTAACGAAATAAATCGTGAAACTACGAGACCGCTCGCGGTTCGTGCCTTGCTCGTGCCAGTTTGATTCTCACCATCTGTTCGAGATTGTCAATTGTTTGTCATTGGTTGAGTCCGGCCCGACAAATTCAAAGTGCATTTCTGATCTGGCGAGTAACCGGCGAGATCGCGTTTTTAGATCCGCCGGCCATATTTAAAAGCGGTAGATTCGGAATCAAGGAACTTTTTCACGACGATCGCGTAAATCCGATAGATCATTGGGCAGGCCGCTAATACGTCCGCACAGCAATAAATGTATATTCTCGAGACCCGCGAACTCTTTCATTCATTCTCTAACGACGAGGCCGTGTTGAAAGGAATCGACCTCTGTGTCGAGCAAGGCAGCATCTACGGTTTTCTCGGGCCGAACGGTGCGGGCAAAACGACCACGCTGCGGCTGGTACTCGGGCTGCTCAAAAAGCAGCGTGGATCGATCTCGGTCTTCGGCAGGGAATTTGAAGACGATCGTGTCAATGCATTGAGAAAAATCGGTTCGCTGATCGAGAGCCCGTCGATCTACACGCATCTGACCGCGGTCGAAAACCTGCTATTGCTGCAGCGGATCTATCAATGTTCAAAACAACGGATCAACGAGGTTCTTGAGCTAGTCGGCCTTGCGAATACGGGCAAAAAGAAGGCCGGCGAATTCTCGCTCGGGATGAAGCAGCGATTGAGCATCGCCATTGCCATGCTCAACAGCCCCGAGCTTTTGATCCTGGACGAGCCGACCAACGGCCTCGACCCCAATGGCATAATCGAGATCCGCGAGCTGCTGCAGCGGCTAAACCGCGAAGACGGTATAACGATCGTGATCTCGAGCCACCTGCTATCCGAGATCGACAAACTCGTAAGCCATATCGGCATCATCCACAAGGGAACCATGATGTTTCAAGGAACGCTCGACGGGCTGAAAGAGAAGCAGCAGCAATCGCTCTCGGTCGTATTCGAGACCGGCGATCCTGCGATGACGCGCACTGTAATGGAGCGAAATCAGCTGCACGGAGACTATCAAAATGGCCGCTGTGTTCTGCCCGCTCTCGATCGTGAACAGATCGCGGAGCTCAATCGGCAATTGGTGGCGGCGGGCGTGAATGTTTTTGAGGTCGGCGTGGTAAAGAACGATCTGGAGCGGATCTTTATGGATCTGATAAACGGCTAAGAAATGACGGCAACTTTCCTTCACAGTTTTCAAAGCGAATGGCTCAAAACAAAGCGCAGTCTCGCTTTTTGGATGGTCGTCGTTGGCGGTTTTTTTACGCCCGCGATCATCATCATCGCCCGCCTGGTAAATTATCAGAAATTGCCGGAGATCTACTCGGCCGAGAGGTTCTGGGATCTGCTTTGGAAAAACTCGTGGGAGTCGATGGCCGTATTTTTCTTGCCGCTCGGGGCAATTCTGTCGACCAGCCTGATCGCTCAGATCGAGTATAAGAACAACACGTGGAAGCAGCTCCACACAATGCCGCTGTCGTATACGACGATATTTTTTTCGAAAATGTCGGTGATCCTGGTGCTGATGTTATTGTTCTTTCTGCTTTTCAATGTCGGTATCTATCTCTCTGCGATGGTCCCGTATCTGCTGGTCAGCGGCACACCATATCCGGCCGAGCCAATGCCTTATGCATTTTTTCTGCAGGAAAATCTTTTGTACTTTGTCGATACCCTGCCGATAATTGCGTTGCAATATCTCATTAGTTTGAGGTCTAAGAATTTCCTCGTGCCGGTCGGGTTGGGATTTGTATTTTGGGTCGGGGCTCTGGGTGCACTGTCCTGGAGGTTCGGATATCTAATTCCGTACACCTACCCAATGTTCAACTATCTGAAAGACGCCGAAAAAACCAAGGCCGTTATTCCAGAGGTAAACATTCACATGCTCGCGATGGTTTACTTTATCGTGATCACCGCCGTCAGCTACGTGCTCTATCTGACTAAGAAAGAGAAAGGGTAAGGTCTGATCACAGTTGATATCTCACCTTTCATCTTTACGGTATCCGATAACTCGTAAGGTCAGGGAAATGGCAGATCCGGAATGCTGCGGCGTCGTAGAACTGAACAGCGGCTTACAACGCGCTGCAGTTCTCTTTGCCCGTCGGTTTCTGGGTCAAGTGTTCGACGGTCTTTTGGACATCCTCGAATTTCCAATTGCCGCGTTGCAGCAGCGTTCCGTCGGCGAACTCAATGCGGTTGACGAGCACCTTTTCGTCAAAGAGCTTTTCAGCGGCCTTTTGGAGACTCTCGGCATCGATGGTGTCGCTCGGGCTGAGCGTGCTAAAAGCAGCTAGATCCATCTCGCCCCCTTTCTTTAGATTGATGGAACAGACAAATTGACGGCGAGAGACATTTGCCGAATTGGCGAGCTCGGTAAAGCGGTATTCCCAATAGATCACCTTTACCGTTTTGGCTCCGTCGTTGCGGACGGTTGCGGAATACTGAAAGCCCTTGACGTCCTGCGGCTGCGGCGTCCGGGCTTCCTGTTCGTTCTTTTCGATAGCCGCTCGTCGGCCATCCGGTGACATATCCCGCGGATCTTGCGGGTGATCGGTCATCGCGGCCCGGTTGGTACGAGCGATATTGGAATCATCGGCCGTCATCAGCCTCGCCGGCCCCGTCGTCGGGGTCTCGACCTGCACCGCCTTTTGCACGGTGACCTTCCAGCTCGACTTGAGCACTGGCAGCGGATCCTGTGCCAGACAGAACGGCGTTAGCAACAAAATAGCAGCAAGCAGGTTGAACAAGATCTTCACGATTTAACGCTCCTGGCGGACGATTTGATTTCGAATTACTTTATCATATCGGCGTGTCGCAGAGCAGACGTACTGTTGGCGACGACAGTCTCAGCCTCCGCCGCCCGACTCCAACGACGACGAGCCTAAGCCAACGGCGTAAAATTTTATATTCTAACTGTGCATCCCTTTACCCAGCTCGGCTACAATAAATGCTGCAAAGCCCCGGGATCGGAGGGCGATCGGTCGATGTTTTAATGACCCCACGACTGCGAAGCCGTAAAGATTCGCATACGTCAATCACACATCAACAAGCCAATTAATTAAATGAAATCCTTATTCGCATTGTTTCTCGTTGTCTGTTCATTAGGCTTTTCGGTAGAGGCGTTAGCACAAACTAAGGCTCCGTCACCAACGCCGAAGCCTTCGCCGAAAGATATGCTAGACATGTCTGACCTTGGCGATTATCTCGGCCCGCTCAAGGAGAAATCCGACGCGTGGGACATATTGAAAGTTCCGCAGTTGATGGAGGAGCGTAAATACGACGATGCGATCGTTATATTTAATGGCTATCTCAAGAAGGGCGGGCCTAATGCGTTCATATTCAGCTACCGCGCGCTGGCGTATTATTACAAGAAAGATTCTGATAAAGCCTTGAACGATGTGACGGCATCGCTAAAGAAAGACCCGGCCGAGGTCCGGGCGATCTATGTCCGTGCCCTTATCGAGAAAGATCGTGGACAAAATGACGCGTCTAAAAAAGACTTTGACCTAGCTATCGACATTTCTAATAATGCGATAAAGACGACTCCGGGTTTAACGGATGCGTATTTCACCCGCGCCGAGACCTACCGGCTTATGGGCGAGAATGCCAAAGCCGCAGCGGACTATCGAAAGACGTTGGAGCTTTCGTCCGGCTACCCGCTCGCCGCCGAGCATCTCAAACTTGTTGCGGGCGTTCGGCAACCGCCTATCGTCGATGATGAGACAGCATTTAAGGCCCACGCGAAAGAATTCGAACATCTCGCACCGTTGCTCGAAGAGGCGGGCGACAAGGCGGATGCCTACGAGAACGCCCTAAAATTCGATAACAAGAAGAACAACCGCAACGCGTTTTATCGTGCGGCGGACGACAATTCGATATGCAAAGCGCTCGCGGATTACGATGCGCTTTACGATCTGGCGTCTGCCGAGTCTATCGAAATGTCCGACTTGGTCGAATCGGGTCGTATCGACAGCAAATCGGACCTCGCGGTCAAAGCCAGCGACGCTGCAGACACGATGGCCGGGCTCGGCGGAGATATTTTGACGCGGCAGTTGATCTGGAAATGTCTCGCTCAAAAAACAGGGGCAACGGCTGTCCCGCCGCCCGCTGTGACGGACCTGAAAACAGAAACGAAACCCGCGACAGAGAAAGTAGATTACGACTTGGCCCTGCGGTCGATGAACGGCCTTTTAGCCAAGGATAGCAAGGACGTAAAAGCCCTAGCACTTCGCGGCGACATATATTTAGCTCAGAAAAAGACCGAGCTGGCACGTGCCGACTATAGCCAGGCCATCAAGCTCAGCCCGAGCACGTCGGCCTACTATTACCAACGCGGGATGTCGTTTCTGGCTTCGCCGGGTTTCAGCACACCTGCTGCGATGGCTGATCTTACTAAGGCGATCGAGCTCAACAACAATAACGCCGATGCACACAAACAGAGGGGTTTGCTCTACATAGCTGATCTTAAATTTGCAGAAGCTAAGGCTGATCTTTTGTCGGTCGCAGCGGGCAATCCAAATGACAGCGTGACTAATTATCACCTCGGACGCATTTACGTAAAAGAAAATAACGCCGACCAAGCTATCAACTATTTCACGAGATCGATCAAAGCCGAGCCAAAGTTTCCGTATGCTTATGTAGAACGCGGACAGGTTTACGAGTTTCTCAAGAAAAATGACGAGGCTCTCGCGGATTACACTCAAACCATAAAACTGCTGCCTGATAGTTCGATCGGCTATACATATCGTTCGGCGCTATATTTTAAGCTTGAGAAATACCCACTGGCCGTCGCGGATGTTACAAAGAACATCAGCTTCCCTGACAGAGCCTCCGGCGACTATATGCGGCGAGCGTTAATGTATGAAGGCTGGGGAAAATACGACGAAGCCCTCGCGGATCTGCAATCGGCTATTGGACTTGCTCCGAATGATGCATGGTTAAAAAAACACTATAACGAGCTTGTTCCGACAGTAAACGCCGCCCGTGCGACTGCTAAGGAAATGAGCGTGCCTTACAAGGCTGCTTTTGATATCTACGATCCGATCGAGGCAGATCTGGCCGCAAAGATCGATATCTATATAGCATTGAAAAAGAGCAAGGAAGCGACGCCCGCTGTTGGTAAAAGCCCAGTGTGTGCCCAGATCCCGATACTGACCGCTCTCACCACCAAGGCGATCACCGCATTTGCCCCGCTTAAGCAACTTTACGATCAGGGAAAGCTCAAAGGATCTTCCGACCAGATCGACTTCGTCGACGACCGGATCCATAAGCTCGATAACACCCAAAAGATGCTCGAACACGATAAGAAGGTATTTAGCTGTCAGCCGGTCTATTATGTGGAATAAGAAGCGATGCGGGGCTGACCACCGCTATAGTTACGGAAGCCTGATCTTTTGCAGCTTAGTCAGCTCTTGCTTTGGTTCATCGTAATTTGGGTTTATCTTTAGGGCTGCCTGAAAATCGGAGCGTGCCTTCATTTTGTTTTTCATAGCCATGTGCACGAGACCGCGATAGTACAAACCGCGAGCGTTGGTCGGCGAGAGCGTGACCGCAAGCGTGAGATCGGCTGCGGCAGAAGTGTAATTCCTAGTCTTATAATACGCGAACCCGCGGTCCGTGAGGGCGACGAAATCATCTTGTGTATTGCCGTCCGCGTTATCGAGAGCTTTAGATAGATCAGCAATGGCGCTATCGAAGAGCGACCGTTCAAGATATATTTGCCCGCGCAAAGCGTATGCAGACGACAGTGCAGAATTTAACCTGATCGCCTCCGACAAGTCCGTAATGGCTTCGTTATATTTTTTTGCGGCAGAGAGATTAGAGGCTGACAGATACAGCTCGGAGGCTTTAGCTTTCAAATCGACGGGAGGTTTCCACGGTTCGATCATTGCTATCTTCGGCGATGCTGCGAGCGTTAAGGTAGCGCTTACTTCGGTTGTCATATGCGGATCGAGTTCAACGGCACGTTTGAAATCAGCTTCGGCAAGTCCAAACTTTCCCTGCTTATTGTAAATTTTTCCACGGCTGAAGACATATAAAGCGACATTCGGGCTAATCAGAACAGCATTATTAAAATCTGCAAAGGCTTTGTCGAGTTCATTTCGCTTTTCGTAAAGCTGCCCGCGCATCAGATATGTGATGTGTTGTTTCGGATCGGCCTGGATCGCCTTACTGTATGCGGCAAGTGCCTTTTCCGCATCACCCTGATCACGATACAGATTGCCGAGTTTGTGATGAGCCTCGGCGTCGGCCGGATTAAGCTCGATCGCTTTGTTTAGATCCACGAGAGCTTTGTCGTAAATTTTCAGTCCGAGGTATGTCGAACCCCGATAGTAATACGCATCTTCTCCTTGAGGCTTCATTGCTATCACAACCGTAAAATCACTGATCGCCGGAGCAGAA
>JBDTZO010000164.1:0-33932 GCA_040005135.1 Acidobacteriota bacterium | reverse complement strand
CTGCACTATATTGACAATATCAATAAACTGGTTATTAACCTGAGAAATGATTCTGCTAATGCACTGCTGAAGCCCTACAAAAAGGATATGGCCAATTACCTTTCGGCTTACAATGCGGTACTCTATTATTCTGTTAAGGATATTGAAAACAGGAATACCGTTCCGGTACTTCCCAAGACGCAACCTGTTGGCACCAATAACAACAGTCAACTAATGGCAGAAATTGCCAGACTAAAAATTGACAACCTTAAACTGACTAACGATAACTTTCAATTAAAGAATGACAAACAGTCATAACCGCGATCTGCCCGGCAAACTTCCCTTCGGCGGTAAATAGGGTGATTTCGAGGTCGAGGGCACCGCACTGTTATCGCGGGTACGCTGCCTGACCAAGCCGACCGAGACGATCCGCCCTCCGCAGCGCCGCTCTGCTCAATGGCGATTGATATCTCATCTAAATCTCAACTACCTCTCGCTCGTTAACAATGAGAATGGCTCGCCCGAGGCTCTTCAAGAGATCCTGCATCTTTACAACTTTGACGAATCGTCGGTTTCGCGCAAGCAGATCCTCGGCATTATCAGCGTCGAAACAAAAAAAGTGGTGCGGCAGATCGGCGGGCGCATCGGTTCGGGGTTTGTACGAGGTTTGGAAACGACGATAACTTTCGATGAAGAACAGTATGTCGGAAGCGGGCTATTTCTGTTTGCAAATGTACTGGAGCGCTTTTTAGGGCTCTATGCGTCGGTCAACTCGTTCAATCAGCTGGTGATCAAGTCAATGCAGCGTGAGGAAATTATTAGACGCTTTCCGCCGCGGGCCGGCGAGCAGGAGTTGTTATAAGTGCCGACTAAATCGCTCGACCAGCACCTCGCCGACGAGCCTTACGCCTTTGAATTCTTTCAGGCGGTGAGGCTGCTCGAACGCGTTTTTCGAGATCGAAAGCCAGTCGGCGGCGAGGCACTGCCTAGCGAAGAGGTCATCAGATTCCGGTCGCGCATAGGTTTCGACTTTCCGCCGAGTGAGATCCACGAGATCCGAAAGGTCGCAGCCGATAACAGCGAAGAGCGCACGGAAATGATCGTCAATTTTATGGGAATGGCCGGTGTGAGCGGCGTGTTGCCGACACACTATACCGAGTTGGTTCTCGACCGAATTCGGCATCGCGACAACACGCTGTGGGCATTTCTCGACATGTTTACGCATCGAGCGGTTTCACTGTTCTACCGCGCGTGGGCTAAATATCGTTTCCCTGTCGGCTATGAACGCGGCAACGACGATTTTACGGGCTTTCTATTTGATTTCGCGGGTCTCGGTTCGCGTGGCCTTCGGGGCCGGATGAGCCTTGAGGACGAAAGCCTGCTGCCGTTTGTCGGGCTCATTGCCCAAAAGCCGCACTCGCAGAACGCCCTTGAGAATGTGATCTCCGAGCAGTTTCAGGTGCCGGCAAATGTGATCCAGTTTTTCGGCCAATGGCTGCGGCTTGGCCCGGAAGATCTCACTCAGCTGGGCGTGGAAAACTCGGCCTTAGGTGTAACCGCGATCGCCGGAAGCGGCATTTGGGACCAGCAGTCGAAATTCCGCGTCCGACTCGGCCCGATGGACTTCAAGCGGTTCCAGGCATTTCTACCGAGCGGTTCGGCTAATAAGGCGTTGCTCGCTACAATACGATTCATGTCTGGGGACGAGGTCGATTTTGATCTGCAGATCGTACTTGAAGCAAAACAGGTGCCCGGAACGGTGCTCACGACGCGTGCGATCCGAAAGCCGATGGTCGGCTGGACGACATGGCTAAAAACAGAGGCCTTCACGAGCGACGATGATCAATTGGTGTTGCAGAATGCAAGTTAATATATTCCCATTTAGGAGAACGAAGCGATGAATGTAAATTTGAAATCCTTGATCGGCCGACTAAACGATACCTGCCGAGAAGCTCTCGAGGGCGCGGCGGGACTTTGCCTTTCCCGAACTAATTATGATGTCGAGATCGAGCACATCCTGGCCAAATTGCTCCAGGCTGATAACACGGACCTTCACCGCATTTGCAATCACTATGAGGTCAGCGTCGACCGTCTTGCAAAAGATGTGAATGATGCTCTTGGCAGGCTCAAATCCGGTAATTCGCGGACGCCCGGGCTCAGCGACCGTCTTCCTAATTGGTTTCAGGATGCATGGCTGCTCGCGTCGGTCGATTTCGGAGCGGCGAGGGTACGTTCGGGCCATTTGGTTCTTGCACTCGTTTCGAACGACAGTCTCGCCCGCATTGCTCGTGAGATCTCTCGCGAATTCAATCATATTTCAGCCGAATCGCTGCAGAGCAAGCTGCAGGAAATTACGGCTGATTCCGAAGAGGAACGCGATGCGGTCGCTCTCGGTGAAACTGCGAGCTCTGCTGACGGGGCTCCTGTAGCTAGCGGCGTACCCGGAAAAACTAAGGCACTTGACCAATACACCGAGGACCTGACGGCAAAAGCTGCCGCCGGAAAGATCGATCCGATTCTGGGCCGCGATGCGGAGATCCGGCAGATCATCGACATCCTTACACGCCGGCGTCAGAACAATCCGATCCTAACCGGCGAGGCCGGCGTCGGAAAGACCGCCGTCGTCGAGGGGTTTGCCGCCAGGATCGCTGCCGGTGACGTTCCGGATCCGCTTAAGAATGTTTCCGTGCGTTCGCTCGACCTCGGCTTGCTCCAGGCAGGTGCCGGCGTTAAAGGAGAGTTTGAAAATCGGCTCAAATCTGTGATCGACGAGGTAAAATCTTCGCCCCAGCCGATAATCATGTTCATCGACGAGGCCCACACAATGATCGGTGCGGGCGGACAGGCAGGCCAGAATGACGCCGCAAACCTGCTCAAGCCGGCGCTCGCCCGAGGTGAACTTCGCACGATCGCGGCGACCACTTGGGCTGAGTATAAAAAATATTTTGAAAAAGATGCGGCTCTCGCCCGGCGATTTCAGGTCGTGAAGGTCGAGGAGCCCGACGAAGAACGGGCCGTGGCAATGATGCGTGGATTGACCGGCAAGATGGAGGAGCACCACAACGTTCGCATCCTGGATGAGGCGATCACCGAGTGCGTTAAATTGTCAGCCCGTTACATCACGGGCCGGCAATTGCCTGATAAGAGCGTGTCCGTGCTCGATACCGCCTGTGCAAAGGTCGCGATCGGACAGGGAGCGACACCGGCATCGATCGAGGACGAGACGCGAAAGATCGAGAACCTGAGCTCGGAGATGGAATCGCTCCAACGTGAACAAGTCACGGGTGCGGATCACGATAACCGACTCACAGAGATCACGGCACTAAAGACGACCGCGGAAGAAAAGCTTGCCGTTCTCAAAACGCAGTGGGAAAAAGAAAAAGACCTCACCAATCAGATCCGAAACATCCGTATAAAGCTGGAAATGTCTCGTCTCGACACTCCGCCGGCGGCCGACGACGCCGTAAGTCAGGACGCTGAGCCGGCCGAGCCCGCAGGCGAGGGCGATCAAAACGCGGAGGCGCCCACGGCAGAGGCAGCTCCTGTCGAAGCGGTCGATACAGAATTTCTTAGAGGCGAACTCAAGCGTCTGAATGCAGAATTGAAAGCGGTCCAGGGCGAAGATCCGCTAATGCAGCCCGTCGTAAACGGCCAAACTGTCGCGGAAGTGATCTCCGGCTGGACAGGAATTCCGATCGGCAAGATGGTCGCGGATGAGATAAACGCCGTCCTCAAGCTTGCCGAAACTTTGCAGGAACGTGTTCTCGGCCAAAATCACGCTTTGGAGGCGATATCCCAGCGAATTCGAACGGCTCGTGCCGGTCTGACCGATCCTAAGCGGCCGATCGGCGTCTTTTTGCTAGTCGGTACGTCGGGTGTCGGAAAGACCGAGACAGCTCTTGCTCTTGCAGACAGTCTTTACGGCGGCGAGCGAAATCTCATCTCGATCAACATGAGCGAGTATCAGGAAGCCCATACTGTTTCTAGCCTAAAGGGGTCGCCTCCGGGATACGTCGGCTATGGCGAAGGCGGAGTTCTCACGGAAGCAGTTAGGCGTAAACCTTACTCTGTCGTCCTGCTTGATGAGGTCGAAAAGGCCCATCCGGATGTGATGGAGCTGTTCTTCCAGGTCTTTGATAAGGGCGTGCTCGAAGATGGCGAAGGCCGCGAGATCGACTTTAAGAACTGCATCATCTTGCTAACGTCGAACGTCGGGACCGACACGATCATGAAGCTTTGTGCAGACCCCGACACGATGCCATCGCCGGAAGGCCTGGTCGAAGCTATCAAACCAGAACTCAACAAGGCTTTCAAGCCGGCATTACTCGGCCGAATGGTGACCGTGCCCTTCTATCCGATCTCGGATGAGATCATGAGGTTGATCATCAGGCTGCAGCTGGGCAAGATCGCGAAACGGATACGCGACAATCATGGGGCGCACTTCTCGTATGACGACGCCGTGGTCGAAACAGTCGCGATGCGATGCACAGATGTCGACAGCGGAGCGCGTAATGTTTATAACATCCTGACCGGGACATTATTGCCGGAGATGAGCGGTGAGGTCCTCGCGCGGATGGCAAGCGGCGAAGGAATCCGGCTCGTTCATGTCGGCGTCCGCGATGAGCAGTTCGACTATTCGTTTGAATAGCCTTTACCGAAGCCGGGACGCGATCGTCCCGGCTCCTGAAATGATATGTACATTTACGTTCATTCGGAGGACATCGCGGACGCGGGCAGAACATTTTCCCGCCACACGGGACTTGATGTTCGGCATGTCATAGTTCCGGGCGGCCTGAGCGTTAGGCAAGTTGCTGCCGCCGTTCTCCGTATTTTGACGGACGAGGAACGTGCGTCCCCGAATGAGATCGTCGACCTGCTGCTTTTCAACGGCCACGGCAGCCCCGGGACGATCTACATTGGCGAAGGGATCGACGAACATAATGTTTCAAACTTCGCGGATTTTCTTCGGCACTTGTTGAAGCCTATCGGCTCGGGCGGCGAAGGCATTGAAGTGCATTGCTGTCAGGTCGCGGCCGGTTTGAGGTCAGAGCCGTCGTATCAGCGGACGTGCGGTTCGGACGACGCTTCAGGTGCAGAAGATCTGAATTCGATCGGCGTAAGGTTTATCTACGCAATGGCACGCGATTTCGCGATTCGGGTCCGTGCCTCGCTCGATCTGCAGATTGCCGATCGGTACGGTTTTTTCGAAGGCTCGATGGTCGAGGCCTTGCCTGGCGAGGGTACCGATTGGCACGGACATGTACGGCAGTTGACCTCGAGTCCGTTGCTTATGGAAGGTGATATTGACAGTCTCCGCTGGGAGGCTACGTTTGGTTTCTACTAGGCAAAATCGCGGCGATATGTCCGTCAAATCGTTGCAGCCTCTGGCTGTATAAATCTATGCGTACTACTCAGAAAGACCGTTTACTCAAAATAACGACGACGCTTGAATACGATCATCTTCTCATTAAGCGTATCCGCAGCCGTGAGGCCCTCTCGCAGCTCTTCAGCTTTGAGGTAGATCTTCTCCATGAAGAGGACGCCCCCGGAACCGAGCCGACCCTGATCGACCCGCAGCAGGTGCTCGGCCAGCCTATGACGGTGACGGCTAAGCAGAATGACGGAACTATAAGATTTTTCAATGGGATCTGTGTCAGCTTTACCCAAGGCAACCGTAATGACCGGTTTTCAAAATACCATGCTGAGTTGATGCCCCGGTTTTGGTTCCTTACCCAAAACGTTCAGAGTCGCATTTTTCAGAACATCTCGGTTCCCGACATCATTTCCAAGGTATTTACCGGATTCGAATTCGACATGGAGGTGCAGGGAACGTTCGAGCCGCGGAATTACTGTGTACAATACCGCGAATCGGACTGGGACTTCGCGTCTCGATTGATGGAGGAAGAGGGCATTTATTATTATTTCGAGCATTCCGAGTCCTCACATCGAATGATCATCGCCAACACAGACGGGTCGCATCGCCCTTGCCCGGGAAAATCAGAGATCCCGTTTGTAAACGATGCTTCGATGCTCGACGATCACTGGACGGGAATGATCCAGACATGGCACAGTGCCGACCGCCTTCGAACAGGCAAATTTATGCTTCGGGACCACAACTTCCAGCTTCCGAAGAATACGCTCGAGACTACTCAGCTCAGCCGCTTCAGCATTGGCGGAAACCAAAAAATGGAAGTCTATGATTTCCCCGGTGGCTATTCAAAGCGATTTGATGGTATCGACTCGGGAGGCGGCGAACAACCAGCCAATCTCCAGAAAGTCTTCACCGACCGGCAGCGCACCACCGACATTCGGCAGCAGGAACTGGACGTCAACTATAAAAGCGGATATGCGACCGCGGATTGCTGTTCGCTCACCGCCGGCTATAAGTTTCAACTTAACGCTCATCCCGTAGATGCCAACAATCGCTTTCATATATTGGTAAACGTGCAGACCGAGGCGGTTCAAACACCTAGCTATGTGTCAGACGATATCGTAGCCAACGCATATTTGGTCAATTTTGCGAGTATTGCACAGGGTGCCGGCCAGGCGCCGTTTCGCCCGGCCCGGCGCACGCCAAAACCCATCGTGCACGGCAGCCAGACCGCGGTCGTCGTCGGCCCAGACGGAGAAGAGATATTTACGGATAAATACGGGAGGGTGAAAGTCCAGTTTTTTTGGGACCGCGAGGGAAAGGCTAACGCATCGTCATCGTGTTGGCTTCGCGTTGCGACATCGATAGCAGGAAATAAATGGGGTTCAATATTCATTCCGCGCATCGGAATGGAAGTCCTGGTGGATTTCCTGGAAGGCGATCCGGACCAGCCCATAATCGTGGGCTCCGTGTACAATGCCGGGGCTATGCCGCCCTACACGCTGCCCGATGAAAAGACCAAGTCGACCACCAAGACCAATAGCAGTAAGGGCGGCGGCGGATTCAATGAGCTTCGGTTCGAGGACAAGCGGGGCGAAGAACAGATCTTCATCCACGGCCAAAAGAACGAGGACATCCGCATTAAGAATGATGCGATGGAGTGGATCGGCAACGACCGTCACTTAATTGTTATTCACGACCAATTCGAAAAGGTAAGGGCTGACAAGCATCTAACTGTCGAGGGTGACCACAACGAAAAGATCACCGGAACTATGTCGGTCAATGCTGGCTCGAACATGCAAGAGAAAGTGGGCTCGAACTACGCTCTCGAAGCTGGATCCGAGGTGCACATCAAGGCGGGAATGACCGCCGTGATCGAGGCAGGTGTATCCCTAACTCTGAAGGTCGGCGGAAACTTTATCAATATCAATCCCGCCGGGATCTTCATTAAAGGTACGATGGTCATGCTTAACAGCGGCGGTGCAGCCGGCAGCGGTTCCGGCTCAAGCCCGACATCACCGAAGGTTGCTAAAGAGGCAGATAACGCCCAGCCCGGCACCAGTCCTGAGTCGGCACAACGCAATTCTCCGCCGCCCGCGAAAACTTTCGGCCCGGGTGCGGCCGCCATGCAAGGTGCAGCCGCAAGTGGAGCTCCCTTCGTGTAAGGCTGATAAGGCGGAAATTTACGAATAACAAATGAAAGATAATCTCCAAAAGATATTATTCGCCAGCCCGACGAACGTTTACGCCATACTCGACGGCGCGCAGGTCGATGGGCTGCGGGAGAAAATGTTCCTAACTGCCGCTATCAATTATTGCTTGTTCCCCGGCGATCTCGAGCCCGACATGGCAACTGTTGCTCCCTACATGGTGCGGTTGAAGCCCGGAACGGAGTTCTGCGACTGGCTGCTGGATGCCGATCTCGGAAAGCATTGGGGAATATTTGCGCATTCACGTCATTCGATCATCGATCTGCGAAAGCATTTCCGGTCGCTTGCATCAGTCCACGACGAAGACGGCAGGCCGATGAAATTTCGATTTTACGACCCGCGGGTTCTGCACAAATATTTGCCGACGTGTAACGGCAGTGAACTCAAAACGTTCTTTGGCCCGATAGACGCGTTTTTTGCCGAAAGCGGAGCGGAAACGCTGACCTCCTATTCGCTGGAAAACGCAGAATTAAGACGAAGCGATCTAAACGTGACATCGGAGAAATAAAATGCCAGGCAAACCAGCCGCAAGAATCGCAGATCCTGTCGCCCATCCACTGCCGCTCGTGCTCACTCCGGGTCCGGGCAGTAAGGATGTGCTTATCGGGTTTAAGCCTGCATGGCGCGGAATTCCGGCGGCTGCCGCAGCCGCACTTCAGTCCGCAAAGGCGTCCGCCGACATTGCTGTCAAGACCGCCGTCGCCGGAACCACCGCAGCGGCTGGAACGCCCGGTGCGCCGGCCGCCTATGCCGCGGAACAAGCCACCAAGGCCGCGGCTCTCGCGTCGCTGGGAAGCATGATCAGCGGAATGGCAGCCATGTCGGACATCCACATGTGTATGACGCCGTCGCCGATCCCGCCGCACGGCCCCGGGGTCGTGGTCGACGGATCGGCAACTGTTTTGGTCGACATGATGCCGGCCTGCAGGATGGGAGATACGATCGTCGAACCGCTCGGGCCGCCTAATAAGATCACGATGGGAGAACCGACTGTCATAATTGGCGGCTGATCAAGCGAGGTAAAAATTGTTAGTTATACGAAAAGATCAAATAGACGCGATGCTCAAGGGCAACGAGGAAGAATTCGTTGACATTCTCGTGGCACGCGTGAAAACTGAGGACCCGGAACTTGAGAAAAAACACGATCCAGAGCAGCTTCGTTCAATGGCACGTTCTGCCGTGACGCGCTCGGAGACGTACGGATTCGTCCACGCGATGGATCAGATTGAGTTTGTCGTGTTGATGTTCGGGAAAGGCCCCCAATTTGACGCCGAGCCCGAGATCAGATCAATACTTGATGACAGCAGTTTACCGGCGGATCAAAAACTTGACCGTCTGAATTCGCCGCTCGTATCCGAAACAGTCTGGGAAAAGGTCGCCACCGAGCGCGACGACACCAAGTGGCTGGAATCCTAAGGATGCGTCATCTCCTCAGGCTTTACCAATCGATCGAATTCAGCACCCTCCAATATTTCGAGCGCTATAGCTGCGTCACGCAGTGACGTTTTCTTTTTGTGGGCGTATTTGGCTATCTTTGCTGCATTGTCGTATCCCACGTGCTGATTGAGCGCAGTGACCAGCATCAGTGAATCATGCAGATAGTGGTCTATCTTGTCGCGATTTAGCTCGATTCCCTTGATGCAATAGTCGACAAATCCGTGACATGCATCATGTATCAGCCGCACCGAATGAAGAAAATTGTGGATCATCACCGGCTTGAATACATTGAGCTCGAAATTTCCCTGTGAGCCTGCAAAACCGATCGCCGCGTCGTTGCCAAAGACCTGGACAGCAACCATCGTCATCGCCTCAGACTGCGTAGGATTGACCTTTCCCGGCATGATCGAGCTTCCTGGCTCATTTTCGGGCAAGCTTATCTCGCCAATTCCGCACCGCGGACCCGAGGCCAGCCAGCGAATATCATTGGCTATCTTCATCAAGCTGGCGGCAAGCGTTTTTAAGCCTCCGGACGCAAAGACGACCTCGTCGTGGGCCGAAAGGGCTGCAAATTTGTCGGGATGCGACTTAAACGGAAGTCCGGTCAATTCAGCGATCTTCGCCGCCGCACGCTCAGCAAATTCTGGATGGGCGTTGAGGCCCGTGCCAACAGCCGTGCCGCCGATCGCGAGGTCAAATAGGCCCGGCAACACCAATCTCAGCCTATCGACATCGCGTGCGACCAGACTCGCCCAGCCGCCAAATTCCTGTCCAACGGTCATCGGCGTCGCGTCCTGCAAATGAGTTCGCCCGATCTTAACCACATCCGCAAATTCGCTTGCTTTTGCATTGATCGCGTCGCGGACCTTTTCGACCTCAGGGATCAAAGCGGTCATTCGTTCGGCGGCGGCGATATACATTGCGGTAGGAAACGTGTCGTTCGACGATTGTGACTTATTCACATCGTCGTTCGGATGGATCGGCGATTTTGAGCCCATGACGCCGCCGGCGATCTCGATCGCGCGGTTCGATATGACCTCGTTGGCATTCATGTTGGTCTGGGTGCCGGAACCAGTCTGCCAAACCCGAAGCGGAAAATGCGCGTCAAGCTTGCCCTCGATCACTTCGTCAGCCGCCTCGATAATAAGGTCGCGCTTGTCCGTCGAGAGCTTGCCGAGGTCGCAGTTGACGATCGCAGCCGCTTTCTTGAGTATTCCGAGAGCCCTGATCACCTCGCGCGGCATTATGTCGAAACCGATATCAAAATGGATCAGCGACCGCTGCGTCTGAGCACCCCAATATGCGGTCACGGGCACCTCGATCTCACCCATCGAGTCTGTTTCAATACGTGTTTCTGTAGATTTCGTTTCCATCTTAAGGTCTTTTCGCAATGCCCGAGGCGACGGGCCCGGATCGCTTCGGATCGATCAAGTCGCGCTAATTTCCGAGAAAAATTGTTAGCCCGATGCCTTTGCCGCAAATAATGTTCCGGATGCCTCTTCTTGGGTCACAATTGGTCACGGCCGTCATTTGACAATCTGTCAGCCGACCGTGTTTCAGCTGTTGAGTTTGGAGGCCGGGACCCGGCATCGCAGGCTCCCCGCATTCAGGTGCTGTAGCCGAGCCTGGGCAAAACGACAAGCTGCAAGAGCAGCCATATGCCGAGAATGGCGATCAGTATAATTGCGTCCATATAAATAGCGACCGGCGTTATTTCGCGGGCGGAATGTTGTGCGGCGGCCGCGTGTCCATTGGAAGGCTCGCAGCCTGCCACGCAGTGGTCCCGCCTGCTACGTCCAGGACGTTATTGAAGCCGGCCTCTTTCAGCATTTCAGCCGCTTTTTGCGAACGTCGGCCAGTCTGGCATATCACGTAAACCGGCTCATTCTTTTCAAGCATTACGAAGTTCGCAGCAAGCGTATCGATCGGAATGTTGACGGCCCGCGAGGCATGGCCGCTGGAATATTCCTCCGGCGTTCGGACGTCGATGAATTGTGAGTACGCTTTGGAAACCGCGGCCTCGGCCTCGGCGGGCGACACGTGCTTAATTTCTGCCGCGACATTTGGAATGCCCGAATCAGTGTTCGCGGCCGGTGCCCCACATCCGGCAAGCCCTGAGACAAAGAGGGCGATAAAAAATAGATATTTCATTGACCTGCTCCTATTTGGCACTTGCACAGGCAGTCGCCGAAACTTCCGTTTCTAACCCGGCGTCGATCCAGGCGGACGTTCCGCCTAAAATATTGTAGATCGTTTGAAATCCAGCATTCTCCAGGATACTCGTGGCGATGCTCGAACGGTATCCGCCCTGACAGATGACATACGTAGGCAAGGCGGGATCCAGATTATCCAGACCGCTTGTTAGCTTTTCAAGTGAAATGTTGATCGCGGAAACCGCGTGGCCGTTCGCATATTCGCCCGGACGCCGCACGTCGACGAACTGGATGGATCTCTCGGTGTCTGTGAGATCGCTCACTTCCTGGACTTCGACCTGACCGATCCGGCTAAGAGGTTTCGTATAATTCGCGATGAATATATAGCCGCGCACCGTCTCGTGTCCCACGCGGGCAAGACGTATGAACGCTTCGTCGATCTGCGATCTATTTTCTCCGACCAGTGCGATGGTCGTACCAATAGGGATAAGGATTCCTGCCCACGAAGCAAACTGCCCTCCGAGCCCAATGTTCACCGAGTTAGGAATGTGTCCTCCGCCGTAATCAACGTTTCTGCGAATGTCGATCACGACACCGTCAATAGAATCGATATCATCGGTTGATAATTCAATGGGTTTGGCAAGATCATCAAGCGAAGGTGAGCCCTCGAGATTGCGGGCGGCACTTTTCGGGAAATAAATAGGAGCCTCCGGCTGGTCTGCCGCCACTATCTCAATAAACTCGTCTCGGCTCATCGGTTGGAGCGCATAATTAAATTTTCGCTGCTCGCCGAGCGTTGACCAAGTCTCTTTCGAAAGAGATTTCCCGCAAAGACTGCCCGCTCCGTGGGCCGGATAAACCTCAGTCTCATCTGACATCGGCAATATCTTTTCATGGAGCGAGTCGTAGAGCATCGACCCCATTTGCTGGGCAGTATGACCCTTCGAGCCGATCAGGTCCGGCCTGCCGACGTCCCCAATAAATAGCGTGTCGCCGGTGAAAAGCTTGGCTGGCTCCCCGGGATGTTCGGTGTCGATCGCAGCGACCGTAATTCCCTCAGGCGTGTGTCCCGGCGTTTCGAGGAACCGCAGCTTTACGTGTCCGACCTCGAGCACATCGCCGTCCGACACTTTTAAGGTCGGAAATTTCGTATTCGCACGCTTGCCGTAAACTATATCGGCTCCGGTCCGCGAGGCCAACTCTAAGTGCCCGCTGACAAAGTCGGCATGTGAATGCGTTTCGATGACGTATTTGATCCGCTGCCCATTTGCGGCGGCCTCGTCCAGATATTGCTGAACGTCCCGCTGCGGGTCGATGACAACTCCTTCGTCACCTGAGCCGATGTAATAGGAGGCGTGTGAAAGGCATCCGAGATAGAACTGTTTGAAGTTCATAGCTTTATTATACTCTTAAATATTGCACTACAAACCGCGATGGCTCGTCCTCATGGCCATCCATTTCGATGAACGATCTCTCCGCCAATCCGTTCGCTTCGAACCCTTTCAGATCCTGACGAGAAACGCCCCAAGGCAATTCGTCGGGTTCGTCCTGATCGCCTCGACCGCGTGTTACGACAAGCAATTGGCCGCCCGGCGCAACGAACGAGGCGATCGCGTCTATCACCTTGGGACGTATTGCGAGCGGCAGCGGCTGGATCGTATAGACTTCCAGCACAAAGTCGAAATGGTGCTTCCATTCTGGCTTTGCACCAAGGAGGTCGGCGGTTTCGAACTGAATGTCAGTATCGGCGTGAAGACGCTTCGCCCATTCGATCGCCGTGGGCGAGATATCGAACCCGGTGACTTTGAAACCGCGGTCATAAAGAAATTTTGCGTCGTCGCCCAGCCCGCTGCCGACGACTAATGCCGAGCGGCCTTCGCCTTCGAGTCCGTTGGTTTCGGCCCATTTCTGAAGATACTCATTGGGCTCAAGGTCGGCCCACGGAATGGCATCGGTGTTTCCGTCCGATTCACGGTAAAGTGCGTCGAACCACCCGGAAGTGTCGCCGCGGGCCGCAAACTCTGCGGCTATTGCCTTGGTCCTGACGCGAGCATTGTATTTTTTTTCATCCATTATTTACTCTCCTAGAATGGGATCTCCATCGTGATCGGGGCACCGGCATCGCGCCATGCCGTCCATCCGCCGGCCATCGACCATATGTTGGAGTAGCCTATTTTTTGCAGCATATCCGCAGCCAGAGCTGAGCGATAACCTCCACCGCAATACAAGATGAGCTCGGAGGATTTGTCAGGAAAAGCAGCAACGATGTCACGCTCGATCACGCCGCGGCCGATGTGGACCGCTCCAGTTGCGTGCTCAAACCATTCGCTGTCTTCACGTACATCAATAAGGTTGGCCCCGTCTCGCAGCTTGTCCAAAGTATCTTTAACTTCGATCTCACGAATGCGCGTTTTCGCATCGTCGACGACCGAAAGGAATTCGGCTGTATGGATCATATTACAGCTAGTTTATCGCAAATCCGGATCGATTCACTAGCTTGGCTTCGGCGAAAGCCATATAATGACCATTACGCTATTTTTTATATTTTTATCAGAGGTTAACTACATTGGCAGAACAATTTGACTTAACAATTATCGGCTCCGGCCCGGGCGGCTACGTGGCCGCTATCCGCGCTGGACAGCTCGGATTAAAGGTAGCGATCATTGAAAAAGAAAAGGACGCTCGGCTCGGCGGTACTTGCGGACTGCGCGGCTGTATACCGACAAAAGCACTGTTGAATGCTGCGCACCTGTACGACAAAGCAGGCCAGTTCGAGAAATTCGGCATTAAGGTTAAAGAACTTAGCTTCGATTGGCCGGGCGTTCAAAAATACAAGTCGGACATAGTTGCCAAAAACTCGGCCGGCGTTACTTATTTGATGAAAAAGAACAAAGCCACAGTGTTCAACGGCTTTGGCAAGATCACTGGTATAGGTAAGGTCGAGGTCACGCTTGCAGATGGCAAGAAACAGACGATCGAAACCAAGAACATCATTATTGCCACCGGTTCAGTCGTCCGGCCTATTCCGGGATTCGAAACTGACGGCAAGCAGGTCGTAAATTCCGATCACATCCTCGAGCTCGAAAAAGTACCGAAATCAATGATCGTAATGGGCTCAGGGGCGGTTGGCGTTGAGTTTGCGAGCGTATATCACCGTTTTGGCTGCGATACGACCATCGTCGAACTCCTGGACCGCATTATTCCGATCGAGGATGCCGATGTTTCAAAGGAGCTTGCTCGAGCCTTCAAAAAACAGGGCATCAGGTGTGAAACCGGGATCAAGCTCGATAAGCTAACCAAGGACAAAAAAGGCGTGAAAGTGTCGGGCAAGAACGCCAAAGGCGAAGATGTGACGTTCGAAGCCGACATGCTGCTCGTCGCCGTGGGCCGCATGCCGTATGTCGAGAATCTGGGACTTGAGAACACTAAGGTCATCGTAAATCCACGCGGCACGATCAAGGTAAATGAATATTGCGAAACTGACGAGCCCAACGTTTATGCGATCGGCGACGTCATCGACACAGCATGGCTTGCTCACCTGGCTTCAAAAGAAGGCATTCTGGTCGTTGAAAAGATCGCCGGCAAAAAGGTCGAGCCGATCAAGCATAATCTCGTACCCAACTGCACATATTGCGACCCTGAGGTCGCCAGTGTTGGCATGACCGAAGCCAAGGCCCGCGAAGCCGGCTATGACGTCAAGGTCGGCAAATTTCCCTTCTCAGCATCCGGCAAAGCCCGCATCCTTGGTGAAACCGACGGCTTCGTAAAGATCGTCGCTGAAAAGAAATACGACGAGGTCCTCGGCGTACACATCATCGGCCCGCATGCGACTGAGTTGTTGGCGGAGGCATGTGTTGCTATGGCACTCGAAACTACGGCCGATGAACTCGGACGCGTCATGCACGCCCACCCGACCGTCTCGGAGAGCGTCATGGAAGCCGCCGAGGGCGTCCACGATCTGACGATCCATATGTAAGAATGCATGGGTTTCGAGAAGATCTTGAGACGATGCAGATCTATTGAATGGAATCTCATAAAATGATCGTAATATGAGGGTTTCGAAACGTTGTCATAGGCCGCCGGAGTGATTCGGCGGCCTTTTTATATTGGTTTCACTATTCGTTGCATTTATGACATTTTATGGTGTACATGGCACGCATAATGCTATAATTAGTTTGTGAGCGTTACGGATTGGCCGTTCCACGTGATCAACTAAAGTGTAAATCCATGCCACGATTAGCGCCAAAATGTCGCAACTTTTTTAAGTACGGGTCAGATGGCATATTTGTAAGACAATGTCCTACAATTTTGCGCAAAACGGTGGAACACATCGGAAAAGTGGCCGTAAATGTTGCCAATGCACGGGTTATTTGTTCGATAGAGGCGTGGAACACGGATCGAACAGGTGGAACAGATTTATCTTATGTAACGCCCGATTTGCCGAGCCGTAGCTTGTAAATACGTACGGGATCAATCATTTAGCGTTGGTTGTGAGTTATCCCAGGCACGATAAGTTTGTCGAATGTGTTCTACGCTCAATGTGAAGAAAAGGTGCTTCTGATATATTCTCTAGCTTTATGAGCGATACATCCTATCCGCGGGCGAAGATCAAGGTGCTGCTGCTAGAGAACATCTCCGACGCTGCGGCGGCTGAGTTGAACGAAAGGGGATATACGGACGTCACGCGGATCGGCGGGGCCCTTAGCGAAACCGAACTGGCCAAGGCGGTCCGCGGCGTTCACATGCTTGGAATTAGATCCAAGACACAGATCACCAAAAACGTCATCGAGGCTGCCGACAAACTGCTGGCGATCGGCGCCTTTTGCATCGGCGTCAACCAGGTCGATCTCGCCGCTGCATCGCAAAACGGGATAGCGGTGTTTAACGCTCCGCACGCCAATACACGCTCGGTGGCCGAACTCGTGATCGGCCTGTGCGTAATGCTCATCCGAAAGATCACGGACAAGAGTGCTGCGGCCCATCGGGGCGAATGGCTCAAAGAGTCAAACGGAAGCTTTGAGCTGAGGGGCAAAACGCTCGGAATAATCGGATACGGCAACATTGGATCGCAAGTGTCGATAATGGCCGAGGCACTCGGGATGCATGTCGTCTACTTCGACACCTCGACCAAGCTGCCTCACGGAAACGCAAAGCCCGTCCGAGAACTGCGGGACTTGCTGAAACGATCCGATATCGTAACGCTTCACGTGCCGTCCGATCCGACGACGCGAAACCTGATCAACGCCGCCTCGCTGAAACATATGAAAAAAGGCGCGATGCTTTTGAATTACAGCCGGGGCGACGTGGTCGATCTGGAGGCAGTCGGCAAATGCCTTCGGTCCGGAAAGCTGTCGGGAACGGCCGTCGACGTTTTTCCGCAGGAGCCTGAAAAGAGTGGAGGCGGATTTTCGACCGTTCTGCAAGGGCTGCCCAATGTAATTCTTACTCCGCACATCGGCGGATCTACTGAGGAGGCTCAGGCGAACATCGGGCTTGACGTCACGTCAAAATTGATCAACTATCTCGAATTCGGAACGAGCGAAGGCTCTCAAACCGTGCCGGCCCTAAGCCTTCCGCCGATAGGCGGGACGCATCGCATTCTTCATATTCACAAAAATGTTCCGGGCGTTTTGGGTCAGATCAACTCGCGGCTCTCAAAAGCGGGGATCAATATTGTCGGCCAGTATCTGAAGACGAACGAAGAGATCGGCTACGTGATCCTCGACATCGACACCAAGCTTTCGGCGGAAGCGTTTGAGATATTGAAGGGCATCAAAGGGACGATCAAAGCGAGGATGGTTTATTAGTATGTTAAATTTCGGAAGCTCACGAACCTCCGCTGCCGTGCGAATCTGTGGCGTCATTTTTCTTTGTGCTTTCGCAGTCTCCGCTCAGTGGATAAAGCAGACAGTGGCTACCAATTCGAGCTTTCGCGGGCTTTCAGTTGTGAGCGAAAAGATAGTTTGGGCTAGCGGAACCGGCGGAACGGTGATCAGGACCGTCGACGGCGGTAAGTCGTGGAACGTAATTCAGGTGCCCGAGGCGAGCAAGCTGGATTTCCGTGATATCGAAGCCTTTGACGCAAATACCGCCTATATCCTGAGCATCGGCAACGGCGATTCGTCGCGAATATATAAAACCGTCGACGGCGGCAAGACCTGGATGCTGCAATTCAAAAACGATGATGAGAAGGCATTCTTCGATGCGATCGCGTGTTGGGACAAAGATAACTGTATTGCAATGTCGGACCCCGTCGATCATAAATTCCTTTTGATCGACACAACGAATGGCGGCGGTACGTGGGCGGCCATCGCTTCGGCTGGGATGCCGGCCGCAAAAGATGGCGAGGCTGCCTTTGCCGCCAGCGGGACGTGCCTGATCGTTCGCTCGCAAAAGGATGCTTACATCATTACTGGCGGAAATGCGGCTCGCGTATATATATCCGGCGACAAGGGCAAAACGTGGAAGGTATTCGACACGCCGATCACGAGCGGAACGGCCGGAAGCGGGATATTCTCGATCGCCATGCTCAACGGAACGACTGGCGTCATTGTCGGCGGCAACTATGAAAAGCCGGAAGTGCACGATAATAATTTGGCATTTACAAGCAACGGCGGACGGAGCTTCCATATCGCATCAGGATTGACCGGTTACCGTTCCGGCGCAACATTCGTCGGGAAAAATACTATACTAGCCGCGGGCTCATCGGGATCGGATATTACATACAATGGCGGCAAGGATTGGGCAAATTTGGACAAGGAAAACTATAACGCGGTTGCTTCAAAAGGCGAAAATTCCGTCTGGGCAGTGGGAGCAAAGGGACTTGTCGCACGGTTAAGGATCGTTGATCGTGGCCTGCTAAAGTGAACTATGCAGAGTTTTACGAGCATTCCATTTAAGGCCGAGAGCGGTATGTCGAGCGTCAACGGTGTCGCCAAGTTTTCGACCGCGGGAATCGTTTTGGAATTTGAATCCAAACTTTTTGGACTGATATCGAACGGCGTCAAAGAATCTCGTCTCGCCGTGTCCGAGATCCTGGACATCAAATTCAAGAAAGGTGTTTTCAAACGAGGAAGCAAGATCGAGATCCGTGCAAGATCGCTCGCGAAGCTAAATGAGATGCCTAACAAGGAAGGCAGAGTCACCCTCAAGATCGAGTCCGGTGATTTCGAACATGCGCGAGACGTCGTAGATATGATCCAAAAAGAAATGAACCGGCGCGACGACGCGTTGCCGCCGGCTCACACGCCGATAAGTGTACTTTTCGACGAGAGTGAAGACGAAACTAAAGAACTGAATAAAGATCGGTAAAGCAGAAAGCAAAAGGCACGCGACGAGTGGCCGCGTGCCTTTCAACAATGTTCCAACAACGGAATTTTACATCGTCGATCGAGGGTCCTGTCTGGGCTTGATCTCAAATTCCTTCGGCGGCTCGGCACCTAAAAGATATTTGACAAAATAATCCCAGCGTCGCCGCATCATGTAGAGACTTGCGGCGCCGTAACCGTGATGGGCGTTCGGGATCATGATCAGATCAAAATCCTTGTTCGCCTTGATCAAGGCATCTGCGACGAGCAGAGTATTGCTCGGCGGTACGTTGTCGTCCATCGTACCGTGAACTAGCAATAGATGGCCTTTCAGGTTCTTCGCGTAGGTCTGGTTGGCTTGCTTTTCGTAGTTATCGCCGGCCAGAAGCCCGATGTACCGTTCGCCCCAATCATCCTCGTAATTTCGATTATCATGGTTGCCCGATTCCGATATTCCGACCCTGAAAAAGTCCGGAAACCTGAACATTGCGGCAGCAGTGGCAAATCCGCCGCCCGAGTGGCCCCATATACCTACGCGGTCGAGATCTATGAATGGATATTTGGTCGCAAGCTGTTTCATGCCCGTGACCTGGTCCTCCAACGTATTGTCGGCCATGTTTCCGTAGCACGAATCGTGAAAGGCCTTGGACCGAAGGGGATTGCACATTCCGTCCAACTGAACCACGACGAAACCAAGCTCAGCAAGTGCCTGATTATCGCCACGCGAGGACGAGAAATTCCGGCCGCCCGGACCTCCGGAATTTATCGCACCACCCTGTGGGCCGGGATAGATGTTGTCTATGATCGGATACTTTTTGCTCTGGTCAATATTTGGCGGCAGATACAGTAACCCGTATAGATCAGTAACGCCGTCATGCGCCTTTACCACGAATTGAACGGGAGCCTGCCAGCCAGCGGCCTTAAGCCGGGTTACATCGCCTTTCTCGAGCGTTGCGATCAACTTACCCGAAGTGTCGCGAAGAGTAGCGGTGATCGCGGTGTCCGGCGTCGAGTAGTTATCGACAAAATACTTTCCGTCAGGAGAAAACGTAATATTGTGGTTCGCTGGTTCGGGCGTGAGTATTTGAAATCCCGTCCCATCGAAGTTTGCCTTAAAAAGCTGGCCGAAATACGGGTTCACGCCTTTATCATGGCCGCCGGCGAGACCGTAGACAACGCGGTTCTTGTCATCGACCGACAATACCTGCCAGACGGCCCAGTCGCCCTTGGTGATCTGATTCTTCAGCTTACCGGTCGCGAGGTTATAAAGATAAAGATGTCCCCAACCGTCGCGTTCCGTAAACCATATGAATTCGTTTGAGGCCGGCAGATAACGCCAGTTCACCATACCCTGGCCCGATTCGAATTGTGTTCCGGTCGATTCCTCGTAAACCTCGCGAACTGCTCCGGTAGAGGCGTTCGCCACACGGAGCTTTTCGTTCTTGTGATCGCGCGAGGTCGAGAGGAATGCCAGTGTCGCACTGTCCGGGGCCCAATAGACGTCGGTAAAGCCGCCATCACACGAGATGTCGTCGCAGTTCGACGAACGGTGCGGGTCAGGAGCGACCTGTAGCCGCGTAACCTTGTCAGAGTCCAGGTCGATCACAACTCGGCTGATCATCGGGACATTAGGATCGCCGGGCAGAGCAGATTTCCAGGTTTCAAGCGTAGGGGCCCCGACCTGTACAGGAACCAGATAAACGTTACTTACGTTCCGCTCGTCCTGCTGGAAAGTAGCTATCTTTTTTGAATCCGGCGACCAAGCTACTATCGGGTTCGGTCCATGTGTCCAGCCCGCATTGTTCGTGGCATAGCCAAAATCCTTGATGCCGTCCTTCGTCAGCTGTGTTTCTTTTCCGGTGGCGGTATCGCGGACCCAGAGATTATAGTCCCGGATAAACGCGGTCTTGGTCCCGTCCGGTGATGTCGCCGGATCTCCGCTCCTGCCGCGGCGGCCTATGGCGGCTGTTCCGCCGCCTGCGCTGCCGATGCCAAGTTCATTCATCGTGGCGGATGATCTTTTCGAGCCGGTCGACGGATCTACGATGACGTACTCGCTTCCAGTGGAGGTGAGCACGCGATACCAAAAGCGGCCGTCCGGTAAAAATATCGGTCGGACTCCAGACCGGTCCACGAGTGGACCTGTGTTGAAACTGAGCATCTTTTCAGCTCGAGAGTAATCCGCAGCGGTTAACGCCGGCTGCTGTGCGAAGGCACTCGGCACAATGAGAGTGAACGCGAGTGTAAAAACGGCCAGACTTATTTTTTTCATTTGTGGTTCGAAGATGACTCTAAGATAATCCGGTGAGTTTTGGTGATCTAAAACTCCCTTGATGATACTCATTTTATATCAATAATGTTTCGAGTCGAATTACACCGCGGATGATTGGATTGATTTTAAGGAATTCCTATACTATTTCTTCGATATGAGTGCACAACCCGATAATTTGGGCCGACTGGTCGGCATCTTTGGGCCGTCCGCAGCACAGACGCAGCGCGCGGTATTCACTGTAGTCCTCTCGTTTTTGTTCTTTATTGCAATGATGTTCGCGTCTTACACATTACAGAATTTCATTTATTTTCTACTGGCCTCCGCGTTTTTGGTGGTCTATCTCGTGACTCTATCTTCACTTATTTCGCAGAGACGTAACATTTTCAGGCTCTACGAGGGCGGATTTGAATCTCGTAGATCATCGTATCGTTGGGACGAGGTTGAATCGGTGCGGTGGATAACGGGCGACCGATCGAGAGATCTGCAGATCGTGAGCCGTACCGGGAAAACCATCGCCGTCCCCGCTTCCATAAACGACGTTGACACCCTTGCGGAAATTCTGAAATCAAAGATCGCGGTTTAGTTACCTTGCCCATCCTTCTGAATCGGAGTGAGGGCATGTCGGGATGCATCAAAGGATTCTCCCACGTTTTCTTGGCCCGGTTTTTCTTGTACTCTATTCCATTAGACATTGGCCGTAAGGCTGTTAAAGAGAGCACGGAGATTATATGAGCGTAGAAGTCGTGATGCCTCAAATGGGCGAATCGATCACTGAAGGAACTGTTTCGAAATGGCTGAAAAAGGTCGGCGAGCATGTCGACAAAGATGAGGCAGTGCTCGAGATCTCGACCGACAAGGTTGATGCGGAGGTCCCGAGCCCAGGTGCCGGGGTTCTGTTAGAAATTCGTCACCAGGAAGGTGAAACGGTCGAAGTCGGCACAGTTGTCGGCGTGATCGGTGCTGAGGGCGAAGCCGCCTCAGAGAACGGCTTGCCAAGGGATGAGGCCCCAACGGTCGTTGCCGGCGGTGCGGCGCAGACGGAAACTGAGACCGCTGAACCGAAGCCCGCAATTCCCGAAACGATTCCCTCCGCCACGCCGGCTCCGATCGCCGAAGCTGAGATCGAGGTTTCACAGCCTGAAACTTCGAAAGTGGTAATGCCTCAAATGGGCGAATCTATTACCGAGGGCACCGTTTCCAAATGGTTGAAATCAGTTGGCGATAGGATCGAAAAAGATGAAGCCCTGCTGGAAATATCGACCGATAAGGTCGACGCCGAAGTACCCTCCCCATCAGCCGGCATTCTACTGGCGATAAACGTGAATGAAGGCGAAACGGTTGAGGTCGGCGCGGTATTGGCCCTTGTCGGCACTGTGAGGGAATCCAGGCCTATCGAGAAGGCTCCGGCGGAAGCAGTAAAAGCCTCCGAACCTCAGCACGCGACCCCAGAGACCATGCCCTCTCCTGTCGCAGCCCTTGCGTCTGCAACGGTCGGCGGCCATAACGGTGGGAGGTCGGTCGAGGACCTTCGCCGGACGAAGTCGAGTCCGCTGGTTCGAAACATTGCCCGCGAGCACGGCGTAGATATCGAGCGTATTCTCGGTTCCGGCATTAGCGGACGAGTTACAAAGAATGACATTTTGTCGTTCATCGAGACCGGCGCGGCATTGCGGCCCGAAGACCTTTTAATAAAAGGATCTCCGGCCTTACCTTTTGTGGCTAGTCCCGCCCAGAAAGAAGTCTTGATCCCGAAGACATTTACATCGACCGAAGACCGGGTCGAAAAGATGTCGGTCATGCGGAAGAAGATCTCCGAGCACATGACTATTTCACGAAAGACGTCGGCGCACGTAACCAGCGTTTACGAGATCGACATGACGCATGTCGCACGATTCCGGGCCGCGAGACAGTCGGAATTTCAAGCTAAATACGGCACAAAACTATCGTTCATGCCGTTCATCTTCCAGGCGGTCACCAATGCGATCCGGGAATATAGGATAATTAATTCGCAGGTCGACGGTGACCAGATCATTTACAAGGGCGACATTAACCTTGGAATGGCGGTCGCCCTTGATTGGGGCCTTATCGTGCCGGTAATCCGCAATGCGGATACGTTGACGCTGGCCCAACTTGCTACGACCGCAAACGACCTCGCCGACCGGGCCCGCACCAAGCGGCTCAAACCTGACGAAGTTCAAGGCGGTACGTTCACGATCACCAACCCCGGTGTTTTCGGCGGGTTGTTCGGCACCCCGATCATCAATCAGCCGCAGGTTGCGATCCTCTGCGTCGGAACTATCGAGAAACGACCAAAGGTGATGACGTCAGCGGATGGAGACGACTATATCGCGATTCGCCAGATGGCCTACTTTGCTTTGACGTACGATCATCGTATCGTCGACGGTGCCGATGCAGAACGCTTTCTGGCCTTAATGAAAAAGTTGCTTGAGAACGCGGAATTTAGTATCTAATCATTGCATAAAATGGTCAGCCGCTGCGAAAAGTAAGATTCGTCCTGCGAAATATGAGATACACAGATCGCGATACGGCCTTGGCTTTCGGTGGACCGCGAAGCTGGTTTTTTACCGAATCAAGATAAACTTGGAACAATTGCTCGGGACTTGCGTGTAACCAATTCAATGGGCACGGAGAAACACCTGGGGTGATTAACGTTAGCGCTATATTTTCGACAACTTCGTCGGGGACGCTTGCGTCTAAGCCTTCGCGTCCTCTTCTGTTTATTACACTTTTACGGGGGTAAACTATGATAAAAAAGATTTCAGTTCTCGCTCTTCTATTTTCGATCGGTGTCGTCGGAGCTATCGCCCAGGGCACCCAGCTGCGAACGCTCGCAGCGGGCCAGAAATACAAGATCAAAGGTGTCGTCGTCTCAAAGGAGAACGATACGACATTTGTTGTTCGTGACGCGGTCGGAGTAGATACAAAAGTTGTTGTGTCTCCTAACGCCAGTATTAAGAATAATGCCTTTTTCGGTGGCAGCAAATATCCTGCTAACACCGTTATTCGGGGTCTGAACCTCGAAGTCGAAGGCGTAGGCGACAGTTCCGGCAGCCTCTCGGCTAACAAACTTCGATTTGATAAATCCAATCTGATGACTGCTCAGTCGATCGATGCCCGGGTGACCCCGGCAGAAGAAAGACTAACGGCCGCCGAGCAAAACGCTCAGCGTGTATCGGGTCAGATTGACGAGCTAATGGCTATTTCTAACGCTGCCAAAGGTGGCGCCAAGGCCGCTCAGGACACAGCCGATGCGGCAGTTGCGGGTGTAAACGCTACCAACAAACGTATCTCTGACCTTGACGATTATGTTGTCCAGTCCACGGCAACCGTTAATTTTAAGGTTGGGAGTTCAGTGCTTTCTTCCGAGGGAAAAGCTTCGCTTGATCAGGTTGCTACCGCAGCAACTTCACTAAAAGGGTATACAATTGAGGTCACCGGATTTGCATCGGCGGACGGCAATGCAAAGATGAACAAGACGTTGAGCGAGAGACGTGCACAGGCAGTCAAGGACTATCTGATCGAAACGCACAATATTCCGCTACGCCGTATTGGTACTTCCTACGGTTTTGGTGAACTCCAGGCCGTTGCCGACAACTCGACCAGAGAAGGGCGCGAGCAGAACCGGCGCGTTGAGGTCAAGTTGCTCGTCAGCCGCGGTATTAACCAAAATGTTGAGGTGAAATCACAGGCGACCGATCCTAACCAACAGTAGTTTGTTCTTTAACAATGGGTGTCTTGGGGAGGTTAGCAATTTCGGCCTTCCCGAGACACCTTTTTTGCGGAGTACCGACAATGAAATTGACCCTCAATCAGCTCACCACCATTTTTGCAGCGTTGATCGCATTTGCCATTGGGCTATCAGCCCAGACACCGACCCCGAGTCCAAAGGTCGATGATGACATAATAAAGGTGGAGTCGAGGCTGGTCGTGGTTCCGGTTTCGGTCACGGATGGAGTCGGTCAACCGGTGCTTGGGTTAAAAGCCGACGACTTTGGCATTTCTGAGGAGGAGAAGTCTCAAAAGATCGAGAATCTCGGGTCGGCGGACGTGGTGCCGCTCGAGATCGCGGTGCTTTTTGACATCTCCGCGAGCACTGATGCCATGTTCAAATTCGAACAAGAGACAGCCGCTAAATTTCTAAAGGAAGTTATGCGTCCGATCGATCGTGCGTCTGTCTTTACGATCGGTCAAAAAGGCGTTCTCGTACAGCCACGGGATACCGCTGAGCGGACCGCAGCAAGTATCAAAGCGATCTCGCCAACCAAAGAGCAGACCGCGTTCTTTGATTCAATTCGTTTCGCGGCTGATTATGTCAACAAAAACTCACCACAGGGCGTTCGGAAGGTGATCGTCATAATTTCCGACGGAGAAGATACCAGTAGTGAAGGCGTCGTCAGGGCCATCTGGAACGCAGAAAGAAACATTTCGGATTCGGTAAAGGGTGAACAGCTGCGTGACCTACGTGTGAAGGCTCGGGACGGAGCGAAGGTCGCTGAGCAATCCAAAGTAGTGAAATCGCTTCAGAACGCGGATACCGTTTTCTATTCAATCAACCCGGCCGGAAGTTCTTATCTGCTCAATAAAATGAGCATTTTTGGCCAGCAAAACATGCAGCGGTTCGCCGACGACACCGGCGGAACCGCATTTCTTCCTAAATTCCTGCCGGTCGATACAACCGATACATATCAAAACGAGAACAGCATGCGAAAGAATCAGGAAATGCTTGAACTCATCTTTCGGCAGCTTGCCAACGAACTTCGTTCGCAGTACCTGATCCAGTTCTATTCCGACGCTGACTTCCCTGTCGGCCGGTTTGTAAAGCTGAAGGTAAGCCTCGCGAACAAAACCGGATTGCGTGTGCGGGCTCGCGATGGCTACTTCGTAAAAAACTAATCATGATCGACGGGCGGCTTAGCTCTCATTTTTCCCATGATCGCTTTCGGCCCTTCACCGCTCGTCACATTTGGCCGAGGCGCAATATCACCCATGACGGATTGAGCAGGCGGTTTCGCGTTGTTGGAATTCCCATTCGGTGAAATCGCTATGGCGCCCATCATCGGGGCCGGAGTCGGCGTGGTGAACGGGATCTGCAGTTTGCCGTTCGTGCTCGTCGGTTTAGAAAAGAACGAGGCAAACAGCACACCGGTAAACAGCGCCATCGCTAGCGAAAAAGCGGCCGTAACAAAGACCCGCGTTCGCTGTTTTACCTTTGCCCAGCCCACTGGGCAATCTTCGGTAATTACCGTGCCGTCTGCCCGTTGAAAGTACCGGACGCAAAGTCGTCCCTCGGCATTTCGGATAAGGTTCTCCGCCTCATCCCTCGAAATGCCCGACAGGTTATAGACGTTCAATTTGCACTCGCCACAAAATCGTTTGCGGTTATCGCCGTACATCGATTCCCAATCTGCCTCACACGGACTCGCAACCTTTAGACCAATCAGCGGGTTATCAAATTTCGACATAAAAACTCCGTAAGAAAACGTTCAGCTTCTGTGCTGTTGTTTTATGGAACGAAGTGCGAAAAGAATTTTGCACGGAAAGATCAGCTTTCCTTTTTTCGCCGATATTTATGCGTAATCGGTCTCCTGCGCCCCACGCCTATAGCGTTCTTCGAGATTATGAGAGTCGGCGGCAGTTGCTGGCGTTTGAACTCGTTCGCCGGCGACTCGACCTTGTTTAGAATGCTATACACAAGTTCGGCCTCATTGCCGGCGGCGACGATCTCAGCCGGCGAGGCCTTTTGTTCGAAATACATCTTCAGGACCGGATCCATTAGTTCGTAGGGCGGCAGGCTGTCCTGATCGAACTGGTTCGGCGCAAGTTCGGCGGATGGGGGTTTTTCGATGATCCTCTCAGGAATGATCTCGAGTCCGACTCTAGTATTGATCTGTCGAGCGATCGCCCAAACCTCGGTCTTGAGAACGTCCCCGAGGACGGCGAGGCCGCCATTCGTGTCGCCGTAAAGCGTGCAATAGCCGACGGCGAGTTCGCTTTTATTCCCGGTTGACAGCAGCAGGCGGCCCTCGGCGTTCGAGATCGCCATGAGGATAACGCCGCGGATGCGCGACTGAATATTCTCAGCGGCAAGGCTATCACCACCCTTTGTGGGCGAATTCAGGTTCATCTGTTTCAGCAGCACCGCAAACGCATCCGAGATCGGTTCGACCCGGCCTTGGCAGCCGAGATTTCGGATCAATTCTTCGGAATCATCAATGCTGCCTTCCGACGAAAACGGCGACGGCATCATAACGCAGAGCAGATTTTCCGGGCCCATCGCTTCGGCGGCCAGCGCCGCGACCAGTGTCGAATCGATTCCGCCCGAGAGGCCGAGCACCGCCTGCCTGAAACCGTTTTTCCGGGCGTAATCGCGAATGCCGAGCACCAAAGCCCTCCGGATCGATTCGATCTCGTTACCTGTAATGCCGCGCGCGTCCGGCTTTCGGACATCGAGTTCAACGGTTTCGACAAACTCCTCAAATGCGGCTGCCTGCAGAATGATATCGCCCTCTTCGTCAGCGATCAGGCTCGCTCCGTCAAAGATGATGCCGTCATTTCCGCCGACCAGATTTACAAAGACGATCGGTTTTTTCTCTCGTTTCGCACGGTGCGAGACCATGTCGCAGCGAAGCTTGATCTTGCCCTTGTTATAGGGCGAAGCGTTGACGGAAACGATGACGTCGGCTCCCATTGCAACAACCTCATCCGTCGGATCGCTCTCGTACAACCGTTCTTTCCAAAAGGTCTTGTCGTTCCAAAAATCTTCACAAACGACGACGCCGAGTTTTACGCCGTTTATCTCAAATATCCTCCGGCTATTCGACGGTTCGAAATAACGCGGGTCGTCAAAGACGTCATATTCCGGCAATAGGGTCTTATCCGCAAACCCGATCAGCTCGCCGTCGTGGATAACGGCAGCGGAGTTGAAGAGCCGTCGACCGTCCTTATCGTCGTTGCGCCGGATCGTTCCCACGACGGCCGTGAGGCCCTTTGTCGCCGGGATGATCGCACGAAGCGGATCACCGGCGGCATTTATGATGTCGGCGTCCTGAAACCAGTCTTGTGAGGTATACCCATGTGTCACGACCTCTGGAAATACGACGAGGTCTGAGCCCTCAGACCGTCCCTTTTCGATCGCCTCAATTATCTTTGCGATATTTCCGGCGATGTCGCCATTTGTCGTATTGATCTGGGCAATCGTGACTTTCATACGGGAGATCGGTCTACAAATGCGGCGATATCGCACATGCCGCGAGGCCTTAGCTGATTTCTAACCTTTTACTGGATCTACGGGCGCCTTTCCGGTTTCGCGGTCGCTCTTTTTCACCATCGTCAGACGGTTGCCGCGATCGTTGTAATTGACCTCGTCCATGATGTTATAGATGAACAAGACGCCACGGCCTGACGCTTTGAAAAGGTTTTTAGGGTCGAGGGGATCGGGAATATTATTAACGTCAAATCCATCGCCCTCATCTTCGATCGTAAACCTCGCTTCCTGTTTTGAAACCTCGGCGGCTATGCGGACCAGCTTTTTCGAATCGTACTTGTTGCCGTGTTTCACGGCATTTACGAAGGCCTCGTCAAGAGCGATGAATAGGTTGGACCGCTCAACATTTACGACCCCGAGCTTTTCCACCCGTTTCATCAGATATTCGAGCACGATGCTCATAAGTGAAAGAGCGCTTGGGAATTCGAATTCGATATTTTCGTGAAGTTCCTGAACCGCGTCCTGCCGGTCGACGAATCGGATCTTATGATCGAGAACGATCGCGATCAGCTCTTTTAGCTCATCCTCATCAAACTCGTCACGTCGAAAGTTGGCGGCACAGAACTTAAATGCCTTGACCTTTTGGTCAGGCGTAGTCTCGGGCATTTTTGGCAGGCACGTCGGGCCGCTGCCATTCAGTTTGGCCATGGGACCAGTGCCTTCGACGTCGAGGTCGGTAATGACGATGTCGAACGTTTCGAGATCTTTTCTCGCGAGTGCCTTAACCCGATCCGAAATTATGGTGACCTCGTGGCCGACGTGCGACAGCACTTCATCGAGAGCTGTGGCGAGGTCGTCATGGTCGTCAATGATGAGAATTCGTCGATGCATATTCGCCGGATCGGCTGCTAACTAGATTTACGACTGTCCGAATGCGGTTGTTGCAAATAATAACTCACTGGAATGGTTATTTCTAACCGAGAATAACGTCACTCGATGGCATCGCCGATCCGGTCGCCGGTCACAAAGTTGGCGGTCAGCAATACGAAAGTGATCCATACCGAATCCGCTAAAAATAAATGTCCAAGCTGCATAATTATCGGCCCAAAGGTCAGTAGTGTTGCCGCTCCGAATATCACCTGCCCGACCAACAATACTGACAGCACACTCGCCCACCACGCCGCACTTGTTCCCTTTCCGGCCCTCGACTTTAGCCAGCCCGCCAGGAAGATAAGATATACCGCCGTAAGCACCGACAGGATCGGGTGGCTCAGCCGCAGCCGGATTATGACGTTGGAGGACGACGAAAAGTCCTTTGCAATGCCATCTGCGATCGACGTTGAGGGAAACAGCATATTGCTGAGTGCGGCCAACGTGCCGCTCATGCCGACTAGTAGCAGCATTGCGAACCCGATGCCGATCAGGACCAGCGTTTTCGTATGCGGCCATCGCAGCACGAACCGTTCGCGGCTGGCGAGCCATGCGGTCATTGTCAAAAACACGAGCAGGATGAACGTGTTGACCAAATGCCCCATCGCCCAAAACGGCCGGACATCGGTCACCGCGACCGCCGTATTACCGGTCAGCACGAGACCTGCTCCGACGGCCCCCTCGGTAATGACAAAGAACAGTGAACCTGCCGCCGCGTACAGCACGTGCCGGCTTTGGCGTGACCGGCTGCGATACCAGATCGCAGCTGCTACGATGACGAGCACTAGCATCACGAGGCCGTCGATCGCCGTCGTCATTCGGTGCGAATATTCGATCACCGTCTTAAACTGCGGTGCCGAAGGTATCAGCTCTCCGTTGCATGTGAGCCAATGTTCGCCGCAGCCGTCGCCCGATTTTGATGCCCGCAGGAAAACGCCCCAAATAATGACGAGCACGTTGAACGCGAGAGCGAACCACGTAAATTTTGCGAATCCCGAAAGCCTTGGCTTTATTACTGTGTTGTCCATTTCCCTTGGCGCCGATTTTTTCGTTCCCGAGATTTAGAATATCATTGGAGTTTCGCACGCGGGAAACTCAACGCTTGTAATATGGCCTTTATCGAGACCGAGCATTTCTTTACATGTCCGCACTGTTCCGAGGAAATATCCGTCGTTCTCGACCTTTCCGCCGGGGCCCAGAGCTATATCGAGGACTGCGAGGTCTGCTGCCGGCCGATTACTATCCATTATTCTACAAACGGCGAAGACGTACTCGATTTCAGTGCCGATACGGCGGATGACTAAGCTGCGCATAGACAACCTACTCGTGGCCGGCGGCTACGCCGAGACGTCGACGCGTGCTCAGGCACTCGTAATGGCCGGCGTTGTCCTGGTCAGCGATCGGCGGGTCGACAAGCCGTCCGACATGTTTCCCGCTGACGCCGTTATCAGGATAAAGGGCGAATCTGCGGAAACAAAGTACGTCAGCCGCGCCGGGCTCAAGCTCGAAAAGGCCCTGGACGAGTTTCATATTCGTCCCGACGGATATGTCTGCCTCGATGTCGGTTCGTCGACCGGCGGATTTACCGATTGCCTGCTCCGTCACGGTGCAGCACGGGTGACGGCGGTCGACGTCGGCACCAATCAGCTCGTTTGGAGCCTGCGGACAGATCCGCGAGTCGAAGTTCGCGAACACTTTAACGCCCGCGAGATGACATCCGAGGATTTTACCGAGCGTTTTGACCTCGCGGTCATGGACGTCTCATTTATCTCGGCGACGATGATCTTGCCCGCGATCGTGCCGCTGCTCAAGACGGACGGCCGTGTCGTCGTGCTGATCAAACCTCAGTTCGAGGTCAGACGAGGCGAGGTAGGGCGTGGCGGCATTGTCAAAGATCCTGAAAAGCACGAGCGCGTCGTCCGCGAAGTAAACAATTTTGCCGAAACATGCGGATTGCGGGTCGCGGCCACTATCGAATCGCCCATCCTCGGAGCCGAAGGCAACAAGGAGTTTTTATCGCTTTATGAACGAACAGGCTGATCCAAACAGCGGCCTTGATCGGCCAGCCGAGCGATTCGTCGAGGGCGTCGACTATTATTTCGAGCACGGGTTGATGGTCATGACCGCCCACTATCTAACGCAACGCGGCTATTGCTGTCACAACGATTGCCGCCACTGTCCGTACGACGAGAACGGCCAGCTAAAGTAAATGAATCTCGATCTCGTTCGGCACGAAGTGGCCGTGCGAGTGGACCGTCGGTTCGTGTGCGTCGAATCGGCTCTGCCGTCTGGGAAGTTCCGATAGTGAACCGAGCGTTTCCGCGAGCACGTGTCTCGCAGCCGGGCTTGCGGGCGGTTCGATCGCGTAATATATCCATTTGCCGTCGCGTCGTGTCGAGACCAGGCCGCAATTTCGCAAATACGCAAGATGACGCGAGATCTTTGGCTGGCTGAGCTCAAGCGAATCGGCAAGGTAGCCGACCGAAACCTCGCCGCCGCCCATCAGGCCCAAAAGTTTGAGCCGCGTTTTGTCGGAAAGTGCGAGAAAGAGCTGTTCGAGGTCTTTGAGCGTTTGTTCATTCATAGGATCTATCACATGTGGCGGATACATATTACTCGAAGCGTATATATGACGCAATCTAACGTTTATGGAACATATCCTTGCCTTTGACCAGGGCACGACCAGCAGCCGCTCGATCATCTTTGATCACGCCGGAAACTCTGTCGCCGTGGGGCAAGCTGAGTTCTCTCAGATCTATCCAAACAGCGGCTGGGTAGAGCACGATCCCAACGAACTTTGGGAATCGCAGATCGGTACGGCTGTCGAGGCCCTGAAGATCTCCGGCCTGGCGGCTGCTGATATCGCAGCGATCGGGATCACTAACCAGCGTGAGACCACCATTATTTGGGATCGTCGAACCGGAGAGCCGATCCATAACGCGATCGTCTGGCAAGACCGCCGAACATCCGCGCTTTGCGACACGGTCCGTGCTAACCATCGAGAGCTGATCAGGCAAAAGACCGGCCTCGAGGTAGACGCCTATTTTAGTGCCAGCAAGATCAAATGGCTGCTCGACAATATTCCCGGTGCCCGCGTCAGGGCTGATAACGGCGAGCTCGCATTCGGCACAGTCGACAGTTGGCTCGTGTGGAAACTGACCGCCGGCAAGCTGCATATCACCGATGTGTCGAACGCCTCGCGGACGATGCTCTTCGACATTAACCGTCTCGAATGGGACGATCAAATGCTCGCGATCTTCGATGTGCCGCGTGCAATTTTGCCCGATGTGCGTTCCTCGTCCGAGATCTACGGAGAGGTCGAAACGCCGGGCGAACTTCGCGGTATTCCGATCGCGGGCATCGCAGGCGACCAACAGGCGGCGTTGTTCGGACAGGCTTGTTTCGCCAAAGGTGCGACCAAGAACACGTACGGCACCGGCTGTTTTATGCTCCAAAATGTCGGCACCGCATCGGTCGAGTCGAGCCACCGGCTGCTATCGACCGTCGCGTGGCAGGTCGGCGGCGTCACCGAACACGCTCTCGAGGGCAGCGTATTTATTGGCGGTGCCGTGATCCAATGGCTGCGCGATTCGCTCGGCATTATTGAACGCTCGTCGGACGTCGAGGCCCTCGCTGCGTCCGTTCCGGACAATGGCGGCGTCTACTTTGTTCCGGCATTTGCCGGCCTTGGCACGCCGCACTGGGACCAGGATGCCCGCGGCACCATCACGGGCCTGACCCGCGGAACGGGTGCGGCACACATCGCCCGAGCGGCGGTCGAATCGATCGCGTTTCAGACCGCCGACCTGCTCGCCGCCATCAATGCGGATTCGGGTTCGAGCCTTTCGGAGCTGCGTGTCGACGGCGGAGCCACATCCAATTCGCCATTGCTCCAGTTTCAAGCCGACATCCTGCAGATACCGGTCGTCCGTTCGAAAACAGCGGAGACCACAGCTCTCGGTGCCGCATACCTCGCCGGCCTTGCCGCTAATTTTTGGTTGTCAAAGAGCGATCTGGCCGATCACTGGCAGGACGGCGGGCGATTCGAACCGCGAATGCCGCCGTCCCAGGCGATCGATATGATGCAACGTTGGCATGACGCTGTGATACGTACGTTACATCACGGACCAAAGTAACGAGAGCCGATACTCTGGCTCCCGAATTAGAAGTTAAGCCTATACTTCGCCGAGTTCGCCCTTTGACTTGCTCATTTGCGGAGCAGCGGCGGCGGCGGGCAGCGGAACGCCGGCGGCGTCAGCACTGACGTTTGGCTCGAGGTCCTCGTCGTCCGAACTGATGTCCGAGATGATCATTTTACCGGACTGCTTGGTGAAATTTAGGAGCTTGCTCTCCGCATCGAAATCAACAAGCACGAGGTCGCCGGTCGAAACCTGTTCCGTAGCGACCAGGTTCGAAAGCGGATACACCAGAAATCGCTCGATCGAGCGTTTGAGGTGACGGGCACCGTACTTGAGGTCGATACCCTCGCTGAGCAAATATTCCTTTGCCTCGGTCGTACATTCGAACACGAATTTCGTTCCAGCCGACTCGGTGATGCGGTCCTGAACGGCACGCAGCTCGATGTCGAGGATCAACCGCAAATGGTGCTCTTTTAGGCTGCGGAATACAACGACCTTGTCGATGCGGTTCATAAATTCCGGTGAGAATTTACGTTTCGCCGCCTCGAGTGCGGTGCGATAGATCTTGGTGTCGATCTCGTTGTCCGCCTTGACCTGGTCGGTCTTGGTCGGAGCGAAACCGATGCCGCCGGAGATCATCTCGGACATCTCGCGTGCCCCTAGGTTCGAGGTCATGATGACCACGGTCCGCGAAAAATCGACGCGGCGATTGTCGCCGAGCGTCAGCGTAGCCTTGTCCAAAATGCCGAGCAGCAGCTGCCAGAGCGAATCGGACGCTTTTTCGATCTCGTCGAACAGCACGAACGTGAGCTTGGTCTCGTCGGTATGCGCCTTGTCGAGGTTTTCCTGGGTCAGCATCGGCGAAGTTTCGCGATGGCCGAGGTATCCCGGAGGCGAGCCGATCAGCTT
>JBDTZO010000129.1:0-34099 GCA_040005135.1 Acidobacteriota bacterium | reverse complement strand
AATGGACTTTGCCCCTAGTCGTTTGGCACGCCCATATCCATCGACAATTTCCACGAGCCGTCCTTTTGGTGTTTCCAGATGGTTACGTACTTGCCTTCGTCGGTTCCGGGTTTACCTTTATCCGTGTATTCGTATTTATATTTTCCCGTTTCGTATGCCGTATCGCCGTCGAGCCACACATTTGTAGTGGTCACAGTGACTTTGACCCCGGGATCAGCTCCTGCCATCGCTGACTTCTGACGCTCCTTGATCTGCTGACGGCCCTTAATGATCTTACCGCTGCCGGCAAGCTGAACGCCGTCGTCGGAAAAGATCGCCGCGACCATCGCCGCGTCGCCTTTAAGCCAGCCCTCGCTCCACTGAGCGTTGCCCTTTTCGATCGCTCGTTTTGCGTCGGCCAGCTTATCCGAGCCGGCGTTCGTCTGCATGTTTGTTTGCGCGGCAAGCGAAATTGCCGCAAAGGTGATGACGACCAGAGCTAGTAGATATTTTTTCATTTTTTATTTTCCTTTTCGATTCGCATTCGATCATGCGGGCCCTAAGGTCAAAATGGAGGACTTGAGATGCTCCCAAGCCCTCCACAAAGGATCAGTTTAGTTAGAAAATAAACTTTGCCCTCATTCTAACTGACCTGCCGGTAAAGCTTCCGATCTGGTAATTATTGAAATTGACGTTTCCAGCGGTCGCAAACGAAGCGGTTTGAGATCCGACACCGACGATCGTTTTTTCACGCTGGTTAAACAGATCGAAGATCTCTGCACCGATCTGAAAATTGAACCGACCGTCGCGGCCGATACGCGTATTTTTCAGGACCACGAGATCGGTCTGATTGAAACCGTGCGTACGGAACGCATTTCGGCCGGAGGTACCAGCGCCTTGGTTAGCGAGCTCCTTTGCAAAAAATCCCGTCGAAATGTAACCGGCGTTGGGATTTGTTGCCACGTAGGCCCGGACATTAGGGTTCGGTGCCGCACCGACCGGGACGAGCGTTACAACGCCGCCTACTAACGTAACCCCTTGAATGCCGCTGCTGACGTTTGGATCACCGGCAGCGTTGAACAATGCCCGGTCTCCCGCCGAGTCACCATTTCGGTTAGCATCCCGACCGGAAAGCACCGTGATCGGCTGACCCGATTGAGCCTGAAAGATGCCGTTGATCTGAAAACCGCCGAAAACTGCACGTAATGCCGAGTTTTTGCTGTTATTGAAAAACGGGACATCGACATTAAATGAAGTGACAAACCGATTGCGAACGTCAAGAGGCGACGGACCAAGTTCATTTTTGATGTTTAATCCGGCCGGGCTAAAGAAGTTCCCGGCATCCTGAGCTCTCCGCGGATTTAATACACTTGTATTCAATTCATTCGTCGAGTTATCGGTGGTCTTGCTAAGGGTATACGCCGCTGAAAACCCAAGGTTTCGGGCAAAGCGGCGATTAAAACTGGCGGAGAGCCCGTCGTAATTCGACTCGCCGATCGCCGGAAATGCGGTCAAAACTCCCCCAAACCCATACTGATCCAGCGGTCTGGTACCTAAATAGGTCGCAGGATCGATCGTGGGATTGGCAGCCACGATCGTACCGATGGTAGGCAACGATGCAAGGTTGGCCGCTGAAGGCGCTTGCAGGTAGGTCGGAACAACAAACGCGGCATTTGGGACCTGCCGAGCGTTTAACTGCACCTGCACCGGCATTTGGCGCCCTTGGGTCCTGAGGTATCGAATTTCCAAACCACTGTTTCGGCCGACTTCGCGCTGGTACGAAATGGTGAAGGAATCGGCATATGGAACTACCTGGTCAAGGATATATGAAGAGGCGTTTGCTCTTAAAAAGGTCGGAGAAAGATCTGGGATGAACGGTAGATTCAGCGCTCCGCCATTCTGGAGGAAGTGTGTCGCGGAGCCTGTAAACTGCAGCTCTCCGGCAAGGGTCGGGGGCGCACTATTACTCGTTAAATTTGAGAAGTTTGAGAAAAACGCTCTGGAATAGTTACCCCGGATCGAGCTCTCGCCCGGCTTACCAAAGAGAAATCGGCCGACAAAGTTGTCCCAGGTCGGTGACCACGCAAAACCAAGCCGGGGAGCAAAATTGTTTTTGTCTACCCTAGGTGCACGAAAATCTATAACGCCGGGCACCGACGCATTTGCCGCCGTTGCCTGGAGAGCGGCATCGCGATACTCCCCTTGATATTCGTATCTAACTCCAAGATTAAGCGTGAATGAAGGGCGGACCTTCCAGTCATCCTGTCCAAACGCGAAGACGCGCTGATTGTTGCCGACAAAACCTCCTGATCCGACCCCTCGTATGTTTACGTTATCCGGTGCCAGATCCTGAAGAAGGATGTCAAAGGTGCTGTAGTCGTAGTCCCCGCGCTCGCGCGACAGAAATTTATTTCCGCCGATATAACGGCGATAATCCACCCCGAACTTAAGCGTGTGCTGGCCCGTAACCACGGTTAGAGAATCATAAGCCTGGTAGTTAAACTCATAGCCGCTCTGCGGAAGAACGCCGTTGGGCCCTATCGCGAGATTTAATGAGTCGACCGCAATGTTTGGAAAATTCGACAGCGACTTGTCCTTTAATGGGCTGTCCGTAAGTGTTCCCAGATATGACAGACGTAGGTCATTTATTATGTTCGAGCTAAATGTCCGGATATAGTTGATCGAAAAGGCGTCGGTGTTGAAGAGAGAGAGGTTGTTAAAAGATAGACCTCCGTCACCGGCGTCTTCGGATAGATATCGGGTCCGGCTATAGCGATAGCGAAACTGATTTTTTACGTTCGGCAAATGATCAACATTAAATTGATACGATTGCTGCTGCTTAGATGCCGGTATCGGAAGGATAACTTCGCCAAAGGGAATGCCCGTGCGTCCCAAAATGTTGCCGAATGCCGCCGTCGCGTCCGCGTCCGCGACCGGTGCCAGACTAACCTTTGTCCTAAATATATCTATAACAAAGGGACTGACTCCGGGGATCGCCGCCAATTGATTTAGACCTACAAGCGTAGGAGCAAAAAATGAACCGGCCGCCGACGCCCCAGCTTGATAGTATTTTTCGTACGCGCCGAAGAAAAACAGTTTGTTTTTACCGGAAGTGAACATCGGCCCGCCCTCGCCAAAATTTAAAAACGGCAGCGGTCCACCGAACGTGCCGCCGTAACGCACCTCTTTGAAAAAGTTCTTGAATCCCTGTGCCGATTCGTCCGTCGACGGAGCATTGAGTTTTTGACTTCCGATGTACGAAAAAAGACTGCCGTGATAACTGTTTGTGCCGGATTTCGTTATCGTATTAAACTGCCCTCCGGCCCCCGCACCAAACTCGGCATTAAAATTATTTTGCAGCAGCGTAAACTCAGAAACTGCATCCTGGATCGGGCCTGTCACTGCACCGGTTACACCCGGGTCATTATTATCAACGCCGTCCACATTAAACGAGTTACCCCGATTTCGGATCCCGCCGATAACCGGACTGTCATTCGCTGTTCCGTCGGCCGAGGGAATCACGCTTGCCGAAAGAACGGCTAGATTGTTGGCGTTTCCGTTGATGGGTAGGTCCGAAACGCTGCGTGTATCGAAATTTTTGCCGATCTGTGATGTATCGGTCTGTACGATGGCTTCGTTCGAGCCGGTAACGTCGACAACATTTGTGCTGTTGCCTGCTTGTAGTGTCGCGTCTACCGTGATCGTTTGATTTAGCGAGACGACTATTTGACGCGTAGTTCTACCGAAGCCGTTCGCATCGATCGAGACAGTATATGCGCCGACCGAAATATTTGGGAAAAGGTAAGATCCGGAGCCGGACGTGGTCGCGGTAAAGACGAGCCCGCGAACATTGTCCGTCAGTTTAACCGTGGCGTTTGGGATAACAGCACCGTTTGTATCGCTTATGCTGCCCGTTACGGCACCGCCAGTTACCTGTGCGCTTGATGCAATAACAGTAAACAGCCCGATTGAGATTGCTAATGCAAGCTGAAGAAGTTTTTTCATTTCATATCTCCTCTTTTTTGATGACGATCTCAGGCCGAACAGATCGGCCGATAAACATTTGCAAACTTTCCAAAGGGCGTCCAAATTATTGAATACATTTGACTTAGCCCTGCAACTAACACCTAGGAAAGGGCAAGATTTGTGCCAGATCGGTGAGCTGGAAAAAACAGATTTAAAGCCTTTGGTCTGAGAAGTCGATCGTGTGCGGTCTGAGGTAAAAATGAATATTCTTTGCCGGAAACCGAACCGAAAATCGGAATTTTCGGATTTTTTGAGGAAATGTTCTAAATATTCATCCAAAGAAACTTCGGATTATTGGACGTCCTTGTTTCTCAGTTGTCGATATGTAGAAAACAAGGAGCTACCGGCTTCGCGGCAAGCCCAAAATGAAATTAAGGATCATAAGTACGACGTTTTGTTTCGTCTTTCCTCAGAGTCGGCCAAGATCCGAGAGGCACGATCAGGCGTTGAACTCTTGATCGATTAGTTGGCAATTATGCAAAAAGACGGCCGGAGAGATCGCTATGATCTTTCTCCGGCCGCCGAGGAAATACTTCAATGAGGTGTAACTAACGTCAAATTGTCGCCCCGCTTTGATCCACTAATTGATTCAAGGGCCTTTGACTCCTCCAATTTAGCAATTTGGAATAGTGAAAATGAGTATTAGAACTCAAAGCGCGCCGCGAATTGGATAACTCGCGGAGCAAAATCGACGCCCAGTCGTCCAAATGTTGATGCATTAACACTCTGCAATTGCTGCCCAGCGGTTAGTGCAAAATTTGTTCGATTAAATAGGTTGAAAGCTTCGGCACGGATCTGGAAACGAGTGCTCTCCGAAATTCGGATATTCTTGAACAGCGATGCATCTACATTAAAATAGAGCGGGCCATTTAAGAAGAATCGTTCAACGTTTCCGATCTGACCGGGTTCAACATTGAAGAATACCTGTCCGGCAAAGGTCGGCTGTCCATAACCGTTAGCTGCTCGTCCCGTTACCGGATCGATCACCTTCGGGTCGATGAAATAAATGCCTTTAGGCGTTTTAAAGATTCCCACTAATTTCTTGATATCGGCTTTAGTGAGATTTGAATTCGCAGGATTGCGGGCCGATTGGGTGTTGTAGTTTAACGTCCCACGCGGATCGAAGATCCCAAACGGTGATCCGCTTGCGAGCCTTACAATTCCATTAAGTTGCCAACCGCCGAGGATCGTATCGAGAACGCCTCCGCTGTTAGAAAGGAATCGTCTGCCTTTTCCGAAAGGTAATTCGTATATTCCGTTCAAGTTAAAGACGTGCGTCTGGTCATACTGCGCCCGCCCATACTCAAGCTGAGGTCGGGTCGCATCAAGCTCAAATTCCTGTCGGCGTTGATCGACTCCGGGTGAGTTGGTCAGCGTCTTTTGGAATGTATAATTGGCTTGAAAATACAAACCATGCGTAAACCGCCGCCGCAGTTCCACCTGCAGGCCGTTGTACAAATACTTTCCCGAATTATCGAGCAAACCGGTCAAAAGAAGATTGGGATTTGCCCGGAATGGAACTGTGCCGTCGGCACCATTGGCGATGTATGTCACGGCTAGTTGACCGGGAGTTCCGGCCTGGATCAAACCGAGGATCGTCGCATTCGTTGAGCCGGTCGTGTTAGCCAGACCGCCAGCGCCGACACCTGCGATCGTTCCCAGGTTTGCGAAAACAGTCAGCGGCTGACTGCCCGCGATCGCCGGATTATAACTAGCGTTTGTGCAAGCAAGCAAAGGGTTTGTCGCGGCGGGATTGATAATTGCTCCCTGCAAACGGCAATTGTTTTGTGCACGCAGATAGTCAGCCAAAAAGCCATCGTTGTTAATATCAATTTGATTCTTATTCGATTCGCGAGTCGCATTGTTGCTGAACGCTCCGACGTATCGAACCTCGATGGCAGTGTTCCAACCGATCTCGCGTTGGAAACTCAAATTGTATTCATAATTTGACGGGACCTTGATGTTTGGATCGACCGTGATCAAACTCTGCTGCAAGGAAACGTTCTGTTTCAGATCAGCAAATGTTCGCGGAATCAAAACTGCCGGAACGGCATTTGAACCCGGAGCGTCTGCCCTTTCATTGAGATTGGACCTTTGAGTATTTAATCGCAGGCCGGGGTTCTGGTCGCCTTCACCGGATGGGGCTTTCAGAAACTCATCGTTGTAATAGCTGATGCGAAATCCGGCGCGCAGAACGGTCTTTCCGTTGCCGGGAAACAGTGACGATAGCAGGCCGCTCTTAAAATCCGGATTGTAAGCAAAACTGACGTTGGGTGCAAAGTTGTTCTTGTCCAGATTAAACAAGCGTTGTTTGCCTGCATTACCCCCGACTATCTGCACGGAACCATTTGGGTTTCGCAGTGCCGCGGTCGGATCCGTTCCCTTAGGGATGGCGACTTCGGATATTACACCGTTGCGTTCGCGTACAGGGAACCAAAGCTCATATCGGAGCCCGAGATTAACCGTAAAGTTTGGTCTGATGCGCCATTGGTCGGCCACATATGAGCCGAAATTTTCATATGCATAGTCTTGCCGGAAACCGCTCAATGGGACAAAGCCCGATGTTGCCGACGTAACATTAAACGTTTGCGCCTCGGTCGTTACTATGCCGCCAAGTAACGAGTAAAGCGCGTTGGCCTGTCCGCGGGCAGTGGTTCCTATACCGCCGGGAAACAATGCCGTATTAGTGAACTGGGCCGTCGCGATCGTCGGTGTGTTCGTATTGGTTCCAAGTGTATAGGATGGCAAGATCCCACCGTCATTTAGACGCAATGCCCTAATGACGTTATATTCGACACCGAACCGGACAGAGTGATTGCCTGCGGAATAATTTGCATTATCCTGATACGTATACGTCCTTGTTTGACGGCCCTGAAACAGAAAGGTCGTCTCGGGGTTAGTTACTAACGGCAGGACAAAGAAGTTCACGGGATTTGGGTCCGTCCTCGGAAAACTCGGAAAGCTGGTTGTATAACCTACCCTGATCTCATTCGAGAAATTTGCACTCGGAGTCGTTCTATATGCGCCGACAATAAATTTGTCGTCGTTACTAAATCCGGCGGTAGGAGTCTCGCTGAATCCGTTCGCGTCTCCAAAGTCCGCTTGTAAGCCCTTTCCTTTCGCACGAAAAGCGACAATGTTAAATGTATTCCTGTCGTTAATATCGACGTCGAATCGCATCTTGATCTGTCTGTTGTTCGTGGTCGTTTTTTGCGTGAAGTCATAGCCGGTCGTATTTAGCTGATCGCCCGCGTTCGTTGAATTTCCGCGCGGGATATTAGCTAGAAATCGGCTCTGAATCAACGGGTTGATACCGGTCGGCACATTGGTGCCCGTGGTTCCGATGGCAAACAAATTGACCGATTGTCGTACACCCGCATTATCGATATATCGAAATATTCCCGTGCGTGCCGTATCGGTTAATACGGTGCGGGTCGTAGGAGCAGGCTGAATATTTCTAAGTTCTTCGTAGTTAACAAAGAAAAATGCCTTGTTTTTTAAGATCGCCGGACCGCCCTCGCCGAAATGCGGCAGCGGCAGAGGTCCGGATAGTTTTCCGCCGAACTGATTGTAGTTTTGAAATCCCTGTTCGACGCCTGACGAATTATTAAAGAAATCGTTCGCTCCAAATTTGGAATTGCGATTGTACTCGTAAAGAGAGCCGTGAAAACTGCTTTGGCCGCGGGGCGTTACCAACTGAATTTGGGCCGTTCCATTTCCTTGGTCGGCTCCGGCGTTTTGCGTCGTAACCGTGAATTCCGAAACATCGTCGGTGGAGGGAGTAATTTGGGTGAAACTCGACGCATTGGCACGAACAAAATTGTCCTGAATATTCAATCCATCAAGCGTAATATTCGGCGCCGAAGGACGCTGCCCATTGATCGAAGTGCCCTGGGCTCCATTTGCCGCCGTCCCTGGTTGCAGGGTGATCAGCCCAAGCGGGTTTCGACCGTTAAGCGGCAGGTCCTGAATTTGACGGCTGCTAACCGTATTGCTTAGCTCTGCATTTGAACTGTTAAGAAGCTCTGCTCCGGCGGTTACGGTAACACTTTCACTCACGTTCCCCACTTCCAGGGTCCGCGTCAAGGTGTATTCCCGTCCGACGTCAATTTTGACTTCGTTCGCCACAAGGGTTTTGAAACCGGCATTGCTAACCGTCACGGTGTACGTTCCAAATTCTAATTGAGGAATCGCAAAGGTTCCGTCGCCGCCGGTCACCACCGTCAGTTCTTTGCCGGTTTTGTTGTCTTTGGCTGTCACCGTCGCGTTTGGTAAAACGCCGTCGGGACTCGAAATAACGCCTACCAAGCGGCCCGTGGTTGATTGGCCAAATGACACTGTTTGAATACTTAATAGCAGCAAGAACGCTATCAAGAAACTAGATCTTAAATTCATATTGCCTCCGTTAACTTAGACTTTTCCCCGTTTAGGGAACAGGGATGACGATTTCCGTAAAGTGTTCAATAAATTGGACATATACGAATTTCGATGCCTACCTGTCGCTCTTATTTGGCAAAAAGTATGCCAGCAGCCAGGACTCTCTAGTAATCGGAGAGATATATTCAGATCGGAATTTCCTGATGTTGGGGATCGCCAGTGGAAAATCGGAGATTTCGGATTTTATCGCTTAAATTACGAGCGAACTGCGAAAACGGTGGCATTCGAACACCCCAATTTGTACATTCTATTGAACCTTTTCGATCGTGCAGCCAAGCCGAGCGAAAAAATTTAGAAATGTCACTATCAATTAAAAAATTGATATTTCTCAACCCGAGAATTTATTGAAGTTTATTCAAAATTGAAGATTTTAGGCCGACGGGGTGCGTAAGATGCATTTGAACGTCGAGAGGGTTCAAATTCTAGGGAACGAGAGGTAATAGAACATGAGTACAAATGCATCACTTCCATACCAACGAAAACGCATGGCGGAGCGCGAACAAAACCAACAGTTAAAAAAATTGGGCGCCACGCCCGAGGTTATGAACAATAAGCTGGAGGCATTAAAGGTCCTCGCAAATTCGATCCTGGCCGAGGTGGCATCGCTTGAGCCCAGCCTCGAGCGAAATGACCAGTTAAATGTTGATCTCGCCGGAGAGGTTCAGAGGTACGAGGCCGACCTTATCCGAAGCGCTCTGATCCGGACCGGCGGCAGACAAAGACGGGCTGCCGCACTATTGAGCGTCAAACCGACAACACTCCACGAAAAAATGAAGCGTTATGGAATGAACGCGTATATTTCGGAACTGGAGCCAGAGAATGGTTGATATCGAGGATACTCGCATACCCCGAAGGATGATGGGGACGGGCGGACCGATTAAAAACGGTATTTCGGAACAAAGGTTATCGGCTCAAAAAATAACGACCGATATCGATGCTTGTAAGAAACACCGATCGGTTACCCCTCTGCCAAAACTTCCCGCTGCCGGTAAAACATCAGCCTGCACAGTTGGACGCCCGCGCAAGTCGAAGATCTACCGGCCGCGAATCTTCGTGAAAACAGATCCGCTAAAAATACGTCATTTACCTACTGAGAATCCACCGTCTATCTCGAAAGCAGTTCCGGTGACGAAGGCGGCTTCATCGCTGGCGAGATACAATACCGCTGCTGCGATCTCATCCGGTGTTCCCATACGGCCGAGTGCCTGGGTTGAGGCCATATCGTTATAAGCCTTCTGTGGATCGGGATACTCAGAAATTCGTTTTTTGACGAACGGTGTTTCGACACGGCCCGGGCAGATCGCGTTTGCCCGGACGCCGTCAAGAGCATGATCGAGAGCAAGGCATTTGGTAAAGCCGACCACCGCGAATTTGGTAGTGCAGTATGCAAGTCGATCCTTGATCGCGACAACGCCACCTATTGACGACGTATTGATTATTACTCCGTAGCGGCGTTCGATCATCGACGGCAAAAACGACTTAGTCAGCGAAAACATCCCGCGGACATTAACGGCGTGTAGGCGATCGAGGTCGGCTTCGGTGGTTTCCAGGATCGTCCCGACGTGGCCGATGCCCGCGTTGTTCACGAGGATATCAAGATTGCCTTTGGCCGACAGTACGTTTTGGGCGGCGGCATAGCATTCATCGGTGTCGGCGATGTCCAACTTGAGATACGTTGCTTCATTTCCATCCGCAATGATATCAGCTGCCACGCGGTTGCCGTTTTCGACATCTATATCCGCAACATAGACAAAAGCCCCTGCCCGGGCAAGTGTCGAAGCTATCGATTCGCCAATTCCCGATCCGGCTCCGGTTACCAACCCAACTCTACCTCTTAGGTCAAACATAACCTATAGGGACCTTACAGTATTAGACAGAACACCAAGGCCTTCGACCTCAACCTCGGCAAGATCACCATCCTTCAGGAAAATAGGCGGCTTTCTCGCAAATCCAACGCCCGGCGGCGTACCGGTTGCGATGATGTCGCCCGGCTCCAAGGTGATCGAACGCGACAGAAACTCGATCAGCTCCGGAATGCGAAATATCAGTTCATTTGTATTTGAATCCTGAAGCATTTTGCTGTTCAGGCGGAATTGGATCCTAAGGTTATGCGGTTCAGGAATCTCGTCTTTAGTTGCGACAAACTCGCCGAATGGTGCGAACGAGTCGCACGATTTGCCCCGCTGCCACTGTCCATCGGCGAACTGAAAATCCCGGGCGGAAACGTCATTGAAATTTGTGTAGCCGAAGACGTAGTCCATCGCGTCTTCGACCTGAATGTTCTTAGCCCTTCGACCGATCACGACAGCCAACTCGGCTTCGTAATCGACTTGTTTACTGCCGACGGGCAGCAAGATCGGGTCACGAGGAGCGGCGACGCATGTAGTGAATTTGGAAAAAATGATCGGCGATTTCGGGATATCCATTCCGCTTTCGATCGCGTGATTGCGGTAATTCAACCCGATGCAAATGATCTTGCCCGGACGCGGAACTGGAGCTGCGAGCTTTACTTCGCTTTTTAGAAAGATTCGAGATTCACCGATCGTAATTGCTTCAGTTGCCAGCGGAACGAAGTTAGTATCGAGGTCATAAACGCGTAGTATCTCCGACGGCAATAACCCAAGCGGCAATACCGACGGCGTAAGGTCGGCGATGGTGTCATTGTCAATCAAAGCACCGATGCGAAAATGCGTCGGCGAACTTTGTTTTGTTTCATTAAAAGCGACTAGTTTCATGTTGTATTGTTAGCGAAGCCCCTCGATCGGAACATAAACGAACCGAGGCCGATAGAAGTCAGCGTAGATCGAATCGCCCGGTTTTGAACCGAAAGGAAGATTACTGTTATACGAGATAAGCAGTTTACCGTTTGTGGTAAATTGCGGATGCATGTGCGGGTTATAAACGCTCAGCCCGCTTTGCAGTGATTGCGATGCCGTCATTCCGGGAAGCTTGGTCATTCCGGCCGTGGGCGTGCGATAGAAATGATGTTTGACCGTAAACGGACCCTGAGGCTCGCAGGCTGAGTAGAGATAGAGATCCTTCCAATCGTAGTAACCTACCGATGTGTCGAAGGTAACCATCACGAAGGTTGGTTTGCCATTAATATTTAGGCGCCGTATCGATAGTTCATCACTTATACTATCGGCCACGGCAATTATAGACTTTCGCTTACTGAGGTCTTTCGCAAAGCTTTCTCCATCCCAGACACTCCAATTCTTGAGATCAGTTACAGCTTCGAGGCCCTTTGAAGTGTCCACTTTGGCGACATACAGCTTTTTGAATTTGTCCGCCATTGCCAATGCAGATTTCTTCGCTCCCTTGATCTCACCCTCATTTCGCATGCCGTAAATGTAAAGGTCTTTGCCGCCATTGCGGTCGTCCAGCCATAGAGAGATGCCCCAAACGGCTTCGTCGGTTTTATTTTTGAGATCGACGATCTTTTCGATCGCCAGCGTGTCAGCATCCATCTGGGCGATCGCCTGAGCTCGGTACCTGATCCAAAAACTCTTATCGAACGGGCGTGCCACGTCCCATTCGTTCAGGAACATCCATATTTTCTTCTTGCCACCGACATCGACAATGATCGGATCGCCGAGCCAGTACATGTAATTGGGATTAGTGCCTTTTGGTTTGAAATAAGATGTTGAATAACCGAATTTGTCCTTTTCACCCGTCAGCGTCCGCAGCGTCTTGCCGTCCTTAGAACGTATGACCACACTGTTATAAACATAGTGGATGACTTCAGGAGCGGGACCGCAGAACGGCGGCAAACAGTTTGGCTTTCGCGTTCGGAGACCGTTCTCATTGACCTGGACCGCACCATCGCCCGGTTTCGCGGGATCCTCAGCAATGTAAGAATCAGAAAAAAAGAACGCAGAGTTGCCGTTCGGCAACTCGACCGAAACGGTCGTGTCCGCGCCCGTCCAGCCTGGGCCGTTCTGCGTGAACTGTTCATCCCATTTCGTCGCCGGCTCGCCTTTTCCTACCGTGATCTCACATTGAGAAAGTATCGGCTGCGTTAAAATTCCGGCAGTCAGAAGCACGATTACGATCTGCGCAAAAAATTGCATAACAATATTTTTAAAAGGGCACTTCCGGCGTTCGCGAATCGTTGGGATCGGCCCAACGCGTATTTGGCACGATGGGCGACCAGTCAGGACGCAATGGGTCACGGTCATAAGGATAACCGCCGAGGCGTTTGTATAATTCGCTGTATTCGGCGAGTTTTTCACGATCTAGCGTAACGCCGAGGCCGGGGCCGTCGGGCACAGCGATCTTGCCGTTTTTATATTTCATCAGGCCGCCTTTAATAATATCGCCGGTCAGGTGATGATAGTGTGCGTCAGCAGCAAATGTCAGATTTGGTAATACCGCCCCGAGATGCAGCATTGATGCAAGCTGGATCCCCAATTCGCCCGACGAATGCACGGCAACTCCGAGCTGAAATGTCTCGCAGACGCCCGCCGCTTTGATGCATTGACGAATGCCGCCCCAGAATGTTGTGTCGAGCAAAATGACATCGACGGCGGTATCAAGAACATTTGCCGCAAGCTGCTCAAAATTGACTACGACCGTATTAGTTGCAAGCGGCATTCGGACTTTTTCACGTGTCCGACGCATTCCGTGCAGTCCATACACGGGGTCCTCTAAATAGTCGTTCCGGATATCTTCGATCTGCTGGCCGAACCAGATGGCCTGCTCGGTCGACCACGCCGCGTTCGGGTCGAAACGGAAAGAGTCGCCGCTTTTTGTATCGGTCCCAAGTTCTGCGGCTAAAGCACGGTAGCACTCAAGTTCATATTCAGGATGAAAGACGCCTCCCTTTAGTTTGTGCGAGGTAAAGCCGTGTTTTGCTTTCAGATCTTTGGCGTAATGAACAAGTTGGTCGATCGTCCTGACCTCGCCCTGCCCGGTTTCGGGATTGGCATAACGAAAAAAAAGGTAAGACGCGAACGGCACTTCGGACTGTAGCTTTCCGCCGAGGATGTCATAGACCGGAGCACCCCATTTCTGGCCGATGATATCGAGACAGGCGAATTCCAGGGCGGCCAGGATCTGTGTGCGATTGTTGTAAAGCGACGCCGTAGGGTTTGCGATCTTGAACCTCATCTCTTCGATCCGAGCCGGATCATGTCCGACAAGATAGCTTTTCATCGAGCGGAAAACGGCCTCAGCCGATTCGCCGCCGCCGCCCATTTCGCCGAGTCCGGTGATGCCTTCGTCGGTCTCGACCTCGATTATTGTTCTAACAAATCTGCCCCAATGTGCGCCCGCCGCGTGGCGTAGCGGAGCCTCGAGAGGGACCGTAACTGTTGTCGCTTTTATGTCGGTTATCTTCATTATTCGATGCCGTTCGCCTTGAGAAACTTAAAGACCTCGTCCCAGGCAGGTATGTACTGTTCACGAGTAAATTGTCCGTGCCCTCCGCCTTTTACTGTATAAAGCTGATTTTTGACGCCGACCCTATCCAGAGCCTCTTTCAAACGCGTCGCTTGAGTGTATGGAACAACGTCGTCTTTGTCGCCGTGAATTGTAATAACCGGCGGCAGACCGGCACGAACGTATGTCAGCGGCGAAACACTTTTGGCGATCTCGTCGGCATTCTTTTGGCTGCCAATCCACATCATGGCGTAATTTTTCAAATTTGGTCCCTGGATAAGGTCGTTTACATCGCTAATTCCAAACCAATTGACTATAGCCGCAACCTTTATCTTAGGGTCGCCATATTTTTCATCCGCATAACAATTGTTATCAAGCGGTGTTTTCTCAGGCAGCATACCGCTGATAAGCGACAGATGGCCGCCGGCAGAATGGCCCATCAGCACGATCTTCGTTGTATCGAAGTTATATTGTTTTGCATTGCGAAATACCCAGCGAAGAGCGCATCTCGTGTCCTCGACGGCCGCAGGTGCAAGAGAATTCGATGCCATGCGATACTCAACATCCACGACCCGCCAGCCTCTTTCGAGAAACGGCAAATAACTCAATATCGAATATGCCTTTGCACCAAAGATCCAGCCGCCGCCGTGGTAATAGACAAGGGTCTTTGTCGGCGTCGTACTGGCGTTTGGATACCAGACATCGAGCTTCAACTGCGTATTGTTCGCCGTCGTGTAAACGATGTCAGGTGTAGTCCAATACCGTGCCCCGCCTTCGGCGGCAAAGACGGAAGTTTCGTTTTGAGCAAATACGCTGGCCGCACAGATAAACGTCAGCAGTAAGATCGACAGCAAGTTTAGATTTCGCATATTAGTTACGCGGGACGAATACCGGTTTTGTCCGCAAAATATTTCTTGCCCTGGTAATTTATATTATGAAGCTCCGCTTTCGCAGTTAACTTCCCGAATTTCGGCTTTGCCGTTATCTCTCCGAACAATCCGGCATTGATGCCAAAGATCGAGTCGATGATCGGCTCGAGATAATTGCAGCCAGAAACACAGGCCCAGTCATTAATATATGGTTGCTGCGAAGTCGATTTTGCGGCCGCACCGTTGGACTCAGCCGGGTAAAACGCCTCAGTAAAATGCGCCTGTGCAATAGGTCCCTGCATAGTCGATCTTGCAAGGCCTTTCATCCACTCAAATGCGGCATCTACCTCGTTCGCGACGAAAAATCCGCTTAGAGCGAGAGCGGGCCAGGCCGTGTACGCTCCGGTCCATTGATGATCCGGGCGGATGCTGAATGTAACATCGAGGTCACGGGTCGAAAGTGCACGCATCCACGTCGGTGTTTGCAGTTCGCGTTTGAAAAAAGCGACCATCTCAGTCTTTTGTTTCTGCGGCATCAGGTCACCGATATTCATCAGCGTCGTTCCGAAATCGTAGCAATGATGCACTTCGTTATATGAGCCGTCCGGCAGACGGCAGCGCCATATGCCCGCACCATCGACGTACAACCCTTGCACACGTTTGCCAAGCTCCATTGCCTCTTTTCGCAACGCCGCCGCCTTATCCTGTCGGCCTTTGAAATCAAGCAGTTCGGCAGCGAAACGGAGGTTGTAGACATTTGCGGCATTGAGTCCGGCGACCTCATGAACGTAGCTCGAAACGGCTTCGAGCAGGTTATTCACACCGCCGTAATCAGCGAGGCCGTGCTTGTTCGTATCCAGGTCACGCCAATGCTCGGCGTACGAGATGAGATGATCGAGGACCTTTTTGCCGCCGACCGTCTTGTCGAGCCAGCCCTTGTCGCCGGTCCATCGCAGATATTCTTTCGCCATTCGCGACATGGCAAAATCGTTGACCGAGTACCACGGCCCAATGCCGACACCGGTCAGAAATTCCGTTCCGAAATGCTCGTGAACATCGACTGTCATCCACGTTTCCATCATTCGTCGTAATATCGCGGGGTCGAGCATCGAAAACAGCATTGCGCTCAGGCTAATGTCCCACAAGAAAGTAGCCGTTTCCCAGTAACGCGGCATGAGCGTGACGTAGGTCGTACCGTAGACTGAATGCGGAGTCGTTCGTTTGAAATAGACCGCCGTCATAACCGCCGAATGATAAAGCCTTTTTAGCGGCTCGTCATCGGTTACAAGGGTCGGCAAATAACCTGAAAACCGGTCATTTCCCGGTGTAAAAGCCGCCTTAAATTCGGCATTCCATTCGTCATAGGTCGCTCTTGCGCATCTGTCGAAATTATTCACGATCGCATCAAAATCCTTCTGCGCGGCGGCGGCCGTTTCGCCGAGGGCATTGACAAACGTGACCGATCTCGACTCGCCCGGAGAAAGGTCAAAAACGTAAATGAGCCAGGACGGAAGGATCTGGTCCGAGGCGGGTGACGCTCCCTGCAACACGAAAGCATCGGTTCGCTGCGACTTGCAAAGAATCGCATTTCTCGCCTTATCGACCGTGCGGATGTTGTCCCATTCGCCGGGCGATTCGGGTCCCCAGGGCTTGACCGATTTGGCGGCCCCCGCATTGACGGCGAGCTTGATCTCGGTCTTGCGGCGTTGATTTGATATATTTTTGACTGTGAATTTCACTGCGACCGACATCGTTTTGAACGGCACGATCGTTGTGCTCTTGATCTCGAGGTCTTTGTAGGTAGTCTTTCGCTCGATCCGGTCGGGCTGCCAGACAAACTCGATCGGCGTCTTGGTCGCGGCAAAATACTCGCCGTCGATGTAAAGCACCGCCGTCAAAAGCTCGCCCCCCGAGCCGAGTGGAGCAACATTCATTTCACCCTGTGCGAATGGCGGAAAAGCAATGCTGCGGACGGCAACGGCGTCCATCGCCGCCTGTGCACAGCCCCATTGATTGGTCAGTCCGGGCCAAGCGTAAAGATCGCTGAAATTGTGTGTCATCGTGATCGAACGCATCGAATCGCACGTCGGGATATCCGGTAAAGAAATTGCGGCAGGTGTGGGGATCGCGATCCCCGCAGCGCTCGCCGCGGTTTTTAAGACCAACGGAGCCGCAACGGCTGCTGTTACGGTTTTCAGAAAATCTCTTCGTTTATAGTTACCCATAGTTATTCGATCTCAAATTTGATCGTTGCCGTCTCGTAAGGCTTTAGCTCGACAGTGAGCGGTGCGATTTGAGCAATATTTTTCAACACCTTATCCTCAGTCAAAGACAAACTGGCTGCCGATAATACCTTCGCGGGCATGTTGATCTTTACCGTAGTTGCTTTTCCGGAAAATTCCTGCAATCGGATAACGAAAACCTTATTTATCGGCGGATTCAGCGGCGATGCACTGACCTCGCCGTGTATGACATTGTCGGACAGAGTTTTGACATCGACGATCTGCACGTTTCGCTGATCGATCGAGAAGAATCCCCGATCTTTCTCCACCGGAGCGACCTGAGTATATCGTGCAAAAAACGGCACGTTAAAGTCCGAACCCAACCGCCATGCCTGAACCGGGTCGAAGACGCCCGCCGACGAAAGAGCGTAGTCGAATATATAGTTTCCGCCTAAACCAGGCTCGACGGTATCCATATAGACGACGCCTTTGTCGTGAGTGTCGGCCTCGCTCGCGTTTCGTAAAGCTCTTGAATATATAGTGGCCTCGGGCAAGGGAAATTGGCCTGTGTACATCGCCGGAAAAACAGCCGGAGCCCCTTTGGTAGTCGGTTTGATCGGCACATAGCCCGCATAGGCCCAATGAAATGCCTGGCGGTGTGCGAGCAGAGCCGTGGCTTTTCCATCGGTCATGCCGATCAATTGCTGCGTGGTCAGCGAATCTTTACGGGCTCCGGGCAAATAATCTTTCGGTAAATGATCGAACCATTTTTGCCCGCCGCGAAGCACATCAAGCCCGTCTTTTGAAATGTTGAAAGGGAATGCAAAATAATACGATTCGCCCCAGATGCCGTTACCCGTGACAAAACCTTCGTACTGAGGGTCAAGTTCGTTATGGATCTCGACGCGTTCAAGGTCGTTGTAGATCGTAATCGTCGTTAGCGGAAATATCGAACGCTCACGCCGTACAGTTATTGTCGAAAAAACTTTGCCCCGCTGAACTGTCATCTTTGGAGCAATCGGATATACGACCACCGAGGCCGAACTGCCTTCGACTCGCAAGAGATCGTTGAATGGACGCTCGCCTTTGTTATTGACGATCTCGCGGTTGGCATTGAGATCGCGGACCGATTCGACATTGCCGTCCGGTCGAAGCTTTACTGAATATCGCGAATTCGCCGTAGCTGTAGCCGAGATATTAATCACATTCGCTACCGGTTTGCCGGGAGCGGTCATTATCTCAAATGACGAATATCCAAACGCCGGAACGTCCTTCGCGATAAAGACCGCGTGTCCGTCAGTGTCCGTATCAAAGACCAAGCTTTGTCCATTTGACGCGTTTTTTACATCGACGATCTTTGTGTCCGGCGCTGGCGGGGCAAGCCTGACGACATCCGTGCGGTTCCACGACAAGCCGTTGTAAACGACAATGCTGTGCCTGTTCGGGGTCACTGTAGTGACATTATCGAATCTCGTTGGTTGTGCCAACAGACCGACTCCTGTGTCCATCAGCTTATCGACCTCGTCGGTCGCGGCTTTCATGTCGCGGACGTATTCCCGGTTTTGCTCTTCGAGCGGCTGCAGGCTGTTAAGCTGCGGCCAACCGTTATTGCCCGCTCCACTGTGCTCGTCGTAACCGAAAAGCAGTTCGTTAATCTTCGCAAAATTGCCGGTCGGAGCAGGCACTCTGCGCGTTATCGCCAGTCCGCTCCAGAGCGATTCGACCGCGGGCCAATTGTTTTGAGCGTGACGGGCAAGAGCACTTATCTTTGGCGAACGCGTCTTTGCCTCGGACCAGAGACCGGACCACTCCCCGCGATATGTCTCGAGTTTGTCGCCGTATTTTCCATCGATGTATTTGAGAAAATCATTTGGAGTCGCGACCTTGAGCTTGACCTCATTATGCTTGCCGTTCCAAAGCTCAACAGCCTTTAATAAATTCAAAACGTCTGTCGGATCGATAAAATCATGAGCATACATCGCCATCACGGCGTCAAACTTATAACCGGCTTTGTGGTAGCGATTTAGCAGTTCTGTAACGCCGATCTCCATCACCTCGAGATCGGTCTTTTTTCCCGCCATTTCTGGATTGAACATATCGAAAGGCGTTTTGTCCGTGTATGGGTCGAGCGTGTAAGGGTCGAGGTAAAAATCGGTCAACCCTTCGACATACCCGCCGCGTTTTCCGCCGCTGATCCAAGTCAGAACACGGCTGCCGTCGGGCGATTCCCAATAGAACGGGACCTTGCCCGGAGCGAGTGATGTAGCGTCGTTAAGAAAAAGATTTGCTCCCGTGACGAGATACTTCGTCCCGCTTCCAGCCAGGATAGACGGAATCGTCGTCGGATGTCCCGGCACATCGTCCATTACGGCGAGATGAGATTCGACGCCGTATGTTTGATTTAATGCCGAGTAGCCGTAGCAAAGCCTGTTAAGTTCCTCCGCACCCATAAAATCGGTATGCATCGATCCCCACGACGTCGAAAGCGCGATCTGACCGGATTTGATCAAATTCATCAAACGGGCGATCTTTTGTTTGTCAGCGGGAAGCACAGAGGAAGGTTTTTTCTGTCGTTTCAACCATTCCTGTACCTGCCAGACGCTCTCTATCGTCCAACGGAAATCGGGATTTGACTCGGCGACGCGAATGACCTCATCAATATGTCGGGCGGCTCGCTCACGGATCAGATCTGGCGGCTCGACAAACCCCAGGTCATAATGAGAGGTTGGCGTTATGTAGATTGTTTTTATGCTGCTCTCCGGCAGCTTTCCCTGCCCGAAAATATTGAGGGAGATCAACGAAGCAAACACGAAAAGTGTCGCTGCGAATCTCTTCGTTATGTAAATCGTCTCCCTCAATATCACGAACAGGTTCCCCTTGAACATAAAGCCAACCGCTAGAAGTTGATTCTGGCTGACAATTGAATCTGACGTGGCCCTCCAAATCCCAACAATCCGCCAAGTTGATTGCCTACCGTAGTTACACTTCGTCCAAAAAATGCGGTCGGCTGCAATGTATTGGGGGTAGATCCCGGAGTGAGGCCGCCGGACGGATCGGCAAAGTTCACCAGATTCAGGAAATTGAATATGTCCATCTTAAGTTGCAGCGACGTTCTCTCGGTTAGTCTTGTATTTTTTGATATAGAGATGTCCGATTGAGCGAACGGGCGTCCTCGCAGGTAATTGCGGGGGGTATTGCCGGGCACATTGACTCCAGGATTAGAGAACGCGGCCACGTTGTACTGACATTCAGGGACGCTGTAATTCGGACATTGAGTCGAAACGCCAGGGACAATATTGGGACGGAAAGAATATCCAGCGAATGCACCGCCTTGGTTCGTCACATTTACCGGTAGGGCACTGCGGATCTGTGTGACCGACGCGATCTTCCAGCCTTGTGTTAGACCTTTCGGACCGTTTGCCCATATCGTACTAAACGGAAGGTCATAACTCGCGTCGAACGTGAAATTGTGCCGTATGTCCTGATCGCTGCTCGCACGCTCACCTCTGGTGTCGAACTCATTCTGATAGTCTCTAAAAAAGCCGACAACGTCGTCGATCGTGTGTGACCAGGTGTAGTTAACGTTAAACTGCAACCCTTTTGAATAGTTACGCTTAAACGTTACCTGCATGGCATTGTAGGTCGACGACGGATACGAGCCGACGACGAAAATATCACCAAATTGCGGCAGCCTTCTCAGATTGAATCCAAAGAAATCGATGTCTGCTCGATTAACGTTTCGCGGCGATACGACACCGTCCGTCAAAAGATGCGTCACATGATTTCCCACATATCCGACCTGAAGCACGCCAAATTTGACGTCTTGCTGGACGTTTAGCGACCACTGCTGAGCTGATGCGGTCTTTAGATTACGATCTATAGCAAACTTTGCCGAGGTTCCGCATCCATTGAAGATTGCCGGATTGACCGGGTATCCAAAAGTTGGCGGAGACACTGGACAGTTACCAAAGCCGAACAAATCGCCAATACTAATACTTGACGAAGGATATGTGTTGGCCTGCGGCGATCCCCAGCTTGCCGGCAATTCACGGTTGTAAAATATTCCGTAACCGCCACGCAGCACCGTCTTTTGATTTCCGAAAATATCAAACGCAAATCCAAAGCGCGGTGCAAAGTTATTTTTGTCCGCATTATAAACCTTTTGGCCTTTTGGGCTGAGGGTTAATGTCGTCAGGTCAAAATTCTGGAGATTTCCGTCTCTTTCGCGGCTGACCGTGCTCACGTCATACCTAAGGCCCAGGTTTAATGTGAGTCTTGGATGTATTTTCCAGTCGTCCTGCACGAAAAAGCCGAAGTTCTCATTCGCATAGTGCAGCAATGGGTTGCCGCCTGTCGATATGATAAACGGCGAATTGGTCTTAAAATCAGCCAGCGACGCAAATTGCAGCGTCGTCTGTGTTTTAGACGAAGCCGCGCGGCGATTAAGGCGAATGTCGAGACCCGTCTTAAAAGAATGGTTTCCATGGACCACGCTCAGCGTATCCAGGAACTGATACACCGTTCCCAACCTGTATTGATCAAATTGTGCCGGGCCGATGTTCGCAATTGCCGAATCGGCAAAAAGAAAGCTGAAGATCGGGAAGGGCGACGGGCCGCCAGTCGGATTTGTCTTATTGTCGTTTATACCGAAGGCTGCCTCGTTGAAAATGTTGCTACTGAACACGTAATTGTGTGACAGCTTAAAGAGCTGCACACGCAACGTTCCTGCGGCGGTCTGATCAGTCCCGACGCCGTAGGGAGTCGTAGTATTTGAGTCGTTAATATTATATCGAACGGAAAATCGACTTTTTTGCGACTGAGCCCAATCTAATTTGACCGAACCCGTGTCCTCTCGCAATTTACCGTCTTTTTGAATGGAAAATGATCCGCAATCATTCACGCCCCCGATCGATGCAGGACAATTGCCTGAAGTCGTCGGCAAAGGCAGGGTCGCTACGACCGGAGCGAGTACGGAGGCAATCCCGGCTCTAAATGACGCACTCGGGGTATAAGCCGTAAACAACTGGCCTCGGGTCTGCTCGACACCTTCGAAATTTGAAAAGAAGAACAACTTGTCTTTGATGATCGGCCCGCCGATACTGCCGCCGAATTGATTTAGCCTAAAATGCGATCTGGGAAGCCCGGCCGCATTATTAAAGAAATCATTCGCGTCCATGTGCTCGTTTCTGAAGTAGTCAAAAACACTGCCGTGGAAATTGTTTGTGCCCGACTTTGTGATCGGGTTGATCACAGCACTTAGTGCATCCCCATACTGAGCAGAGTAATTGCTCTCAACGACCTGAACCTCCTGAATACTGTCCATCGATACGCGATTTATACGTGACTCGATACGTCCCAATACATTTGATGTTCCATTAAGGTCGATGCGTCCGGCGTCGATGCCATCGACCAGAACGCTTGCTCCGCCAAAGGTTGACGGGATTCCGTTGATGCTAGTCTGAAATTGATTCGTGCTCTGTACCGACCCCGGAATAGTCGCAAGCAGGCCCGTAAAATCGCGGCCATTGACCGGATTGGTCTGAATTCGTTCAGTAGTGATCGAGTCTCCGATGGTCGACGTTTCCGTATCCAGCCGCGTTTGATCGATAACGGTCACAACCGCGTCGAGGCCTGTAACGCTAAGCGTTACGTCAGCCCTGGCCTTTGCTCCAACGGCAAGCATCAGATCTTTTACCGTCGCGGATTTGAATCCGCTGGCGACCGCCCCGATGTTGTATATTCCGGTCGGAAGCACTGGAACTTCATATCGGCCTTCGCCGTCGGTCTGAACAGTGCGTTTTTCATTTGTTCCGACATTTGTAATAGTGACGGTCGCATTAGTTACGACCGCACCGTTCTGGTCGGCGACGACGCCTGAAATGGAACCCGTGTTCGACTGTCCAAATGCAGCGAACGCAAAAATTACAGCGATTGCTAAAAGAGAACTCGCTCGTATGATCATTGATATTACTTTAACTTTCATCAGTGCCTCCAAAATTTTCTTCTAACAACTTCCACTAAACCCGCGTACAATCCGCCCTTGCAGGAAGTGCTGCGATCGCTTCAAAATCAGGCGTCCATACGCCGTCCTTCTTCCGGTAAAATTGCTCAAGATTCTCCGCCGTCAGCGAAACCGTCGGCGTCACATCGCGAACCGGCACGCTTTGGCCGTCGAACATCTTGATGATGCCGTCCATGCACCGCAGGCCGACGTATTCGGGAAACATTCCCTGGCTGACCTTTAGCGCTTCTCCGCGCATCATCCAATCTTTTTCGTGAACGCCCGACAGGCCAAAACCCGCGACCGTAACCGTGTCCGGGGCAAACCCGGCATCAAGATAACCCAAATAACCGCCCTGCGCCGTCTCATCGTCCATGGCAAAGATCACATCGACATCGCCTTTTTCAAGCAGCGTGTCGCAGGCGATCTTTTGAGCGATGGACGGGGTCGCTTCACCGTTGATCGACGCCGTCAGAACAGCGTCAGGTTGAATGCTGCGAACGCCCTCGACAAAGCCTTCGCTGCGCAGCAGACACGGCCGCAGCCAAGGTAAACCGACGTCGAGAATTCGCAAAGGGCCGTCATTGCGTTTTACATTCTTTCCAACCCACACGCCGAGATCGTATCCCGCGTCAAAATCGCAAATGGCCACTAAGGTCGCCATGCCTTCCACCGGATTTGCCTCAACGAGGACCGGTGTTCCGGCGTCAGCCGCGAGCTTGAGAATTTCTTCAAGGCCCTCTGTATTCGCCGGCGTCAGAATGATCGCGTCGACGGTTCCGATCATCTCGCGTGCCTGTTTGATCTGGTTTTCGACGGAAAGGCCAGCCTCGATCGCTTCGACCTCGACACCGTACTGAGCTCCGCGGCGTTTTAAGATCTCGATGACGATCTGATACCAGATGTGAAAGCTGTAATTGGTTAGATAACCGATCTTTTTCGGCTTTTTCGACGCCTTGACAAGCGGCACTGCCTGTAGTGCCGCATCAAGCCCCGGCGGCGGATCGTACGCCGTGACCGGTGGGTGGCCGTCATCCTGAACTGCTGATTCACTCATTATCTTCACTCCTAAAAATTAAATTCGGTAATCCGACAACTAATCCGTCTGCGGCACACCGCCGATCTGCGTGAGCAAACCGCCGTCGACCGTCCATACCGCACCAGTCACAAACGACGAACTCTCGTGCGCCAAAAATGCCACTACCTCCGCGATCTCACGCGGTTGGGCAATTCGGCCGAGCGGATGCATTGCGTTGCATGCGTCATAGACCGATTGCGGATCGGGATCGAGCGATGCCGCCCATTTGAGCATCGGCGTGTCGACCGTTCCGGGACAGACTGCATTGACGCGGATATTTTCCTTCGCAAAATCCATCGCCATTGATCGCGTCAATCCCAACAACCCGTGTTTGCTCACGGTATAAGCCAAAACATTCTGCTGGCTGGCAAGTGCCTGAACCGATGAAACATTGACTACTGTGCCGCCGCCGGATCGTCTAATGAACGGGATAGCCGATTTTGCTGCGTTCCATGCACCCCGAAGGTTAATGTTCAAAACCTCGTCCCACTGTGCATCGTCGGTCGTAACTGCGGTTCCATAACGCTGGATCCCGGCGCTTACGACTAGCGAATCGATCCGGCCGAAAGCCGCGTACGCCGACTCGACGGCCGTTTTGACCTCACCAGCGTTACTGACATCCACCTTCTTAAACTGGGCTCGTCCGCCTCTTTTTCCAATTTCTGACTGTGCCTCGGATCCCGCAGCTTCGTCCCAATCCAGGATCGCGACCGCCGCGCCGCGCTCGGAAAATATTTCGGCCGCCGCTCTGCCTATGCCGAGGGCACCGCCCGTTACGATCACAACTTTGTCGTCAAATCTCATGTCTTCCCTTGTAATTAGCTGTGTAGCTCTTCCAGGTTCTCAGCTGCTTCGGACTGCGGAGCCGATGCGGGCGGCAGGAATTTGTACCACGTAAAATAGAGGATAATTGTCGCCGTCATCGTGATGCCGAGCAGCGCGAACCCTGTTTCTAAACGGTGCAAAACCAGGTAAAGCATAGAAACATATAGCGCCGTAATACCAATCATGGCGATGAGCGTATTCATCGCCTCGCGCCAAAAAGGTGTCTGTTTTTTGAAGGTTGGCTCTTCGCCCATTAGGGCAACTCTCGCTGGGGCCCATGCACCCGCAGGCTGCACCTTGCGGTAAAAATTCTTGAGAGTTTCGATGTCTGTCGGCTGGGTCAAAAGAGAAACCGTGATCGTAATGATCGTCGAAGCAACCGCGATCACCGGAAATCCGATATATAGCGGCAATGGATTGTCGAGATACATCGTATCGACAAATACCTGGCCCAACGACAGTGCCATTCCGCCAAAAACACCCGCGGCGTAACCCTGGCCGTTAAGACGCCACCAATACCAGCGGAGGACATTCGGAGGTAAAATTCCGGCCGCCAGCGTGCCGAAGATCCACAGAAATGCTGTATTGATCGACGTACCAAAAACGGAGATGATCAAACCAACGATAATAAGCAGCGCCGAGGAAATATAGCTGATCCAAACTAGTTTCTTATTATCTGCATCAGGATTTATGTAACGTTGGTAAACGTCCTTTACGAGATATGCGGCGCCGCCATTAACTGTCGAGCTAAATGTCGCGAGAAATCCCGACAACAATGCCGCAAGCATAAATCCAACAACGCCGATCGGTAGCATAGAACCAATGATGAGCGGCAAAGCAGTTTCAGGATCGGCCTTTAGCTTTTCGTCGAGGATAGCATTGCCAAGTCCCATAATGGCCATGACAGCGATCGCCATCGCAAAACTCCAACGGACCGTATGGATCAATCCCCACAAAGCTCCGAGTTTCGAAGCGTCCCGCTCATCCTTTGCGGCCAAAAAACGCTGAAAATCATAGAGCTGCTCCGGTCCGCTAAGGCAAAGCAGTAGGCCCTTTGCGACCCACACGGCAACCAAGGCACCGAAGAGGGAATAGTCCGTACCGCCCGAGATCAAACCTTGAAAAGACACAGGCCGCATCGAAGGCAGAATATCTCCCCATCCGATCGGGACTTTTGCCGCAAAAACAACCGGGTCGAAATGCAGATAGCCGATGATGGCAAAAACGATAGCCCCGGCACTTAAAACGATCGTCTGGACGATCTCAACTCTCACGATCCCGTGAAATCCGCCGAGGATCACATAAAGGCCGGTGACGCCAAGGATCAGCATCGCACATACGATCGGCGAAAATGGGAGGAAGATCGAACCAAATTTGCCCATTCCGATCGCACTGTAACCGAGCAACGCGCAGATTGTGAGGATGGCGAACAACGTGTATGAAAGCCGAGCGATGTCGCCCGCTTTGCCGGGGCCAAACCGAGTCTTCATCCACTCGGCACCAGTCATCGCGTCCGAACGGCGGATCCATTTGCCCATGTAGGCCAGGTAAAATGCAGTGATCGGAAAACCCCAGAGCATATGAACCCACATTCCTTTGAGTCCAAGGGCAATAAACGTCGATACGATCCACATCGTGCCCGTAATGTCGAAATAGCTCGACGAACCGGACATCGCGAGCGCCCACCAGGGAAGGGTACGACCGCCGAGGAAATACGACGACATCCCTTTGGCCGCCTTTCGCTTCATCGCAAACCCGATGCTCATGATCGCCGCGAGATAGAGGACAACGATGATCTGGTCGACTGTTGAAAGTGTCATATTTTTCTCGGCCTAGCCAGGTTCCATACTTACTCTTCGATGAAGATAAAGTCCCCACAAGCGTAAGGCGGGGATCGTCTCAAACCGCTTTTTCCAAGGCGGCATAATTGGTTTGACCAATTATTCGTTACGAAATCAAGAATCGCTTTTTCAAGATCGATATAAGATATCGGATCCGCTCGTCCCAATACGGCCAGTCATGTCCGCCCGCAATTTCCAAGAATTCGTGTTCTATTCCGGCTTTCGCGAGCGTAGATGAGAACTCCCGGTTTGCGGCAATAAATTCATCATCTAATCCACAATCAAAATATATGTACGGCAATCCGTCAGAATTACCCGATGATCGGGCAGCGAGGGAAAAAAGATCATTGTCTAACCGGACCCGGCTTTGCATGTCACCGAAAATCCGCAATATCGACGGAGCCAATTCGGACTCCTCGGAGCCTTGCAAAAATCGCGTAGCCTGAAGAGCACCACTGAAAGAGGCTGCAAAGCTGAATATCTCGGGATATCTCAGCGCTATCTTCAACGCTCCATACCCACCCATCGAGTTTCCAGCGATCGCTCGCTTGGCTGGATCAGTACCGGCGTTAAAGCGGCCTTCGATCTCAGGCATCAAGTCTTGTATCAAATAACTTTCGTACTTTTCCCGGCTGTCCGTGTACCAATTATTGCCTCCATCGGGCATGACGACTAGTAGTGGTGCATTCCCGACATAACTCTTGAGAGCGGTCAGATCTGTCCAGTTTTCGCAAGAGCCAAAGAGTCCGTGCAGTAGATAGAGCACCGGAATCGGTTCGTTGCCATGAGAAGCCGAATCCGGAATCACGATGCGACAAGGTACGTTTTTCTGAATCAACGAGCTGTAAAAAACATCGTCAATCAGTTCCGACATTCGAATTACTTAAATCAAAACCGCAAAAAATATACCGCAAATTTACTTTCTCTTAAGCGAAGATAAAGTAGTATAAGTTCAACTAAGGACACGTGTCAACAAAATATTAAATTCTTGTAATTAGCACATTATATGTCCGGTTGTAATAGCAGATGGTATGCCAGTTTTTAGCGGCAATCGGTGCTTTGCTCATTATACTCTGACACGGCGAGCCATTTTTGGCTGACACCAAAGGCAGGAGTCGATCGGTAGGCCTCACCAAAGTGGGCCGTGCCTTGCGAATCCAAAATATTAAATTCTTTTAAATTTTTTGAATTGCACCCACACTAACCGATGCGCTTCGATGTGGCGAGCGAAAGTAATTTTGGAGAGCGATGGGAATCGCTCCAAAGAGGCTCGGCCGCTGCACGCTGGCCGGACGCACGATGATCTGATTTGGGGAAACCAAATAACGGCTCTTAAGGCGTTTTTTAATTAACGGCTCGATCAGGGGCCAAGCCGCAGTGATGCTACCGCCGATCACAACGGTTTCGGGATAGATGCCGTGAACCAGATTACTGATTCCTTCGCCAAGGTACTCGCCGGTGATACGGATCGACTCGAGCGCCATTTCATCGTTTTTATTTGCAAGAGCGATCAGATCCGAGAGGCCGACGAGTGGCAAGCCTTGTTTCGCCGTAACGCGGTGATAACGCTCGACAGTCGCTCGCTCAGACGCAAAAGTTTCCCAACAGCCGCGACGACCGCAAGAGCAGAGTTCGCCGTTCGGGTCTATGCTCATGTGTCCAAAACCGCCGAGACCAAGCCGCGAGCCGACATGGAGTTCTCCATTTATGATAAGGCCCGTTCCAAGCCCTTCGACAACTAGTATAAAAAGCAGCGTACGTACATTTGACTCTTCGACCGGACCGTACCACAGCTCTGAAAAGGCCGCCGCGTTTGCATCGTTCTCAACAAAGACCGGTAGCCCCAATCGATCTTCAAGGATTTTGCGGACCGGCACATTCTCCCACTCGAGATTTGGGGAAACCTGGACAGTACCGGTCTCACGGTCGATCAATCCGGGAAGGCTGACTCCGACCGCTCCAAAACGCGCCCGTTTATATTGAGTTTTGATCAAGACTTCGATCTCGTCGGCAAGTTTTGAAAGAAAAACGGGCGCGGCTTCTTCAGTAAGGATCGATTTCTTTGTAAGAATACGTCCGTTAAAATCACTTACGGCAAACGCCGTGTCCAGGACACCTATATCGACTGCCAGAACGTAAAAGCTCTCTGCATTTATGTAAAGATTTTTTGGACGGCGACCGCCGCTTGACGGCCCTTCCGTCCCTTCATAAACGAGGTTATTTTTGATCAGCCGATTTACTATGGCTGACACAGTACCTGGACGAAGTCCTGTAAATTTGACAATATCCGCCCTTGAAATAGGCTGACGCTCACGAATCAGGTGGAGAAAAACAGTTTGATTGATGTCTCGTACATCGTTCACATCAACCATTTTGAACAAATTTCTTGTGGGTACCCGCATACGATCTCAACCCGGCCAAAAGCGCAGGAGCGTAAATCACTATATACAAGCTTGATTAAACTCGGAAATTGCAGTGGTGCGTTTCGTCAAGTTAAAGGGTCGGGAGCTAGAATTGGAACGTTGAAATGCTTTTTCCGAAAAGTTATTTCGTATTGAACAGCGATCCACCGCACCTGAATGTGACTTGGGCGGATTGCTGACAATCGGTGGCACCAATAGGGAGGGTCGTCAACCTAATTCGAGCCTTGATGGGTGAAGAATAAATCTCCTACACTTTCACGGTTACCGGTACCGACCGTGTATCCCTCGAACTAATACGAGTGCGGCCAGTTTCTGCAAGTATTAAAGTGTATAGGTGAGCGAAATGGTAAGTAACGAAGGGTTACGCTCGGCTAAACAAGCGTAACCCTCGTAAACATTGGCTCCGCAGGTAAGACTCGAACTTACAACCCTTCGGTTAACAGAAGAGAGCCCTGAGAATTATCGAGCGTCCCAGGGTGATTCTAAGTAGAATGGTCACTTACGTTTACTGGCTATTTTTCTTGCCAGTAACACTCAGTGGTTTTGTGTCAATGTCGGTGTCGCATCGACTAGTTATGTCACAATCCAATTCACAAAAATGGATCTAATGAATACAGATCCCCGACGACTCAGTGCGCCGGCGTCGCAAAATTATCAATTGTCGACCCTCGCATTCGCCTTCACCGAAGCGTTTTCTCGACACGACAGTCCTTGCGTCCGATCGGTTGCTACATTGATAACTACACTGACAATTTCTTTTGTAATCATCAGGTCGTAAGTTCGAGTCTTATCACCGGCTCCATCATAACCTCAATAATTACGTTAGTTACGTGCTGGGAAAGACGGATTCAACTCCGTCTTTTCTCTCTGTTGGACTAATTGTTGGACTTTCCTACGACGATTCATAACTCGCTTGAGCTGTGCCACAGTCACTTGGTATGCTTCCCGAGGCAACAATAACTCGGTTTCAATGGACCTAGGCGGTTGGATCCTATCGGACGCTCGCAGCTGACGATAGAATAAGAGCGATCGTCGAAGGCTCATCTTCGGTTTCACCCGCAATAGGTCACAAGTTCACATCTTGTAGACCTCACCAATTTTTCCAGAAGTTAGAGCCCCCCCGACGCAATACACTTTTCGGCGGAGAAAAAGCCGATGAAAATCCCAATTTCTGTAACTCGCGAGAAGCTTTTTGAGCAAGTAGGGACGATCCCGACGACACTTTTGGTTTAGAACTTGAAATAGAACTATCGCGAGTGTTGCAGAGCAATGCGCGCTAAAGCGACCAATGCACCACCATCTTGCAATTTTTCGACGAGGGCTATCTTTTCGAAATACTTCACATAGTCTGTTGGAGACTCGACGGTGCGGAGCTTGAAATTTCGACTGGATTTTCCCATGCCGGAGGTTAGCGGAGACCCGCCAATCAGGCGATTTGAGATCGCCAGGGTCTTCCCCGCATATCGTCGTTCCCCTGATTCTACTTGCCGAATCCGACCCAATGGTTCGAGGCGCTCATGATCCAGGCAACTTTGGACCGCCGATCGTAATATCATCGCCCAGGCCCCATTCATTTATTAGACCTCAGCCCTTAACCAACCGCTCCCGCACCGACTTGAAGCCTAGATATCCCCATTCAAATTCCATATTCCGATCAATAGAGTCAAAACCGCCAGCCATTTCGGCTCAACACCTACTTCGAATTAGGTAGGTAAAGATGCCGATGATTAGGGATTAATACGTATCGTTCAAAGGTTAAATTACTCGTGAGGATTTTATTGAGTGATCCAAAGTAGGAGCATTCGTGTAGTCGTTTCGGGATCGTTCCGGCGCGGATTACGTGAGGACTGACCCTTGAGTTAAGTGTGTACCAACCGGGGGAGAAAAGGATGTACGACGGGGAAGTTGATATGTCAAAAAGCACTGGTGTCGAGACGCTCGTAAGCCATTTCTCTTTCGATGAGACGTTGGCTCGAATACTTCGGGAGATTGAAAGAGAAGGGTTATTACTCTTCCTGGCTCTCGATCAGCAGGCTGTCGCTAGAAAAGACGGACTTTCAATGCCGCAAGCTCGGCTTTTATTGTTCGGGCGTCCATCGGCCGGAACACAAATTCTAATTGATGTCCCGGAAGCAGGGATTGATCTACCACTGAAGGCGTATGTGTGGGAATCAGCAGATGAAGGGGTATTCGTTAGTTATTCGAGCCCCGCATACATCGCCGAGAGACACGGTCTGTCCGCCGTTCTTTCAGCCCCGCTGTTTGGAGTGTTTCCGCTATTAACGGGGGCATTAGGCGTAGACCGTCCCAGGCTTCCCGGCAAGCAGTCACCACGAAACAAAACTAGCTGCTAACCCGACAAGCAGCTTTTTGGAAAACAGATGAAAAGTCGGACATAAAAAAGGGAGATAAATATGAAAAACAAAATGCTTTTGATTCTGGTTGTTTTTATGGCCTCAATGGGGGTTTATGCTAACGAACCAGCCGGAGTGGGCCTTTACAATCACAGCAACGCCAGTTTTGCGGCCGCCGCTTCGAATGAGAGCGAAATACGGCGCGTCACATATAAAACGGTCAAGATCGATGGACTCGATATTTTTTACCGCGAGGCTGGTTCGCCGTCGAACCCGACGGTTCTGTTGCTTCACGGCTTTCCGACCTCATCGCGGATGTACCGCAATCTGATGCCGATGCTCGCCGAACGGTATCACGTGGTCGCACCTGATTATCCGGGTTTTGGAAACAGTTCTGCTCCGGCGGTGGACAAGTTTGAATATACTTTCGAAAATCTGACCAACCTGATCGACAAATTCACCCAGGAGCTGAAGCTCGATCGTTACAGCATCTATCTACAAGATTACGGCGGCCCGATAGGATTTCGCCTAGCGGCCAAGCATCCTGAGCGGGTGCAAGCTCTGATCGTCCAGAATGGCAATGCTTATGACGAAGGATTGCGTGAATTCTGGAATCCGATCAAGGCCTACTGGAAAGACCGAACGGACGAAAATGCCGTACCGATCAAAAAGATCTTTGAGCCCGATGGCACAAAGTGGCAATACACGAATGGTGTACGCAACGTTGCAAACTTAAATCCCGACACTTGGCTGCTTGACCAGTATTTGATCGATCGTCCGGGCAATAAGGACATTCAATTGCAGCTATTTTACAGCTACGGTTCCAACCCGCCGCTCTATCCGGAATGGCAAGCTTATTTCCGTAAGAATCAACCGCCGATGCTGATCGTTTGGGGTAAGAATGACTTTATTTTCCCGCCCGAGGGAGCAGAGCCATACAAGCGTGATCTGAAAACAGTTGAATTTCATATGCTGAACACAGGTCACTTTGCCCTCGAAGAAGACTGCGATGTGATCGCTGGATACATGAATAGTTTTCTCGACAAGCATGTAAAAAGATCGGGTTCAGAACGGGCGTCGAATAAATGATTTGTGAGTTCAGATCTCGAAGCGTCAGGAAGTGGCGGGAAACCGCCACTATTTAAAACGTCAATAAGTGAACTTTTGGCTCAGGGGGCAAAAAAACAGATGAAGTATCTACATACAATAGCGAATACGATCCTTGAAAACTCAGATGTCCAGCGGACGTTTAATATAGCTTGTTTCGTGGTTCTGGCCATTGGAATACTCATTATTGCATTGAGTGCTCAGAACTCTCCGCCAGTGTCGGAGACGATTGACGCTCCTTATGCCGATATGCCTATGATCGCTCCGATCGGGGTGCGGGTTGGAAAGTATATGGATGTACCTGAATCGGCAAAAGGTCCAGCAATCGATCCGGCGAAAGGCTACCGCATTCAGAATCTCGGAAAAGGATTGTACCTGGTTACTGACAATGCGTACCAGTCAATGTTTATGGTGTATGAAAAAGGTGTGATCGTAATTGATGCTCCGCCGTCTTACGCCCAATATATTCCGAAAGCGATCGCCGAAGTAACGAAAAAGCCGATCACTTACCTTGTTTATAGCCACTATCACGCCGACCATATCGGCGGAGCAAGCAGCCTCGGCGGAAAACCCGTAATTATTGCACAGGAAGAGACGCTGCGGCTTTTGAAACGGGCAAATGACGCGAATCGCCCGCTTCCAACTGTCACGTTTCGAGATCGATATACGCTTAAGGCCGGCAGTCAGACCTTGGAGTTGTCATACCACGGCGTGGGCCACGCTCCGGGCAATATATTTATTTACGCACCGGCACAGAAGACTCTGATGGTCGTTGATACGGTTTCACCGGGCTGGATGCCGTTCCGGCGCCTGCATCTGGCACAGGACGTTGTCGGCCACTATGCTCAAGTGGAAGAGATCAAGAAATTCGACTTCGACACTCTCGTTGGCGGACACGTAGAGCGTACCGGGACAAGGGCCGACGTCGAGCTTTACAGCGAATTCCTTAAAGACCTTAAAAATGCGGCCGACGAATCGCTAAAAACGACCCAGTTCGGCGTCGGAATGGACCCGCGAGATCTGTCGAATCCGTGGGCCGGGTACGATAACTACATTGACCGCGTGGTCGTGCAGTGTGTTAACCGCATGACTCCAAAATGGGCGACAAAACTGGCTGCCTATGACATCTTTATCTGGGACCAATGCTACACGGTTGAGCAGAGTTTACAGATCGACTAGGCCTGTTGTACAGCATAAATAGGAGAAAATAACGAAAAGCTCGGGGAATATGAAAATAAGGAACACTTCTCGAATTGTAACTAAGTTTGGCTTTGAGACGACTGCCGATGAGGTCGTAGTGGGTTTAGATCTCTCTGAAAAACGGATAGTCGTCACCGGCGGTTCTTCGGGGCTCGGATTGGAAACCGCTAAGGCACTGGCGAAGACCGGCGCTGAAATTACACTCGCCGTGAGAAACATGAGTGACGGGGATATGGTTGCATTTGATATTGCTGAGGAAACCGGCAATCAGAACATAAATGCGGCGTATCTCGACCTTACAGATAGAAGATCGATCGCTGAGTTTGCGGCCAGTTGGGAAGGCCCGCTTCACGTTTTG
>JBDTZO010000251.1:0-11084 GCA_040005135.1 Acidobacteriota bacterium | reverse complement strand
CGAGAAGGAAGAGCGTTGGGGTTATGTGCAGGAGGATCGAGCATTTATCGACTCGATATTGACCGACACGCGGCCGCCTGTTACGGCTATGGACGGCTATAGATCGGTCGAGCTTGTCGAATCAGTTTACGCATCCATCCGGACCGGCGAGCGTGTTAAATTCTGAGCTGAGGACTTCCATTTTGCGGCGGCCTGCCAAAATGCCGCTTAACTAGCCCGGATTATGATCAAGTGCCAGAACTGCGGAAATATTAATACGACGGAGAGCAACTTCTGTCGTTTTTGCGGGACCAGATTCCTTTTGGAACCGCCGGCCCCGCAACGATCGCGGACGGAGCCGCAGCCGTTCGATCATGCTCCGCCGAGGCCGTATTCGTGGCAGACAGACGAGTTTTCGACACAAAACGATGCACGTAAAACGATCGACGGGACCGTTAAGCTCGCTCCGTCCGGTCGGACGTCTCCATTCGCTCCTAATCAGCCGCAGCCGCTCGCTTTCAGGCCCGGGCAGCAAGTCAATCAGCCTTATCGCTGTCCTCACTGTATGAGCCAATTTCTGCCGCGTGTCGAGCGACGAATTTCGACGGGCGGTTGGATCACATTTGCGATCCTGCTCGTTTTCTTTTTTCCGCTATTTTGGATAGGCCTGCTGGTCAAGGAAGAGGTTCGCGTATGCCCAAGCTGCGGAAATCGCGTCGGCTGACCGATCAACGGTAGTAATAGCCCTGCGGGTGCTCGATCTTGACCAGCGGATTTGTGCTGGTTATGTCGAGCCGGTGAAAACCCTTTTTCATGTGGGTTGAGAGAAATGTAAGGGCGAACTGTCGGTTGATCAGAATTACAAGATCTTTGAAAAATGGCTCAAAACTTACCGGAGCTCCGCTCCCCTGAAAGAATGCGCGGCCGCCTGTCTCATCGCTCATCCTCTGCAATGCACCTTGGGCCGACAGGGCGAGATTGCTGTTGCGGCCGTCGGTGGCCGATGTAGGCGAAAAGAAGCCATAGACAGCGACGCTGCGTTTCTGAGCCCTCGAAATGGCACGCTCGAGTGCTGGCGACTCGTATGAGCTGAACGGCGACGCACCGAGCGTCGAGTCAAAACCATCAGAAACCAAGAGTATTGCTCGGCGGCCTGTCGGCAGGCCTTCGAAACGCCCGGTTAGATCCGAAACGCCTTCCCAAGGGCCGTTACCGGACGTTATGGACGATCCGGCAACGATCGTCACTGCTTTTGCCGCCTTTTCCAGGTCGTCCGTAAACTTTTGTCGAATAATAAGCGTTCCGCCCCGGACAGTTCCGACTAACACGCGCGTTCCCTTGGGCAGCCCTCGGATGAATGATCTCAACTGCGGTATTTGGAGATTGAAATCAGAAGTGAGCTCCTCTTGGACGAGGATCGCGAGTGCGAGCGGTGAGTTTGAAACGCTTCGGATCGACAGGATAGCCTGTTCGTCGTTATCCTCTTTTACGACGAGGCGGTCTGCCTGGACATATTCGTCTGCCCGATCAGAATCGAGCTCCTGTTTTGTATAGATCGAGATGGGCACCGTAACCGGGCGGACGCGCTGCTTGTCGCGTTCGCTCGGTACCTGGCCAATTGCCGAGATCGCGAATACGGCCGTCAGGATCAGGAATTGTATTTTGTAGATCATTGGCGTATTGCTTGACCGGCCGATAAATGTTGAAGCATCCAAATCATATTATATTTTGAACGAATTGATAAGTCTTGACTTGCCGCATGCTCAAGATGCTCATTCGGCAAATTGTAAAGTATCATCAAATAAATGGATGAGATCGGATTTAGATATGACGTGACGCCGCGAGACCTCGCTCGCGGCCGAAATCTTAAGATCGGCATGTGGTCGGCACCTTTTGTGCTCGGCGGCGTACCGTCAGCAATCTTTTTTATCCTGATGTTCATTTTCGGCGTGACGCCTCCCGCAGCCGCCGTATTCTTCTTTTTCGCCATCATTACGGGCATCCTGGGCTTTGCGGTCGGCTTAGGCCTTTCTGGTTACCTCGCCTATCGCCGGAATAACTGGACCAAGGAAATGCGTGAACGGATCGCCGCCGACGGGATCAGGGCCGAAGAGATCGAGTGGTTCACTCACGAGCTCAGGCCGGCGGAAAAGCGAGGTTTGCGGGAAATTTCGAAGCTTGACCTGATGCTCGCGGACGCTTATCGCGAAACACTCGCTTCACGGCTGACAGCTACGCGGATCGTCAGATCGTCACGCCGCGAGCTACAGCAGATGAACCGCCGTCAGAACAAAGTGAAGCAGCTAAAGACCGCCAACGCAAAGACGTTTCAAATTGAAATAGCAAAGGACGTTGCCAAGATCGAAAACATAAACGCCGAGGCTAGGACCATGCTTGTAGAGGCTGAAACAAGGCTGCAGATGATCGAGGCCGCCGCCGTTCGCGGGTCGAGCATTGCCGATTCCGAGCTGGTGCTTAAAAAGCTATCGGCACGTGCTTCAGAATTGCCACTCGCTCTCGAAGAGGCAAAAATGGCCGAAACTATTAGAGCCGAGCTCGATTCCGAGGATCTTGAGATAAACGAAAAGCCCGCCTTGGGGCAAGGCGGGCCAACGGTTTGAATTTTTTGGCGAATGAGAACCGCTCTACCGTTCGGACGTATGAATTGAACCTGTATTGGACAGGTGGGTGGCCTTCTGCTCTTTCGAGCATCGGAGCCGATCGCTCCGGCGATTCTCCCTTAAGAGATCGCACTGAAACCGGCATTAGCCTCCCGGCATTCATATGTTGGCTCAATTATATGTGCGTCCGTGGACGAGCAAAGCAGTAGAATTCCTTCGCCTAAACTGACTATATCATATCGGATGATCCGAATAGAAGCGGGAATTTAGGCGGGGCGAACGCCATCGCTCGCAGCGGGTGACGCGTCACGATGTTTGAGAATTCGGTCTAGCATTTCACTGCATTCAGAGCTGCGTTGGCCGAGATTGAGATCCGCTTGAGAGTAGTTCGCCTTGAGCTGGTGATATTCATCGGCGATGTGCAGAGCGGCCAGTATAGCGACCTTTAACGAATCGACGGTCAGCGTGCCCGAAGAGATCTCTCGCATTTTCGAGTCGACGTATTCGGCCAGATCGAGAATGTACTCGTTGTCTCCGTCGGAGCGGATGCTGTAAGTCTGATTGTAGATCTCAACACGGAGAGATCTTTCTTCTGAATTGATCGCCATGTGTTTTTATCGACCGACGGCGTCGGCAACCTCTGGGTCGATTATGGTCATTGCTTCGAGCATGGCCTCGACCTTTAACTGGATCGCGTCGCGTTCGGTCAGTAGTTCATTGAGTTTTGCTTCGAGGTCACGCTTCTGCTCCTGGATCGGGCCAATTTCCGATCTCAGCCGCTCGGCATCGACCATATATTTGTCCCGCTCCTCGCGAAGCTTTTTGACAAACTCGACGGTCAAATAAATTTTGTCCTCAAGGTGTGAGAACTTCTCCATTCCCGAAAGGCCGTTCATTATCAGGTCTCCAATTTGGTATCAAATGTACTCAGACTGTGATTATCGAGGCTTTTTCCACAAACTTCAAGTAAAAGATGAGGATATGATCACACACGCGGCTGAATGGATAGTGATCTTGCTAGATGTTCGAGGATATCCTTATGTAAAGCATCAACTTCTGACTCGGTAAGTGTGCGATCATCGCGGCGATACTCCAACCTGATCGTCAGCGACCGTTCATCCGGCTCAAGTCCTTTACCCTCATAGATATCCACGAAACTCACGCCGCGAAATGATTCGTTAAGGTGAACCGCAAGAGTTTCCCCGATCGACGCGTATAAGAATTCGCGTTTGACCACAAATGATACGTCACGAGTAATTCCCGGAAACTTTGGTAGCGGGTGATATATTGGTAGTAACTGAGCGACATCCAGGGCATCCTGAAGGTCAAATTCGGCTACATAGATCGGCTGTTTAAACTTATACCCAGCGGATATGTCATCAGAAAGCCTGCCCATATAGCCGATTAATTTGCCGGCAATTGAGATGTCTGCCGTCTGGCCCTTTCGTAAATGCCGCACATCCGCCACGGAGAAAGCCGCCGGCTCGACCCCCGCCGCCTCTAACGCTGCCTGAACTGCGCCCTTGGCATCGTAGAAATCGACGTCTCGCTCAGCGATCGCCCGGCCTTGCAGCATATCGCCACCGGTCATGACCAGAGCAATTAAGTCGCGTTCATATGGCAACGCTCCTTCACTTTCACCCGCGGCAAAGGCTTTTCCGATCTCGAAGAGTCGAAGGCCTTTCCGCTGCTGGTTGAAATTTGCCCGAATTGCAGCGAGCAAGCCGGGAAGCAGCGTCGGCCGCATTCGCACGGCACCCTCAATTACGGAGTCGGCCAGTGTCACTAGCTCTCGGCCAACGAACGAGGGCACTACCTCGATCGTTTCGTCATGTTTCGTATCGATAAAACTGTACGAGATAGCCTCGTCGAAACCGAGATCGACGAGCGACTGTCTGAACAGCTTGTGCCGCGGTTCTGTTGCCTGGTATTCGCCAGCACCGTAAGCCGGAGGGAGTTCGGTGCCGATATTTTCATAGCCTGAGTGGCGAGCGATCTCTTCGACAAGATCCACTTCGATCGCGATGTCATGCCGCCACGACGGGGCGGCAAAATACTTGACCTGCTTATCGGGATCTTCATCTTCATAACGCGGATCGATCCCTAGTGATGTCAAAATTCGAAGACATTTGTTCGACTCTACCTCAAGACCTGTTAGCCGCTTAACCGCTCGCGAAATGTCGATCGACTCCACTGTATTCGCAATTTCCGGCGTCGGATATAGGTCAATAAGGTCGCCGGCCTCGCCGCCTGCGATCTCACAGATCATTTGGGTCGCTCGTGTCGAAGCACGCACGAGATTCTCAAGGTCGACACCTCTTTCGAACCGATAACTAGCCTCGGTCGAGAGATTCAGCTTACGTGAAGTCGATCTAATATTCTCCCGTTTGAAATACGCGACCTCAAGTAAAACGTTAACTGTTTCGTCGGTAATGCTCGATTCTAAACCGCCCATAATTCCCGCGATCGCTGCAGGTCGGACTTCATCACAGATGGCAAGCATTGTATCGTCAAGCTTTCGTTCGACCTCGTCGAGCGTTGTGATCTCCTCATCGGCTTTTGCACGTCGAACAATGATCCGTCCACCAGCAAGTTTGTCGAGGTCGAATGAATGCATCGGCTGCCCGAGTTCGTGCATTACATAATTTGTGATATCGGCGACATTATTGATCGAACGCTCGCCGATCGCCTCGAGACGGTCGATCAGCCATTTTGGCGAAGGCCCGATCTCTACGTTCTTAATAATTCGAGCCGTAAACCGATGACAAAGATCAGCATCCTCGATGGTCACGATCTCGCCGGCAAGAACCGCCGGAAGAGGGACTTGAGCCGTTGTTTCAGTACGCTCCGTCAGCGAGGACGCAGTTATGACGCCCAATTCTCTTGCGACGCCGAGATGCGATAAGCAATCGGGGCGATTAGATGTCAGGTCGATATCAAAGACAAAGTCGTCTCCGTGTGGATGAATGCCTTCGACCGCCAGCCCGACACGCGTCAGCATTTCACCAACCTCAGCCGGCGATAATTCGATATCAATAAGGTCTTTTAACCAGTTGTAGCTGATGTTCATCGAAATTGCTCCAGAAACCTCACGTCGTTATCGAACATCAATCGAATGTCATCGAGTGCGTACATCATTGCGCACATGCGTTCGAGGCCGAATCCGAATGCGAAGCCGGAATACTCGGACGGGTCGACGCCGACCGCACGGAGGACGTTCGGATGGACCATTCCGGAGCCGCCGAGTTCGATCCATCCGGAGCCTTTGCACGGTCGGCAGCGATCGCTCCCGAATTTACCGGTGCCGTGACACTTGAAGCATGAAAAATCGAATTCGGCTGACGGCTCAGTAAAAGGGAAGTACGAAGGGCGAAAACGCGTGACCGTGTCTTCGCCGAACAAACGTTGAAGCCATTCGGTAACCGTACCTTTCAAATGGGCCATCGTAATGCCTTTGTCGACGCACAGGCCCTCGATCTGATGGAACATCGGCACGTGGGTCATGTCGGGCGTGTCGCGCCGGAAAACCTTACCCGGAGCGATAATACGGATCGGCACGCCACGCCGTTCCATTGCACGGATCTGGACAGTCGATGTCTGAGACCTGAGGGCAAAACCGTCGGTCGTGTAGAACGTGTCCTGCGATTCCCGTGCCGGATGGCCCTCGGGAATGTTCAGAGCATCAAAATTGTAGTAATCGGTTTCGATCTCCCGGTCGTTTTCGATCGAGTAGCCCATCGAGACGAAAATATCTTCGATCTTCTGACGCAGGATCGTAATGAGATGGAGGTGACCCGTTCGCGGCCTGCGGCCTGGAAGAGTCACGTCTAGCCGATCACGTTCGATCTTTGCGTTTGAAATATACCTGTTGAGCTTCGATTCCGCCGTTTCGATCGAATTGACGATCTCCTTTTCGACTGACTGTACCATCTGACCAAACGCACCGCGTTCTTCCGGAGAAACACGGCCGATCAACTTCATAGTCGCGGCGATCTCCGATCTTTTGCCGGTATGCTTGATCTTTAGTTCACCAAGGCCGCGCAGTAGGGATTCCACATCGCTAAGCGACGAGCTGTCGAGCGACAGGTTCGCATAGCCAGCAAATTCTTCCGCGAACGCAGTTCTAACCGCTTCTACTTTATCTCTCTCGTCAGACATAGATTTTTACAATTTCCGGACGGGCTAAATTGCAGGCACCTGCGACTTAAGTTTATCAGTCTCAAGGTTTCACGTAAAACATTAAATCTTTAAGTTGATTCGAATGTCGCGAATTCATTAGGGGTTTACGTTAGTGGCCGTTTTTCGGCAAATCATTGTGGGTGTTATGATTGCATTATTCTCGGATATCTTTTTTCGAAAAGGATTGTATTTATATGAAAGCAATTGTAAAAAGCAGGGCTGAACCAGGGCTTTGGATGGAAGACGTACCGGAACCTGCGATCGGTATTAATGATGTACTGATCAAGATAAAACGGACTGGGATTTGCGGTACCGACCTACATATTTACAATTGGGACGCATGGGCGCAGGCGACGATCAAAATTCCGACGATCCTAGGTCACGAACTGGTCGGGGAGATAATCGAGGTCGGCACAAATGTCAACGATTTCTACGTCGGCGATATCGTCAGCGTAGAGGGCCATCTCGTTTGTGGACGATGCCGCAATTGTCTCGCTGGACGCCGTTATAAGTGTGCGCACACGCTCGGTTTCGGAGTGAACACCGACGGCGGATTTGCTGAATATATGGCCGTCCCGATGACGAATATTTGGAAACACGAGCCTGGCATCGATCTCGATGTTGCCGCGATATTTGATCCTTTCGGCAATGCGGTCCACACGGCTCTCGCGTTTGAGGTATTTGGCGAGGATGTCCTGATAACCGGTGCCGGCCCGATCGGCATCATGGCCGCCGCCGTCGCGAAACATGCAGGAGCGAGGCACGTGGTGATCACGGATATCAATCCAAAGAGGCTCGAACTTGCCGAAAAAATGGGCGTAACGGTGGCGGTCGATGTACGTGAAAGGACGATCGCGGACGTGCAGAAAGAGCTGGGGATGAAGGAAGGTTTCGATGTAGGTATGGAGATGTCAGGCAATCCGACGGCCTTGCGCGATATGGTCGCGAATATGACCCACGGCGGTAATATTGCTTTACTGGGTATACCTACTGAGGAGTTTGCGATCAATTGGAAGACCGTGGTCTTTAACATGCTTACAATAAAGGGGATCTACGGCCGCGAGATGTATGAGACATGGTATCAAATGAGCGTCCTTCTTGAATCCGGCCTCGATATCGAACCGGTAATCACGCATCGGTTTCCGGCGCGTGACTATATCAAGGGCTTTGAAGCTATGCGCGAAGGCAACAGCGGTAAGGTTGTTCTCAATTGGAGCGAATTGTAAACATGTACGCGAATATCAAGACGCATTTAGCGGAAACACTGAACGAGATCAGAAATGCGGGGCTGTTCAAGTCGGAGCGGGTAATCGAAAGCCCGCAAGAGGCCCACATCACTGTTGGAAACGGACGCAAGGTCCTAAACTTGTGTGCCAACAATTACCTCGGCCTTTCGGATCATCCCGATATAGTCGAAGCCGCGAAAAAAGGCCTAGATGAATGGGGGTTTGGCCTGTCATCAGTTCGATTTATCTGCGGCACACAGACGATCCATAAACAGCTTGAAGAAAAGTTGAGCAATTTTCTCGGCACCGAAGACACGATCCTTTACACATCGTGCTTCGACGCTAACGGAGGTTTATTTGAAACCGTGCTGGGCGAGGAAGATGCGGTCATTTCGGATGAGTTAAATCACGCTAGCGTGATCGACGGGATCCGTTTATGCAAAGCTCAGCGTTTCCGGTACAAGAATGGCGACATAGACGACCTGGAAGCTAAACTGACGGAGGCGTCGTCAGCTCGATTCCGATTGATCGCGACGGACGGCGTTTTCTCGATGGACGGGTTTATCGCCAAGCTCCCTGAGATCTGTAGACTGGCGGACAAGTACAAGGCAATGGTGATGATCGACGATTCGCACGCGGTGGGCTTTATGGGGAAGCAGGGCCGAGGCGTCCACGAATATCATAACGTGATGGATCGAATCGACATTATTACTGGCACGCTGGGAAAGGCACTCGGCGGTGCCAGCGGCGGCTATACAAGCGGAAAAAAGGAGATTATCGACCTGCTTCGCCAGCGATCGCGACCGTACCTTTTCTCGAATTCGGTTGCTCCGCCGATCGTTATGGCCGCTATCCATGCGGTCGACATGCTTTCCAGTTCGACTTATCTCCGCGACCGGCTTATGGACAATACTCGGTATTTTCGTGAAAAACTGTCGTCGATTGGGCTCGAGATCGTGGCTGGCGAGCACCCTATCGTTCCGGTAATGTTTGGTGATGCTGTCCTCGCGACCACAATGGCCGAGGCTATGCTCAAACGCGGCGTTTACGTTATCGCTTTCTCTTTTCCCGTGGTGCCAAAAGGGAAGGCACGAATCCGAACGCAGGTTTCGGCAGCACATAGCCGCGAGGACCTCGACTTTGCCGTTGCGATGTTTGCTGAAGCAAAGACAGAGCTTGGAATTTGAAAAAGGGCACGAAGAATAATCTTCATACCCTTAAAACTTGGGTTGGCGCCGCTATTCGTTGTCGGAATATAGGTCGACCATATCAGCAGATGTAATCACTGGAACGACCTCGAAATCGACAAGGTCACCCCAATTCTTGATCCATTCCTGCAGCAGGATTGGATTGTCCGTTTCCATTACCTGAAAACAGCGGTCCATTCCAACCTCGATCCAGCTATTGGCGTACCTTAAGCCTTCGGGCATTAATCTTCCCCGCTCTGCGAACCGTTTATAGACCGGTGCAGGATCGCGATCCTTAAAGTGCTCGATGACCATGAACAGCATAGGCTATCTTACTTTCTTCAGAATAAAAGCCACATTAGTCGCCTCAACATCATCCTACGCTGCTGCCTGAGTCTGCTTGCTGAGCGCGTCGCGAGCCTGACCGGCAACTGCGGCGAATGCCTCGGGCTGTTTGACTGCGAGGTCAGCGAGAACCTTACGGTCAAGTTCGATGCCCGCGAGGCTCAGGCCGTGAATGAACTGTGAGTATTTCATATCATTCAACCGGCAAGCTGCATTAATTCGCACGATCCACAGCTTTCGGAAGTCGCGCTTTTTCAATTTACGGCCTGTGTAGGCGAAATTTAGTGCGCGTTCGACCGACTCTTTAGCTGATCTATACAGCTTCGATTTTGTTCCGCGAAAGCCCTTGGCCAGGGCTAATATTTTTTTACGTTTCTCTAGACGCTTATTACCACGTTTTGCTCTCGGCATTTGTTCACTCCTTGCTTCTGGCTCGAAGGCGAAATGGCGGATGACTAAATAGATCGACTTGCGACCATATCTGTTTCCTTTCGCCTCGCGAACTTAATTAATTTCTTCCGTACGGCAGCATTTTCTCAACCCGTTTCTGGTCTCCTTCGGACACCAAACAATCGATATCAAGATTGCGCTTTCGCTTATTTGTCTTCTTGGTCAAAATATGGCGTGCATGTGAGTGTCCGCGTTTGAACTTGCCCGACGCTGTCGAGCGAAAACGCTTAGCTGCGCCTTTGTGTGTTTTAAGTTTCGGCATAACCTCTCTCCTGTTAGTAACTTTCGCAAACTACTTAATGTAGTTTCCTAAAATATTTCGTCGTCGTCGTTTGTCTCGACTTTAGCTTCGCTCTCTACCTCAGCACTAATTTTCGAGACCCGTGCAGCCTTTACCGTTGGCGCTGGAGCCACATCATCTGCTTCAATAGAATCGATAACCTCGACCAACTCGTCCTGTTTCGCTTTCTTGCCTGTCGCAGCCTCGGCCACGGGCTTCTTGGCATCGGGCACTTTCGCTTTCTTCGGATTAAAGATGGTAAACATTTGATAGCCTTCCATCTTGGGATAAACCTCTACGTCGCCGAGATCTGCCAGATCAACCGTTAATTTTTTGAGTATCTTAGCACCAAGCTCGCGGTGCGTCATTTCACGTCCGCGGAACGCGATCGCCGCTCTTACCTTATCGCCCTCGCCCAGCCATTGCCGGGCGTGTTCCATACGATAGTTATAGTCGTGATCGTCGGTGCCGGGACGAAACTTGATCTCTTTGACCGAGACCGTGACCTGTTTTTTCTTCGCTTCATGTGCCTTTTTCTTTTGCTCATAAAGGAATTTCCCGTAGTCAATGATCTTGCAAACCGGCGGTTTAGCGTTAGGAGCTATTTCAACAAGGTCGATACCGCGATTCCTCGCTTCCTGGATCGCGTCGCGGGTATCCATCACGCCTAAAGTTTCACCGTCCTCGGTCACAACACGTACTGACGGAACGCGAATTCGTTCGTTCGTGCGGTGCAGCGGCTCACGAAACCGCGGCTTAAACCTATTTCCACCAAATCTTCTAGCGATAATTACCTCCTTTGTTGATTAGCGATCTT
>JBDTZO010000069.1:0-11253 GCA_040005135.1 Acidobacteriota bacterium | reverse complement strand
ACCCGAGGATGCCCAGCGAGGGCGCCAAATAAATCACGTAATTGTTCATAAGTTCCAGATCGTCGATCTCGCCGGACCACTTGCACGCGGCCTGTACCAAGGGCAAAACCAATAAAAGCTCAACTAAATATCAAAACTACCGATTATCAATGAATCAGCGGATTTAATCAATTAGTGCAGGACTACCATGCGATATTTTGAAGTTCGGCTCTGAGCCTGCGCTCAAAACTCGAGGTCCAGCGAAAAGCGAAATTGCCGCGGCGGATCGAACGAGACCGCCGAACGATATCCCGCAAGCGGTACCGCGTTGGCACCGTAGAATGGGTTAATAGCCCTCACGCTCGGCCGATTTAGAAGGTTAAAGAATTCGAATGCGAGATCGAGCTTTGAGCCCTCACGGATCGGAAAGTATTTGACGACACGAAGATCGGTGTTGAAATATGCCGGCGTCGTCAGCAAATTTCTGCCTTGCCCGAGCGGCCGCGAGGCGAGCGGAAACGCGCCGCTTCGCTCTTCGTCCGCTCCGGTGACCGCGTTTGCAGGACGGCCGCTGCTCAGGGTTGCGATCGGGGCGATCTCGACGTGGCCGAATATCTCGCGGACGATGCTGTCCTTTTCGCCCTTCTTTTCTTCCTTGTCTTCGTCGTCGCCGAAAGGCAATTCGAAAACGCCGCTGACGACAAGTCGATGCCGAACGTCCTGGACCGAACGGGTGCGTTCCGCACGCAGGTCGTACGAGTTAGCCGGCTGCTCGTCAAAATCCGAGGCATCGTCGACGGCCTTTGAAAAAGTGTACGAGGCCAGAGCCGACGCATCCTTGCCGAATCGTCTATTGACCGAAAAACTGAGTCCGCGGTAGATCGAACCGGCCGAATTTTCAAGCTGATAAACGGCGTCATATCGCGGATCGATCCGGCCCGGGCCAAAAACAGCACGGCCGATCTGCTGCGCCGTCGGGTTGTTGACGCCCAAGCTTGCCGCATTACCGGCTGTCAGCACGACGGGCGGCAGCAAATTGATATTTCGGGTGCGCGGCAGGTCAACGCCGTGCGTGAACAGAAACTCGGCACGGATCGACGTGTCAGCGTCTATGAGCTTTTCCACGCCGGCGGACGCCTGAACGCTGTACGGCGTCCTGAAAGGCGACGCGGCGCGATATATTGACGGCGAGATACCGGAGGCCGGAGCAGAAAGCCGTCCGCCGCCGTTTACTGTAAAGATCTGTGCCGCGGCGGCGTCATAAGCTATCTGCTCAAACGCATTCACGCCGTTCTTCTGCAGCGCCGAATTCAAATACGCAAGTGGCAGGCGGTCATAAAAAATGCCAAAACTCGCTCGCACGACGAGATCCTTCAACGGGCTCCACGCTGTCCCGAGCCGCGGACTGAAATTGTTCCGGTCCGAGGCGAACGTCGCCGGCAGAGACTCTGCGTCGTAACGTACGCCCGCGCTCAGCGTGATCTGAGGCGTCGCCTGCCAGCGGTCTTGGAGGAATGCACCGAAGTTCGTGACCGAAAAATTTGTGTGCGAAATGCCGAACGCCTGTCGCCAGAATGCCGGGCGGCTTGTCAAAAAGTCGTCGACGCTTCGAAATGCGTAACTTCCGCCGAAACCATCGCGGAGGTCGCTCGTGAGCGTGACATGATTGACGCTGCCTCCGGCCTTTAGCTCATGGCTGCCGCGTGTGAACGAGACCGTGTCGACAAATTCCTGCCGCGTTTCGCGTCGGTCGCTGTCCGCATCGAAAGGCCGGCCAAATCTGGCAACGCCGACGATGTCGATAGCAGGGCCCGTTCGACCACCGGCACGCGACACAAGGTGCCGAGAGCTGTATTGACCACGAACGTCGTTGATGACGCTGGAATGGATGACCGAGATCAGCGAGCCAGTGGTTTGGAAATCCTTTGCGTACACGCTGCCGCGAGCGGACGGATCGGCGAGCGAGTCGGTGTTGAAGGCGTCGCGGTTCCTCCGGTCGTTGGTGAAGGCGAACCGGACGTTTATGGTATTAAATGAATTTGCCAGATAAGTGAGCTTTGCGGCCGCCTCCGTTTCGTCGGCGCCCGTGCGAAACCTGGCCGCGTTCAGTTCGCGTACGGCTATCCGCGGAGCAAAGCCCGCGGCGAGTGCCGTGTTGATCCGCGAGCGGACATTCCCGTTTATTTCACTCACCTCATCCGCCGCCGCCGTTTCCTGTTCACCCGCGGCGTAAAAAAATAGTTTGTCCTTTATCAGCGGCCCGCCGATCGATATTCCCGGCTGGTAACGGCGGAAAAGGGTCTTGCCCGGTAAACCGGCGTCCGGCGTCCGAGCGTTCAGGTGCTCATTCTGAAAGAACGTGAATACCGTCCCGTGAAATTCGTTTGAGCCTGTTTTGGTAATAACGTTGATCGTTCCGCCCGCGGCTCCGCCGAATTCGGCCGAGATACCGTTGTTGATGATCTGAAACTCGCGGACGATCTCAGGCGACAGCGTGACGAGCGACGCGCCTGTCGTCTCGTCGATGTTGGTGAGGCCGTCGATCGATATCGAGTTGCTTCGCGGCCGCAGCCCGCCAAATGTAAATCCGCTGTCCGCGAGCGGCGAGCCGGAATTGCCGCCCCCATTGGACGATCGCGTATTTGACGGAGCAACTCCCGGGGCGAGCAGCGTAAATTGCAGATAATTGCGGCTATTAACAGGAAGTTCTTCGATGCTCTCTCGCGTTATCGAGATCGTCGATGCCGTTCGCGAAGCGTCGATCACGAGTTCGTCAGCATCCGCCTTGATCTCGACTTCGGCCTTGACGCCGGCCGGCTGCAGCGTTATATCGAGCGCCGTCGTATTGCCGAGCACGAGTGTGACCTTTTCTGGGTCGAAGTCCGCAAAGCCCGTTGACTCGACCTCGACGTCGTATGTACTGACCACAAGGGCGCTCAAACGGTAGTTTCCCTCGGCATCGGTCACGGCCTTTCGCGTTTGGTTGGTGGCGAGATCGCGTGCCGAAACGGCCGCCCCGGGGACGGGTTCGCCCGCGGTGTTGAGCACTTTGCCAGCAAGCGCCGCGGTCGTCGATGAACTTTGCCCACCGGCTGCCGCAGCAAAAACGGCAAATAATACGAGCACGCTAAGGGCGTGAAAACGTGTCATTGGAAAATCCTGGTTATCGAAAATGCAGTTCGATTCAATATGTCGTGATCTCTAAGAAAGCGGCTCTCGTCCGCTCTCCGCGGCATCGCGTTAGAGATGGAAAGTTTACTACAAAGCCCCGTTGAAGCGGAACTAGTGGTTATGATCCCACCTCACTTGCGGGCAAAGTTTTGAAAGCTCAGCCGGCGGAGGCTGGCTTTCTTTTCGGCGGCTATATGTAACCGACTGTTTTCTATCTATCAGGCCGGCGGTCAAGCCTCGGGCCGTTTCAGGATCTCGGAAAGGGCCTGCATACGTGCCGTGTCGGACGCGCTCTTTGCCGAGCCGGCTTTTTTGTCGAGGTCCGAGGCGAATTTCTTGAGTTTTCCGCGGTCGCCGGGCGACGTCTCGGCTTTTCCGATCGCCTGCCGAAGACTGGAGATCTGGTCAGCTGGAAGTGCCGATGAACGCTCGAGCTGATCGACATATGCCTTGGCTACGACCAGACGGCGCGGCCACTCGATCTTCTGCTGGTTCTGCACGTTCAGTTCGGCGACCTGGACAGTTTTTGCGGCGTCGATCTCGTTCTGTGTCAGGAATTTCGACGGCGTCAGCTCGAATACGTCGAGCCCGCGAGCGATCTCGGACCCGTAAATTCGGCCGTTGTACCAGTACGAGGACCAGTAGCCGCCGAGCACCAGATTATTGGGATCGATAGGCCCTCGGTCGAAATAGGCGATCTCCTTGGGATGGTCAGCGTCGGTAAAGTCCATGACCGAGATCCCGCCCTGATACCACGACTGCACCTCGATGTCCCGGCCCGGGACCGGAACGAGCGAGCCGTTATGCGCAACACAATTTTCGGTGTCGCCCTGTGCGGCGGGCAGTTTGTAATAGCTCGCGAACGACAGCTTATCGTTGTTCAGATGAAAGATGGCGTCTGCTCCCCATTTGTTGGGATCGGTCTCGCGGCAGCGGGCACCGAGGCCGCCGCCCCATTCGTCGGTGAAGACGACCTTTTTGCCGTCGTTCGAGAACGAAGCCGAGTGCCAATATGAATAGTTAGGATCATTTACGGCGTCCACGCGTTTTGGATTTGCGGGATCCTTGATATCGAGCAAGATCCCATTTCCGGAACATGCTCCGGCCGCGAGGCCGATCGCTGAATATACCGTAATGTCGTGGCATTGGTCTGTGTCCGAGGGTTTGCCAACGCCGGTCATCGTGTGCGAGCCGCCGTTATTGAGCCCGTTGACGACGCCCGTTCGCGAATCCATAAATACACGCGGGCTCGATACGATCTTGGCCGTCTGCGGCGCCGCGAGCGGCACCTTGATCACGTCTATGCGAAAGAGTGCTGTGTTCGGGTCCTTGTCCGGAGCTTCGCCTGAGCATCCGGCAAGCTCTTCGTTCGGACGAACGAATGACGTGCCTGACACATATATATAGGCGTTGTTCTTGTCTTTTGGATCGATGACCAGCGTATGCGTATGTGATCCGCGGCAGGTCTGCACTGCGGCAACCTGCTTTGGATTCCGGATATCGCTGATGTCGAAAATGCGTACGCCGCGAAAACGATCTTTTTGCGCAGCGGGATGCGGGGCCGGTTTCTCTCCGGCAGCCGGCGCCGGGTCGGGAGCGAAGCCCTGCGGGCCGCAATCGAGCCGCCCGTTTGCCATCTCGACCGACATAAAGAGCAAATTCTTATAGACCGAAACGTCGCCCTGACCGCCCGAACATACGATCGATGTCAGCAATTTGGTATTTGCGGGATCGGCGATGTCATAGATATTGACGCCGTAAAAATTTCCCTGAAATAAGTGATCGCCCTGAAATGCGAGGTCCGAATTGGCAAAAGCGAGCTGCGCGAGCAGCATTTGAATGGGTTTGGGCATCTTGGACGTGTCGCCCATGCCGAGAATTCCGAGCGTTTTTTGCACTCTCGGATCGTCCGCATTGTCGGTGCCGAGCTGAAACGCGTCCGGCTTTTTAAGCAATACGAAATGCTTCATGCCCATCGCCGCTTCGCCGGCGTCATACAGGCCCGGCGACAATTTCGACCGCGGATCGCTGGCGTCCGAGCCGGTCATCCCGGCCGGCAGCGGCGGAGCCGGTTGGACGTTCTGAGCGAACGTAGCCGCGGCAAGGCATGAGCACAAAAATATTGCCGCTGTAATTGAACGAGATCCGATCATCTTTCCGTGGTTCATCATATTTCCTCTAATGTTTAGCGGGCCTTGCCCAGCATTGTCTCCATTATTCTGATCTCGGCGCGCTGGCCGCTGTCGACATCGGTCGCAAAACTAAAAAGCTCGGCGTCCTGGCCCGCTCCGGCCGTATCGAATAGGTCTTTGACCATCGTCAGCGCCCCGGTGTGGTGCTGGATCATTCCTGTCAAAAACAGCTTGTCAAATTCGGGGCCCTTAGCGTTTCTGAGCGCCGCCATTTGCTTTTTGGTGAGCATTCCGGGCATCAGCATGTGATGGCCCGCCATATCCATGCCGGACATATCCATATCGTCCATAGACGGCATCGTCGTCGGCTGCCCTCGAGCCTGCAGCCAACGCTCCATGAACTTCATTTCTTCGGACTGTGAATGGCTGATACGATCGCCGAGCAGCCGAAGTCCCTTGTTGTCGGTACGCGAATCTATAAGCGCCGTCATCTCGACCGCCTGCCCGTGATGCATGATCATTCCCTGCATAAACTCGGCGTCCTTCGCCGAACTCGGCGGCAGCTGCGCCCTCGTCGAAGCCGGCAGCACACGACTCGCCTGGCCCGGTGCCCCCGGCTGCACGATCACCGGCTGCTGCGTTCCGCCCGTTTGGGCCCCAACGGCGACGGCCAAAAGGCCCAACGCTACCACCGCCAAAAACACGCTAATTGACACTCTTCCGAATGCTGACATTTTTACCTAGTTTAACCTCGAAAATCATAATAGCATCATCTCCGTTTTGCCGAGAAATGAATTGACGCAGCGTCTATGACTGATTGTTCGCGGGGTTACATACGTGAGCGGAATTGCCTTGCTTAAGGTCGGAACGTCTCATACAATTTCAGCACGTCTTGTCCGGGCGGCTGGATCGTCAAAGAGCATCCAGTCGAACGGTTACATGTATGGCGGTGTCCGGCGAAAAAATGGCGATACTAGATCCCGGCAGCATTCCAGATTCAGCAAAGCTCGCGGCGATAGTTGAATCGTCGGGTGACGCGATCATCAGCAAAGACCTAAATGGGATCATCACGAGTTGGAATGCCGGTGCCGAATTACTTTTCGGATACACGCCTGAGCAGGCCATCGGCCAGTCGGTAACGATTCTGATCCCGCCGGAGCGATTCGACGAGGAACCGGATATCCTTTCGAGGATCCGCAGGGGCGAAAAGATCGATCATTACGAGACGATCCGCATCGCCCGCGACGGTCGCCGCATCGATATTTCGCTCAACGTCTCGCCCGTGTTTGACGACGCCGGAAACGTGATCGGGGCGTCAAAGATCGCCCGTGACGTTACCGATCGCAAATTGGCTGACGCAGAGCTAGCCAAATACGCCGCCATCGTCGAATCCTCGACCGACGCGATCATCAGCAAAGACCTTAACGGCATTATCACCAGCTGGAACAAGGGCGCCGAAGCCATCTTTGGCTACACGGTGGATGAGATCGTCGGGCGGCCGGTCACTATCCTGATGCCCGAGGATCGCGTCAATGAGGAGCCCGGGATCCTCGAACGCATTCGCCGCGGCGAGGCCGTCTCGCATTATGAGACCGTGCGACGCCGAAAAGACGGCTCATTGGTCGATATTTCGCTAAACGTGTCGCCCGTCTATGACGCGCACGGCAAGATCGTCGGCGCTTCGAAGATCGCCCGCGATATCACCGAGCACAATCGGGTTGAGTCCGCCGTCCACGAGTCCGAAATGATGCGTCGGCTCGTAAACGCACAGGAGGCCGAGCGGCGCCGGATCGCACGCGACCTTCATGACCATATCGGCCAGCAGATGACCGGCATTCGCCTCAAGATCGAACGCCTGCTCGAGCTCATTCCGGACGCAGATCCGGCTGCGACCGAGCTGAGATCGATCCGCGAACTCGCTGTTCGGATGGACCGCGATATTGGTTTCCTGTCCTGGGAACTGCGGCCGATCGAGCTCGACAGCCTCGGCCTCGAGAACGCACTTCGCAGCTTTCTTTATCAGTGGTCGAGCCAATATAACATTGCGTCCGTCTTTGACAGCGATGACCAAAGTGTCGATCTCGCGCCGCTGCCGCATGACGTCGAGACCGGACTGTACCGAATATTGCAGGAATCGGTGAATAATATCGTCAAGCACGCGGCCGCGACCGAGGTCACCGTCTTTTTTCACCGACGCCGCAGCGATGTCGGCTTGATCGTCGAAGACAATGGCATAGGCTTTGACTACGAAACATCGATCTCAAACGACCCGACACACGGTCTCGGCCTGATGGGAATGCGGGAACGCGTCGAGCTCCTGCATGGCACCTTCGAGGTCGAAAGCGAACCGGGCCACACGAGCATCATCGTTCAGATACCAATTGGATGATCTTGCGGCCGGGAAGAGCGTTCCCGGCCCTTGCCGCAAATGCCGGCCGTTCTCAAACAAGTTACTTGGCTGCAATGTCGAGGGTTTGGTATCCTTAGGTTTGAGGGGACGATGGCGCTAAATCCGTATAAGCTGCGGATCGAGAACCGCAAGGACTATTTATTTGCTCACGTTGAGGCGGACGAGCTGAGCCTGGAGATCGCGCACGGCTACCTTTCCGAGGTCGCCGAGGCGTCCCGATCGCTTGGGCTCGATAAAGTGCTGGTTCTGCGCGACATTCCGGCGGTGTTCCCCGACTCGGGCCAATTCGGCATCGCCCAGGACGCTCTCGAGATGCTCCGCGGGATAAAGGTCTGCTGGGTCAACCCGCACGCTGCGAACCAGCCGGGGCTCGATTTCGCCGCACTGGTCGCCGGCAACCGCGGAGCGATATTCAAAATTTTTACAAACGAATCTGATGCCGCCGCCTGGTTGATGGACGATCAGGACGTCTCTTGAGAGTTTCGGCGACGTATCGTACCGACGGAGATCAACTCACCGGCTCCGTAGCTTGAGCCAAGCGGACCACGTTTCAATTTTTTATTGCTTTCTGATTTATTTAGCAGGGCCGTGAGCAAAGTTCGGGGAAACATGATTAACTCCGGCTTCGCTCATTTTGCGCCCGCAATCGGCCCTGCTTGCGTAAAAAAGAGCGAATAACCTGGAAAATCCCAGAATCGGCGAGTTTTCGCGGAGCATTACCGGCTGTGCATCTGTGATACGAAGCTCGGAATTGCCTCGCTCCCGAGGATATGCGAGTGGGACGAGCAGATCGCGGCGGCATTCGTCGCGGCGTCCTCGCCCGTCAAGCTGCGGCCGGGAAACGCGCAAAAAAGGCGGAAATGATGTTCCTCGGCCAGCTTATTCCAAAGGACTTCGAGCTCGACGGCTGCGGCTGCATTGCCTTCGCCGGCGAGAATAGCGACCAGTTCGCCAAAGGCCCGCAAAGATCTGCCCGAAGAGGCGACTTTTTCCAAAAGTCCGCCGACCACGTCTTCGAACAGCTGCGGATCAGGCATACCGTTCACCATGAATTTTCCTAGTGTTTCGTGCGCGTCGAGGATAATGAGCCTGTTTTCCGCCAAGGCGGTCCCCACGCTCGGATCCCATTCATGCATCCGATCGCCGATCGCCTGAGTGTGTTCGTGGGTCGCGACCATGATGCAGATTTCGCCAAAACGAAGCCCATGGACAAAATAGCCCGCAACCGCGTTGATGATCGTTTCGTCATCCTGATAAAACTGTACAAAGTGGGCCCGGCCGTTCATATCGGCCCAGTCGGTCCCCGCGATTTCTCCGGTCGGGATGGTATTTGTGTGGCTGTTATAAAAGGTGTTCATACGGGAAAAACCTCCTTGCTGTAAGCGTTTCACTGACCTGACAGATGCGCCGGCGACCGCGTGGAGGTCACGGCCGGGAGCGGGATCGCTGTCAATACATATATTATGACTCTCTATTGAAAGGTCGTATGTAACCGAGTAGACGGTGTGGGCAGTTATTTCTAAATGGCCGCACGCCCAGAGGTTCGGTTCCGCATTAGGGGAATCTCGATCTCAATCGCACATCCATTTACCGTTGATGCGTTTGGCGAACGAGCCGTCCTGCCCGGCCTGGCCCTGCGAACACGTGCCGCCTCGGCGGCAATCCCTGCAGTAAACAAGGGCGCCGTCCTGGACCGGCGGACGTCCGTCGCCGCCGCTCGCCCATTTGGTGATGTCGCCGAACGTAATGTTGGGATCGTACTGCATCAGTCCGTCTCTGAGCTCGACCGTGTATCCAAACTGATTCGGTTTGCCGTCGATGCGGTTTGGGCCCGTGCCCTCGGGCAGTCGGCCGGTCTGGAACATCATTCGCCCGCCATCGAAATTGGGCCGCGTCAGTGTCAGGCCGGACGCATCCTTGCACAGTCCGGGCAGGATCGCGGGGTCAGAGCAAAAACGGTCGCCGACGGAGGTGATCTGTACGTTCGGGTCAGCCTGGATAGTTTTGGGCCCAAAACTGTTGCCGCTGGACGTAAAGTTCATATTGCCGTGCAGCTCGATCGGGTCGCCGAATATGCTGCCGATCATCGTCACCATCTGTGAACGGATCGCACCGAGCGGATTGAAATAGAGGCTCCGCTTTCCACGTTCGGAACCGGACGACACGATGGTCAGCGTCTGGATCGCATCGACATATATGAAGGTGCCGCCGACCGCCGCACCGTAGTCATAGCCGCCGCCGAAGCTCTGTCGTATCGACATCGAGCCGGCCTTTTGGATGTGGATGCCGTCACCCGGAGCGTTGGCCGCAATATATGAGAATAAGGAGCTCGAGATCGACCAGTCGGTGTTGTGCGTGTCGACCCAAATGCCCGTTTTATTGTTCATGAATACGCAGTGATCGACGGTCACGTAGTCAAACTGCCATCCGCCGCACACTTGGTCCGCGGCCTTGCAGTTGCCGTCGTTGGCGTTGTGCACAAAGATGCCGCGGTCGAGATTCTGAAACGTGACGTTCTCGAAGTTAAATACCTGACTCGAATTTGCCGATTGAGCTCCCGTTCGCGGATCTATCTCCCACTTGCCGAGGCCCTCGATGCCGTAATTGCCGGACGCATCGCGCGGAGTCTCGCCGTAAAGCGCCGAGTTTCCCATCAATTCCAGATCCTTGACCGTCACCTGATTTGTGCAGCCGCCGATGCGGAAAATGGTCTGATTCGTGTTGCGAAGCCTGATCCGCGTCGGGCTAAAGCGATTTGGAAGGTTCGAGCCCGCAGCCGAAGTGTTTGAGCCCGCGCCGACGATGTTGATGCCCGATGTCAGCGTGATCGCTTGATAATTAGGGTCACGGCGTTCGCCGTCCGTCGTGCCGACGATATAATCGCCGTCCGGGAACCGCAGCGTGCCGCCCTGTCGCGTGGCGATAAAATTTATAGCGTTCCTGATCGTACTGGTGTAATCGGCGGGCTCGGTGAAACTGTATTTGCCGTCGCCCGAGCGGGTAACGGGACGAAAATCCTTAACGTTATATTCACCGCTATTTTTGTCGATCGGATACCATAGATTGGACACGCCCGAGGTCAGGCGGATCTCGTACATCGGCTCAGGGCCCTGAAAACACCATCGCCCTTCGCCGTTCGCCGCAATGCTGCCGGCCCCGCGCAGTATGCTGCCGTTGCAGGTCGTGAGCGCCGTCGCCTTGGTCGCACCGTTGGTCCCGGCGACATACACTTCGATCGCGTTCCGTGCTCCGGTAGCTGCCAGATAACGCATCGGACACGCTCCGCCGGCGTCGGCGTCGACCGAGAGCGAATATCCTTCGTATTTATTTTGTCCGAAAGCCGCGACGGCGAGCGTGAAAATGGCAGCGGCGATGAGCGAGAATTTTGATAATTTGAGCATTGATACAGTTCCCTCCGGCGGTCTCTACGACGCCGCTTCGATGCGGTTTGCGGCTCGGGCGGTTTGTCCCAAAACGCTAAAGCCCTTTTTGCTATACTAACGAAACAAACGCCCAAGGTCATTTGGAGAGTTCCGATGCATTCGATTAAGGTCCGCTCGA
>JBDTZO010000060.1:0-3347 GCA_040005135.1 Acidobacteriota bacterium | reverse complement strand
GCCGAGGCACAAAAACAGATGGGCGCCGTGTCTTCGTCCAAAGTGCTTATAGTCCTGGTTTGTCTTCTCATAGCTGTACCTATTTTGATCGGCTTGGTCATTTTACTGTTCAAAATTTAGGAGAAAGAATGGGGCCTTGCCTGTGATCTGTGTGATCCAGTTCGCGGGAAATAGAGGCTTCTTTACTAAGGCGGGCATCGGAAGACGGTAAACCATGAGCTCTGGCATCACCGCCCGCGTGTCGTTTTTTTTGCAGACAGATCGTATTAAATGCAGTAAAATCCAATACACAAAAACCCTTCGGCCCAGCAACTAATAACTTATAGGAGAAATTTGAATGGCTAGAACCTCATTGATACTTATCGCGGCTATCGCTTTCGGATCGTTTTTCGCCCCATCGGCAAGAGGACAGTTCCCGAAGATCTCAATACCGAAGATCCCCAAGAAAGTTCAGCCTCCGACTACTAACACACAGGATACGGGCACTCAGACTTCCGATTCGTCATCACGATCGCAAAAGTCTGACGGTGCTGTGCGCGGAATGCCGATCGCGGGAGCTAAGATAACTTTCTCGAACAATCCCGACGGCTCGAACCCCAAAACCAGCTTTACCTCGTCGGAGTACATCTACGGCAGGCTCGATCTCGGCGGCAAGACCATATATGACGCATTCGGGTTAAAGAATGTGAAGGACGCGAAGTTCTATTCCATCCATTACCACCTGAATATCATTAAGCCAGGCAAAGAGGCTTGGGAACACGATTGGCACAACGGAGTTAACTACACGCTGATCACAAAAGAGGACGCTCAAAAAACGGTTTGGGATTTTGACGTGCTGCCCGAACCGTCTAAGATCTCGACGTTTATAGGCGCGGTCGACGATAACCTGAGTTATTTCAATTCCCCCGGCGGAATGTACTCGAAGTGGTATAACGCCGACTCTGCACGAAGCACTTTCCCCGAAAGCGGGACCTACACCATTGACGTCGTGCTCTTTGGTAATTCGTACGACGACTGGGGCAAATCGACCGGTAAAGATGAGATGTTTCCGACCGCATCGGCCAAATTTGCTTTTCAATTCGCGGGTGCGGACGGACAAACTCTCGTCGCGAATTCAGAGAAAGCCAAGGCAAGCGTAGAATCCGCGAAGAATCGCCGCGAGATGCTCCATGCGATGCCAGACTGGTGGTTCAAAGGTGCTACTCCGGCCGAGCCAAAACTCGCGTCTGCGCGGCTCGTCCCCATGATCAAGAGCTTCATCAGCCAGTGGAATCTGACCTACGTCAAACACATGATCGTTAAGCCCGACGGCCCGCTTTGGACGATCCAAAAGAATGACATCGGTATACCCGAATACCGCATGGTGGTGCCATATATTTACATCATTTATAAGGACCCGAAGGACAGTTCGTGTCAGCTCGGAGCCCTCTACATGCGCGAATCCTACTCAGGTGCGGGCACCTACGGCGAGGCCTATCTCGGCGGCATCCGCGAAGTACAATATATCGACTGTTCCGCAGTCAAGTAATAGCCATTTTTTATCCACAACAATACAGGAGGAAAGAAGATTGAGATTCTCTAGACTTATCGTATTATTTGCATTGTGTCTGACCGTTGCGAGCTGCTCTTTCTATTATGGACCGCGTGAAGAGGTGAAAGCCTTTGCCGATGACAAAGACGCCCTCATCATGGCTATCAGCAAGAAGGTCGAAGCCGACCCAACTCTCGCCGGCGTTGCCGAGGCGCAAAAGCTGGTCGATGCTAAAAAAGACTCGCTCTACTCGCAGCGTCAGGCCATCGATCACGCAAAACCGGGCATGAACGCTAACTGGCGACTGGCGCTAGCCGACAGCCAGACGAGCGACCGAAAATTCTTGGAGATGATCGCCCTCAAGCTTGGCACGAACTGCAAAGATTCCTGTTCCGAGGTCCGGGGAAAGTTTTCTGAGCTGCAGGACTCATTTAACAAAGCCACGAAACTGCCCGACGAGATCTAAACTATCCGCAGGCTTACTACCGAAGCCATCTTACTCCACTCCTGCCCGCGGAGGAGCGGCGTTCGTTTCGAATGACGAGGTGGTGCGAGCGGACCCCGAGTGTCCGTACCCGCACGTGAGTAAGGGCGCCGCTGACCACCGCTCGCACTGCCGTCTGCATCAGACCTGCAAAGTTGCAATTCTCAAACCATTTTGAGAATCGCAGATTCTACAAAAATTCGCCTGTTTCGCGGCGGGTTTTTGTTGTAGGTCAAGTTGCGTTTGAGATCGATGGGATCGATCCGACTCGTTTTTAGTTTCGTATTGGCCGGTTGTGTTACCGAAAACCCGAAGCACAGGGCACATAGTCACCAGCTTTCGCGTACTAGCAATAGCCGATCTACGGCTGTGTATGCTTGCGCACGGACGAAGGAGTGGTGCTTGTGTCCTAATCAATATATGATTCGAGGTGTCGCAGGCGAAGTATCGATCGCCTGCGGTGAATTTCTCTTTTCCGAAAGTTTTATCGCGATGCTGAATTGTAGCGAAGTGAACTTCGTTATTCGTCATAATTGTCGTACAGAGATACAAAGAAGACGCGTCACGACCTTTTATTCAAGATGAAATGGCAGTCGGCTTTTTCGTCCCAAACCTGAGCAGCATGACCCATGAGGGCAGCTCAATTGATCCTTAGGATCGGAGTCAATATGATAATTCGAAAAATTCTTATCTCTTTACTTTTTGCATTGATCGTTACCTTCGGAGCCACCGCGGCTTCGGCACAGTGGAAGGAACTCGGGCAAAGGACCGTTAACTTTACATCGGATCACGACACAATAAAAGCTGTCTGGAAAAAAGGTCCTATGACCGCTCTTAAGCTGCTTGTGACCAAGGCGCCCGTTCATTTTAGCCGTATCATTGTTACTTTCGCCAACAAAGAGACGCAGGAGATCGCATTTGACGATTTTATGAAACCGGGCGATGAAGGCCGTGCGATCGACCTCGTTGGAAACACGCGTGTTGTCGATAAGGTCGATTTTTGGTACGTAACTGAATCAATGGGCAAGAAGAAATCACGAGTGACGCTTTACGGCCGGTCGTAAGGTAGATATCAGAAGCCAGAAGCCGGGAGCAAGGTTCTGAAATTTGGAATCTGAAATCTGGAATTCACACGAGGTTTTGGGAACGCATCCCCGGCCTCGTGTTTTTTGCTGTTGTTCGCTTTGGCGATCCGCTCGGCCAATCCGCTCTCCTCAGTCAAAAACAGGTTGCATTTCATCCGGAATTTGATACAATGTTTCGTGTGTGCAACACATGAGTTGATACAAACGTGACTGCGATCCAGGACTTCGAGATGGTTGTAAGACAAAA
>JBDTZO010000199.1:0-11334 GCA_040005135.1 Acidobacteriota bacterium | reverse complement strand
CGATCGCGGTCGCCCGCTTCATTCCGATCTTCTTCTGCTGAGCATTCGCCGTCGACCCAAATACGAACACAAGGCCCGCAAGCATAATGGCTGATAAGAATATTTTCATTTTCGTTACTCCTAATTATCTAAATTCAAACATCCCGTTTGTAAGAACAGCATAATGGATTACATATGAACGCAAGATTAATTCTATGATCGACACCAAATTTATCCGAAACTTTAACATTATAAGCTGAATGTCAGTTCGAATCTCAGCCGACGGTTACCGCCACTTTGTCGCCCGCCGCCGAAGCCGAATCCGCTGGCCATCGAGACGGGCTGTCTGAATAGCGAACAGCTGAGATTCCCAATAGGGGTTCCGCCTTTGGTGCTATTTAAGAGGTTTCGGATCTGCACCGGGGAATGATGCTCCGGATCGTCTGGGCTGGTCCAAAGGCAGCGAGCGACTGCACCGTCGGCACGTTTGTCACGCGGAAGTAGCCCGTGACCACGGCCGGAGAGAGGATCGCTGGGCCAATAGCAACGCATTGCTGCTGATCGATGCCGGTGAATCTAATCGTCTGGAGCGATCGCGACGTGCGATCCGATTGAACTATTTACCACTGCCCACATTCTGTATTACGCTCAGCAGTGCGTCTATCGAGCCTACAGTCTCCGAGTTCTTTGGCTGAGGCGAACGCACTTTTTTTAGCGTTTCGTCGATGGCAGCGTCCATCTGTGTCCACTTTTCCGGATCTAAAGGGCGAAGTTTAGATTGAGCCGCATCCCAAGACGATTCGAGATCGTCCGCGCGGGCCTTTGCGGTTTTCAGGTCGCCTGAGATCAGTTTGCTTCGTAACTCAGAAGCGATCGTCCTAAAGTGGGAGAGATCGCCCAAGGGCTTGGCGTTTGTGCCGCTAACGGCGGGCTTTGCCGGTAACCGCGCTTTTCGTTCGCCGAGAGTGTCGATCACATTGATCAGTGTGCTTAGGGCCTTAATACTTGCTGTCGGGTCCGGCTGAGGAGCTCGAACTGCCGTCAACACGTCATCGACCGCGCCATCCATAAGTGCCCATTTGTTGGGATTCATCGGGCGCATGATAGCCTGTCCATTGTCCCAGGCAGTTTCCAGATCATCGGCACGTGTTTTTGCACCCGCGAGATCGCCCGATCGAACCAAAGTAAGCATGTCTTCGGCGATATTGCGGAACGCGGACAAGTCTCCGAGCGGTTTGTCACGTGTAACGGAAGCAGCCGCCTTTCTCTGGAGCTGCGACGTCCGCAGGTAATATCCTGTTCCGCCTAAAACGAGAAAAAGAGCGACGACGGCCGCGACCTGCCAAACAACGCCCTGCCCGGGCTTTTCGGCATTGTCCGCGACGGTTTCCGCAATAAAATCACGTTGGGTCACAGCGAGGTAGACAACGACAAGAAGGATAGCAAGCAGGAAGACCACACTGGTGATCGTGGCTCCCATACCAAGGCCGCCATTGGCCTGAGATTGTGAAAGATAGTCGCCGAGCGAAGCTCCGAGCGGCCGCGTCATTATGTAGGCTATCCAAAACGCCAGAACGGCGTCGAGACCGAGCCGCCATCCGATCATCGCAGCCGCGATAATTCCCAAAACTATCAGCCCGGTGAGAACGTATCCGAGCCCAAGTTTTTCAGCCATCAGGTCACCGGTTGCGGTACCAAGAGCGAACGTAAAGAGAATGGCCAACCAGTAAAATGTTTCCCGACGCGTAGTTAAGATCGAGTGGATCGATAGTGTGCCCTCTGATGCATACCACGCAGCAAATGTCCCAGCCAGAGCTGCACTGAATATGATCGTGCTTGCCTCAAGCGGAAAGCCAAGACTGTCTGTGAGGATGTCTGTTACCAATGTCCCAAATACGCTGATCAATACCACGGTAAGCCAGTAGATGGCAGGTACATACTTTCGAGCCCGGAATTGAAAAAAGAGGACGATCGCAAGCACCATTCCGGCCGCGATCGCGGTGCCCTTTAGTCCAAGCCCCAGATTGACATTCAGAAAATCCGACGCCGTTTCACCCACTGTAGTACAAAGCACCTTGATGATCCAGAAAAAGATCGTTACTTGCGGGACCTTGCTGAACATACCGTCGGTAAAAGATGGCGAATCGGTCTTCGCATTTGACCGGCCTAATAATGGTTCGACAGTGCTGTTATTCGCCATAATAAATTCTGTCCTTTCCGCACGGGCATGGCTTATGCGGATCGTTTACAAAATTATACTATTAGGAAAATGAACGCTGAATTAACGTGGAAATGTGAGGACAAAGGTGTTTTCGCCGCCGTTCGACGACGATAGCTCGAGGTTGGCACCGTGAAGTTGGGCGATCCAGCGGGCGATCGACAGGCCGAGGCCGGCGCCGCTTGTCGCCGATCCGTCGGTACGCGTTCGAGCGGAGTCCGCGCGAAAGAACCTTTCAAAGATCTCGTCGGATTGTCCCGCCGGAATTTCAGGCCCTGTATTTGTTACGGAAACCGTTTGGTCTTTAACTTCCACGCGGATACGTCCGTCCGGGACGTTATATTTGACCGCGTTATCGAGTAAGTTCAACAGAAGACGCCGCAAAAGATCGGCGTCGCCGCGGATCGACGTCTCCTCGCCGGTAAACACGATGCTGACGCGTCGTTGTTCGGCCAGGGAGCGGATCGAATGGACGCACTCAGCGGCCAGCTCGTCGAGATAAAGCTGCGAACAATCGATCGCAAAATTCCCGGAGTCGGCTCGAGCAAGCGTAAATAGGTCCTCGACTATGCTCGTCAGACGCCGACTTTCGTCATGCACGATCGACAGTGATTCGCGATACTCATCCGCCGTGCGCGAGTCCTTGCTTATCGCGACCTCAGATTCACCGCGGACGATCGCGAGCGGCGTCCGAAGTTCGTGCGAGGCGTCTGCCATGAAGCGACGCTGCTGTTCGAATGACCTGTCGAGCCGATCGAGCAACCCGTTAAACGCTATCGCGAGGCTGCCAAGCTCGTCGCGGCTGTTGGCGACGGGCAGGCGTTGGTGGAGATTTTGAGAGCTTATCAGCTCCGCATGATCGCTCATTTCCTTGATCGGGCGAAAGCTCCGGCGTGCGACAAGGAAGCCGCCAAGGCCAGCGAGCAGTAAGCCTATCGGAAGAACCAACACTAAAGCGTAGCGAAGCCTGTCCTCGAGTACGATCCGGTCGCCGAGTGAATGAAAAACGATTAGCTGAAAATCACGTCCGAGGATCTGCGTTGTGTGACGGTAAACGCGGAAATGGTCGTCGCCTGTGTCAACGTCTGCGAACAAATCAGCTGATGAGCCGGATACTCCGGGGGCGTAGTCGAAATCGGTCGTCTTTCCGACCTCCTTCCCGCCCGGATCGGCGATAACGAATTGATAGTCGTGGAAACGGAATGCGTCAAGAGTTTCGCGGATACTTTCGGTCGCAAGCGGGGCGGCGTCCTCGTCACCCTGCTCAGCGTTGGCCGCGACGACGAAATTCTTCGCCATTTCCGAGAGGTTTGCATCGGTCTCGCTGCGAAGGATGCCGACGAAAGAGACATAAATCAACGAACTCGACACGATCATTACAACCGCCAGTACGAATGTGTACCAGAGCGTAAGTTTTGAGCGGATCGAGCTAAACATCATCGAGAATATATCCGGAACCGCGACGCGTACGGATCAGCTGTATCTTATAACCGTCGTCCATCTTGGTCCTCAATCGTTTGATATAGACCTCAATAAGATTAGAAAAAGCGTCAAAACTGTCATCCCAGACATGCGACGAGATCTCGTCACGCCCGACAAGCTTGCCTTTATTCAGCGCTAGGTACTCTAACAGCGCGTATTCCTTACCGGTAAGCTCGATCCGCTTGCCCCCGCGGGTCGCCCTTTGCGATACGGTGTCGATCTCGAGATCGGCAATAGTGATAAGAGGCGGGCGGATCTCGCTGTGCCGCCGCAAAAGAGCACGCAACCTGGCGAGAAGCTCGCGAAATTCAAAAGGCTTGGTAAGGTAGTCGTCTGCACCGATGTCGAGGCCAGTGATCCGGTCGTCCACAGCGTCACGTGCAGTCAGCATCAAGATCGGCACACGATCACCGTTCTTGCGAATTTCGCGACAGAGTTCAAATCCGTCTATTCGGGGTAGGTTGACGTCCAGAATGACGAGATCATATTCGTTAATTTCAGCTTGGTAAAGCCCATCCTCGCCGTCATGAGCGACATCGACAGCGTACGAATTCTCACGCAGGCCCTTTGCAACAAAGCCGGCAATACGGACATCATCCTCGACAAGCAGCACACGCATCGTTCAGGTTGAAACCTTACACGTATCAACATTAACAGAAGATAAACTTCGCTGGTGTTGTCCGTCCCGTTCAGCGCCTAACTCGGGTGTCTGGTATCATTGCGGATAAAGAAGGAAGGTTGAATTGAAAATACTGATTGTCGAAGACGAACAGCACCTGGCCGATGGGCTGCGGTTCAATTTGGAGGCCGAAGGATTTGAGGCCGAGGTCGCTGTGGATGGCGAGATCGCTCTTCAGACCCTGGCTGAAAGTATTTTCGACGCGGTGGTTCTCGACGTGATGCTGCCGCGGGTCGACGGGTTTGATGTTGCCCGAACGATGCGGTCGCGCGGCGATTACACGCCGATACTTATGCTGACCGCGCGCGGCCGGCCTGAGGATATCCTGATGGGATTTGAGGCGGGAACGGATGATTATCTCGCAAAACCCTTCGACCTCGAGATATTCCTCGCCCGTCTGAAAGGCCTCTTACGGCGCCGTCAGTGGCTCGAGAGTGCTGCGAAGAACGGCGAAGTTGCGACCGTTGTGAATATTAACGGCCGCACGATCGATCTCGAAAATCTCGAACTTCGCAACGGCGACGAACTCGTCCACATCACGCTGATGGAAGCCAAGCTGCTCCGCTACCTGATCGAGAACGCCGGACGAGCAGTTTCGCGTCGCGTGATACTCGAAGAGGTCTGGGAGCTGCAAGAGGATACCGACACGCGAGCGATCGATAATTTTATAGTCCGCCTGCGAAAGTACCTTGAGGACCAGCCGAACGATCCCAAGATAGTTCAAACGGTTCGCGGAATAGGCTATAAATTCGTCCGTCCCGAATAGGTCATTCGGGCCCAATGCGGCCGATGACGCGTACGGAAGTTCGCCATTTTTCGTGTATCTCGAAGCGCCACATCTCGATCTCGGGTGCAACTGCAGCGGCGAAAAACTCGTGATCGCGGTGAAAGCTGAGTGCAGGTGCCGCGAGATAGACGAGAGCGGGGCGGTCAACTATCTCCATTCCATTAAACAAATTTGCCTCGGCAAGCAGGCCTCGGCGGCGCTGGAGCTCGATCTTTCGCCAATAGTCCGCCGCCTGAAGCACCATTTCGCGGTCCGGCTGAGTTTTCAGCTCAATAATGACCAGCCGGCCGTCCTTGCGAAGGGCGAGTAGATCGATCTTGTCGTTGGACGATCGAAACTGGTTATAGAGCGGTGCTAGGATAAGGTTGGCGTCGAGCAGCTTGATGTTGCGGCTGAGGATGGATTCCAGCCAGGCCTCGGACGCAATACGGTAAAGTTCGTGGCGTTTGTTCGGCGGCTGAGGTGAGCGGTGCAGCTCAATTAACCGCAAGAGCTCGGTCAAATGACGATATGTTTCGACGGTGAGGATCTGCGTGGCCTTTCCGACGCCGAACCACGCTTTTTCACTGCCAACCATCGACCGAATACGAGCGAACGGCAATCCCAGGTATCGCAGAGTTTCGCCCTGCCGCGTGTATATAATATCGATCTTTCCAGGAGCCAATGCGGTGATTCCGGCCGCTGTCCGGCTCGGGCGCGAGTCGGCCGGTAGAACGAGCTTGCGGGCACGCTCACGCCATAGATCGCGGATCTTGCGTTTGGGTAATTCGGTTAAGTTCGGCGGCTCCGACCGTCGAGATATTTCGAGAATGGTGATCACCGATCGCCAGCGTTCGCTGAGCAATGCATGCAGCTTTTGCAGTTCTTTAGAGCGACGTTTTTCCGCGACGATCCATACGTCGAGAACCGGTTTTTTCTTTCGATGCCCGATCTTTTCATACCAAAGCATCGCCGTCGCGATCATTGATTCCGGTGTCAACGATCCTGTGACATCGGCCATTGCCGCGAAGCTATTCTTTTCTCGGCTGAACAATATCTGAGCAATTCGGCCATTTGCTTCATTAAGAGCCACGCGTTCGAGCTTTACACCGACGAAATTGTCGTGGATGAGCCGGCCGACCTCGTTGGCCTTTTGCAGGCGGGCGAGTTCGATCTCGGCGATCAGCGACGCGGCGGCCGTTCGCGGTATCAGACGAAGAATTTCCTGTTTGCGGCCGAACGCTCCGGCGGCGTCGACAGCTATCTCGGAGCCCTGAGACTCAAAGCCGTTGATCCTCCACGAGTGAAATCCGCCGTCGTCCGGAAAGCCGATCAGCGTTCGAACGCCATCGCCGTCGATCTCGATCTCGGAACGCAAAAGCGGGAACGAGCGGCCGGCTTCGCGGACGAGCAGCCATTCGTTGTGGGCGTCGATCAGTTCGCGAAGCTCTTCGGCTACCATTCGTAATTCGCGCTGAAATATTTCATCATCGCCTCGGCCCAGTCGGCGTAGCCCTGTTCGGATGGGTGAATGCCGTCGGCGAAAAAGCCCTCGAGTGGCACTTCGACGGGTTGAGGGTAATAAAAGACGAGCTTGAGGCCGCGCGTAAATTCGCGAATATTTGCGTCGTGCATTTGGGACAGCTGCCAGAGAAGCTGCTTCGACGGCGGCGGGATCGCGTTCGTCAGGATGATCATCGGGCAGTTCGAGATAAAGATAACCGCGTCCGGATACCTGGCACGCATAATGCCGATCAGCTCGAGCATGTCATGCCGCCATTTGCGTGGGCTCGACAGCTTCATTACGTCGTTGCCGCCTATTCCGAGAAGGATGTGATCGTAAACTTTGTCCGAAAGCAGCGGAACGAGTTCCTCGATCGTCCGGCGGGCGGTTACGCCATTTCGGCCGATGACGTCCCATTCGACCGGCCGTACGATCCGTTGGCTGAGCTGACGGGCAAACTGGCCGGCGAGGGCCAGTTCGTGGGTGCGGGCACCGAGACCCGCGACCGTCGATTCGCCAATGACTAGCAGCCTTACGGGATCGGGGCCTTCGCCGTAAAGCCCTGTCTTCGGGCCGGATGCGTCGGGCAGGACTCCGATCTTCCAACGAGCGACCTGTCCCTGCAGGTACAGGAACGGGGCGATCGGAGCGACAAGAGCCGCGCCCGTCATGAACCGCCGCTGCCACGCCCGCAAATTTGTCTCGTCCTTGTCCATCGCAATCGTTATGTTAGAATTTCAATACTCAAATGCAATTGTCAAATATCAGCAAATATTTCCTCGTTCTGACACTTTCCGCGGCGACGTTTTCGGCTTGCGGAGGTGTGAATTCGGGTAATAACTCGGCAGCTCCGGCCGTTGCCTCCGACGCACCCAAGACCGAGCCGCCATATCAGAATGCCGAACCCGAAGCCTATGAGGCCCAGATCGCACAAATCCGGGCTTCGGGTACGGAGAAATACTTTATTGCACGTAAAGGCGATAAGTGGCGTGTCGACAATGCTTACGGCGATCCGAGCCAGATAACGACAATTCACTCTGATAATAACTATGTTTTATCGCCGGGCACGAAGACTTACGCTGAATTCGAGACCGGCCACGGGTACGACGACCGTGCCGTGACCGTCGAGGCAGTTACGGGTGGAATGATAAACGGCCGCGACAGCGCTATATATGAAAAGACAGGGTCGGTGAATGGGATGACCACCTATCGCGTAACCGGCATCGCGGGAAAACCGACGGAATCGATCATGACTGTCGATGAAAAGCTCGGCTTTCCAGTGACCAAAGAACTGTACAGGCTCGATGGCGGCCGAGCACTGGACGTCACTTACATGCTGACCGACTACACGACCGACGTCGATGACAGCCTTTTCAATATTCCAAAAGACTTTAAGAAGGTTCCGCTTGAGGATATGCGAAAGACGATCGTCCCGCCCAAATAGTGATGACCGAAACAAGTGAGCGACCCGAGATCACCGCCGAACAACGTGCGTTTGCCGAGAATGCGCTGCATTCGCTGCCGTTTTCAAAATTGATCGGCATGCGGCTTGTCGACCTGCAGCCTGACGTGGCCGTTATCAGCATTGAGATGCGGGACGATCTGCGTCAGCCGAGCGGTGTTCTGCATGGCGGCGTGACGGCGACGTTAATAGATACAGCGATGGCCTTTGCGGTGCGGACGCGGCTTGGCCTGACCGAGACGACAGCAACGATCGACCTCACGGTCCACTATTTGAGACCGCACATCGCAGGAACGTTTACCTGCACGGCAAAGGTCGTGCGTGCCGGTAAACGGATTTTCACGGTCTCGGCCGACGTCGTCAACGAGCACGGCAAGCACATCGCGACCGCAGTGTCGACGTATACGAGAATGTAGAGAGTCCGGCGAGTCAAAGTCAGAGGCTTGATCGATCGAAAGTGCAACGCAGGCCGCCGTCTTAATCTTAAATAGATAGACTCTCAAGAGCCCGCTCGTCTCAGCCGATTCGAATACTCATGGAGCAGATCCGAAAATTCGCACGGTATTTCAAGCCCTATAAATGGACGATCCTCGCCGGGATCTTTTTCATTTTGTGCTCGATGTCGTTCGGCTTGTTCATACCGTACATCGTCGGTAAAGCGATCGACGACCTCGGGGCAGGGATCACCCGCGAAAAAATGATCTATTATCCGCTTGTCATCCTGGGCATGAACCTGATGAGCGGCGTTTTTCTGTTTTTTCAGCGACGCTTGCTGATCAATACTTCGCGGCACATCGAATTCGACATGCGGCGCGATTTCTATGCCGCACTTGTCGACCAATCGCTCGGTTATTTTCAATCGAACCGCGTCGGCGACCTGATGGCGAGAGCGACGAACGACCTTGCCGCGATACGGCAGATCGTAGGGCCGATGATCCTGTATAGTTTTCAAGCGATCTTTGCTCTCTGCATCAGCCTGCCGATCATGCTCAACATCTCGGTCAAGCTGACTCTGCTGTTGCTCATTCCCATGCCGCTTGTGAGCTTGACGGTCAAGTATCTGGGTGACCAGATCCACGTTCGGTTCGAAAAGATCCAGGCATTCTTTTCTGATATCACAGCCCGCGCGCAGGAGAATTTGACGGGCGTCCGCGTCGTCCGCGCATATGCCCAAGAGGACGCTGAGATCGAGAGCTTTCAAAAGCTTAACCGCGAATACGCCCTCCGGAATATCCAGCTAGTGAAATTTGGCGCGGCTATGCGGCCGCTGCTTTTCTTTTTTATCGGGCTCGGCTTTGTGATCATTGTCGCGGTCGGGGTTCCGATGGCTGTACGAGGCGAGATCTCCGCCGGCGATTTTACGGCGTTCATACTGTATTTGCAGCGGATGATATGGTATCTGATCGCATTAGGATACGTTGTAAATCTTTATCAGCGCGGCACCGCATCGCTGAAGCGTTTTAACGAGATACTCGAAACAGTGCCGGACATCACGGACACGGCCGACGTCCGATCACAGCCGCCGGTGATGGGACGGATCGAATTTCGCGACCTCAATTTTGCGTATAACGGCTCGCCCGTTCTGCAAAATATTGACCTAACGATCGAACCGGGCAAGACCGTGGCCTTGGTCGGAAAGACCGGCAGCGGCAAATCGACGCTCGTGAGCCTGATCCCGCGGCTGCTCGATGCTCCCGACGGAGATGTGCTGATCGACGGACGCCCTGTCCGGGAATATCCGCTCGCTCAATTGCGTGGTGCGATCGGGTTCGTCCCGCAGGAAACCTTTCTTTTCAGCGACACACTGGCGGCAAATATTGCGTTCGGGATCGATGAAAGCTCCGAGGTTCGGAACGGCGGAATGACCGTCGAGGACGCCGCGACGATCGCAGGGCTTGCCGATGACGTCGGTGAATTTCCGGGCGGTTATGAGCAGCTAGTCGGTGAACGCGGGATCACGCTGTCCGGAGGCCAAAAGCAGCGAACCGCTATTGCACGGGCGATCATGCGCGACCCGCGGATACTTATATTGGACGATTCGCTCTCAGCCGTTGACACATATACCGAGGAGCGGATACTCAGAAACATGCGCGGCGTTCGTTTGGGCCGAACGACACTGATCGTCGCCCATCGCGTATCGACGATCCGCGACGCAGACCTAATCTGCGTACTCGCCGACGGACGAATAATCGAACGCGGCACTCACGACGAATTACTCGAGCTCGGCGGCGAGTACGCGGACCTTTACGAACGCCAGTTGCTTGAGGAAGAGTTGGACGCAACGGCCTAAAAACTGGCCCGAGCTGTTGTATAAAACCCACTTCGCACCCCCGAAAGGGCCATCGTTACACGACATCGTATGTAAGATGGCAAACGGAAACCTCTCAAAAAGCTTGTAAACATATATAGATACAGGTTGTACGGGCGGCTGGCACGGCAATTGTAGGTTTAAGAGTGTCAATCGCGCATCATTCGCCTGCATGAACGCGACTCAAAAAAGCGTTGAGACAAATCGGGTCGCTAATCGGGTGCAGGCACAAGAAAAGGGGAATTATGAGAAGTATAAATATCAAAAAAATAATCGGCATAACAGCATTGAGCATGTTCGCAGTTTTCGGAACGGCCACCATCGCTACAGCCCAGGGTTCGTACCGGACAAATCAGCGACAGTCGCGAGAAATACAGAAGAAGCGTGAAAAAGCGATCCGCGAACAGGCGAAACGGCAGGAACAGTACCGACGTCAGCAAGAGCGGCAGATCCGCATTAACCGAAATTACAACAACGGCGTGGTCTTCACTGCGGGCGATCGATATCGAGTTTATCGCAACGGCAGATACTACAACACGGACGGCCGAGGAGCCGAACTTCTCCGCCAAGCGGTAAATCAGGGTTACCAGCAAGGTTACGAGGCCGGACGCATTGACCGTGCCAACCGACGCGGCTCACAGTGGAATCGAAATGATGTTTACCGCTCGGGGACATTTGGCTACCAGTCATACGTGGATCGCGGCCAATATCAGTATTACTTTCAGCAGGGATTCCAGAAGGGATACCAGGACGGATACTACAGCCGCAACCGCTACGGTACATATAACAACGGTTCAGCCAGCATACTCGGCAGCATTCTTGGTTCGATCCTGAATCTCAGGTCCTACTAAATTATTCGTTAAGCGGGCTAATAAAAGGGCGGGTTTATCCCCGTCCTTTTTTGCGTAACTGGCCAGTCAAATTTGCTTTTCCACA
>JBDTZO010000079.1:0-3376 GCA_040005135.1 Acidobacteriota bacterium | reverse complement strand
CGATCTGCTTTTTCTGCGCCTCGATCTGAGCCTGTTGCTCCTTAACCGCGTTGACGAGCACGATGCCGATGCGGTCGTATTTGACACCCTCGACCTGGCCTTTGTCGTTGTAGGTAACGAGAAGCGGCTCGATCGCCTCGACGTCCTCAGCACCCAGGCCGAGATCGTGCATCCCGCCGTCCTTCCAGTCGAACTTGATCGGGTTGAGCCGTCGAACAAGGTCGAGGCCGTAACCAAACCGGCTGATATTCGTTTTGTACCTAAGGCTTGAAGAACAAAATGAGAGCTGATTCGATGCGTTGCGGCATACGGCGGTAGAACCGGTAGAACCCAACACATTAACTTGAACAGTGCCGTCCAAAACGGCTGCGTTCGCACCGCCAGTGCTGCGTGCGTAGAGTCCGCCGCCTGTGTTGCTTACGGCTGCGACGCCGTAATTCGTATCGCTCGTTCCATAGACGCCGACCTGCGTCGTAGTGTTTCCCCAAACCCCAGCACCGCCGATAAACGTGGCCGAAAAATTACTGCTGGGGTTTACGCTCACTCCCGATACGCCAACGGGATTGGCCGAATTACTTGTGCCGACGATGCCGTATCCGGCTGCAGTCCGAACGTCGAGTCTGTATCGAGGCGTTGTTGTTCCAACCCCGACGTTTGTGTCGGTTCCGCTATTGATTCCCGTGATACCTCCCAAGACGATCGCATTGTTTTCATCTACTCGGGCAAACGCGCCGATCGCGGTACTTTCGACGATGCCGTTTCCGCCAAAGGCGGAGTTATAACCAATCGCCGTATTGTAATAGCCAATCGAGTTCCCAGAGCCAGACCCTGATCCGAAAAATGAATTAGCAATACCGGTGGTTGTGACAGAGCCGGAATTATCACCAAAAAAGGAATTATAATCGCTGGTGCTCAGTGAACCTGCGGTATTACCGAAGATAGAATTGTGATGACCGATAATATTCGTTCGCCCCGCACCGTAGCCGACAAAAGAATTGCCGTTACCCGTTGTATTTGCGAGGCCCGCACCGTTGCCGAAGAACGAATTGGAATTACCTGCTGAGTTGCTGTTTCCTGCTGACGCGCCAAAAAATGAATTGTATTGTCCAATCACATTGCTTTGTCCGGCGTTTGAACCGAAAAAGGAGTTTTCTATGCCGGTTGTTGTATTCCTTCCTGAACCATAACCGAAAAAGGCATTGTTCGTGGCCGAAGTATTTGCAAAACCGGAAGAGTAGCCGAAAAATGAATTTCCGGTAGCGGTATTCCGATTTCCGGCACCATCGCCAAAAAACGAATTATAAAGGCCGGTCGTGGTTAACGACCCAGCACCGTTGCCGAAAAGTGAATTGCTGATGCCGGACGAAATATTTTGTCCCGCTCCCAATCCGACAGCTAGATTATTGCCGTTATTCGGAATGCTTAAAATACGACTACCGCCGATGTTATAGGAAGTCGTGGCACTGAAGAAACTGGCGTTCCCTGTGCCGGAGATACTAAAATTTGCAGAGTTTTGCGTACTTCCTGTGGTGAATGAGTTCTGAATATAATTCGCACTTCCGGACGTCGGTGACCGGGAATCGGAAAGTCTAGGGTCGCTGGTGATGACAAACTGATTGGCCGCTATGCCGCCAAGTTGCGTAGCATTGGTTGCCGTCGTCGCATTGATCGCGTTTATTGAGTTATCCGCATTCAGGCTTTTCACCGAATACGGTGCGCTATTCACAGACTGTCGCGGCGTCAGCGTCGTGAAAGTCGGTTGGCCCGCGACCCTTAAATGCATTTCGAGATACCGGTCCGCTCCCGGGAACGTGTTGCCGAAATCGAGGCTCACTGAGAATGTTCCGTCAGCCACCGCGACATTACTCTTTGTCAGTGTCGATCCAAGTTGGGTCCCGCCCGTCGGAGCGTCGAACAACGCGAATTCGAAATCGTAATTTCCATTCGCGCTGGTTCCGCCATTCTTCAGGCTGCCCTGATACGTGAACTCTGTCGTTTGGGCACGCAGAGAAATTGTGAGCAGCGGTAGAAAGATCAATAGAACAAAAACTTTGAATGTGGATCGCATTAGATACTCCTTTTGAAATGACGTGTCGTTTTCGGTCGGCAAGATCTTGCGGTTCTCGGCCGCAGTTCAGTGTCAGAATTTGCCGCACTCTGATCACGTGCCTCGATCAAGAACAATGAGGCGAGCGCCAATATTTACGAAAAACATAAAGATGACCGCATATTTACCCTCGAATTTCCCGAACTCCGGATCGCCGCAGAGCGATATCTTCTCGATAAAATCCATCGAAATGGGGGGAGAAGTGGTCTCTAATCGGTTTGCTATTAGTCCGATCCGCATTTATAGCGGTTGGGCGGGATATAAGTCTTGCGGATTTTCGGAAATTATTTGGAAATATTTCGGAAACGGCAAACGGCAGCAAAAACAATGGTATGACGAATGGGCGACGGATCGGTTTCGAAAATTTCGAGATCGATGCGGCGAACCTTCTGCTGCTGCGTGCCGGGTCGGGTGCCTACAACGCACAATGGCATCCGGGAATGAACATCTCGAACGTCAGTCGCCGCACCGCCGCCGCAAGACGCTCCGCTGCGGACAAAGAATTTGAGATGATCGTTGCCCGAGTGTGCGAGAATTACCTCGGGAATGATGTTGGAAATATTTGAGAATCGACAAATTAGCAGGCTTGACCCCAATCTTCATGATAGTTGGACAAGAAACGCCTCCAAACACTCCCGATCCGTTTGTGGAACAACAACGGAAGCGGTTTCATCCGGGATATCAGCGCTATTGAAACTAGTAGGTGAAGAATAATGAACGATCTTGCAACAGATTTGAATTATACCGTTTCATCCCGATTGACGGCGATTTATAAATTCTTGCCTTCAGTGGTATTCGTTTATCTTGGCGGGTGGGTCATTTATGGATGGCTGATAATCGTCTTCGCGTCGAGTGTCGGCAATTCAGTGAGCATTTCGAATCTTCTGTCATTAACGGTGTTGGATATATTCATTGGGCTGATGGCCCTCTGGCTAACGGTTCCGTTGAAAACTGCGAGGATCGAAGGTGATAAACTTATTGTTGGTAATTTCTTGAAAGAGATTGAGGTGCCAATCTCAAATATTTCCAGTATCTCGGGCCCGGACATTTCATCGTTACGACGAATCAAAATATATTTACACCACAAATCCAGTTTTGGTGCGATTATTACAGTTACTCCAGGTTTTCTTCGCGCTAGCAACGTCGCACGGTTTCTTCGAGAATGCTTGGAATCGAGTTGACTTAAGGTCATCAACAAAATATCGGCCGCAAAGATCCCCGGCTCGTCTATGCAAAAGAGGGTTTGATCGTTACCGCCCGGCGAATGGG
>JBDTZO010000165.1:0-3389 GCA_040005135.1 Acidobacteriota bacterium | reverse complement strand
TCGTATTCGATCGCCTTTTGCATAAACCGCACGGAATTGAGATTTTTCAGCTCGATCTTGTTGCGAAACTCCGTCTCGCCGGTCTTTCGCACCGAGACGTTTGCCTCGCAGCGTAGATTTCCCTTTTCCATGTCCGCGTCGCTTGCACCGACCCATTGGAGCACGCGGCGAACATGGTTGACGTAGTCATATGCCTGCCACGACGTTCGAAAGTCGGGTGACGTTACGATCTCGCCGAGCGGCGTTCCGGCACGATTGAGATCGACGTATGAATATTTATCAACGTCGGGCAATCCGTCGTGCACATTCTTTCCGGCGTCCTCCTCGAGATGCATCCGCTGAACGTGGATCGTCATCGGGCGCCACTCGACGGCTCGGCCCTGATCGTCTCGTTCCGACGTCATGATGGTCAAATTTCCATCGGCGGAGAACGGTTTGTCGAACTGCGATATCTGGTAACCCTTTGGCAGGTCGGGATAAAAGTAGTTCTTACGGGCGAATATCGATGTTTCCTGGATCTCGAGCCCTAGCGAGAGCGCGGCCCGTGCTCCGAGTTCGACAACGCGGCGATTCAAAACGGGCAGAGCACCGGGCAGGCCGAGGCAAACGGGACAGGTGTTCGAATTAGGTTCACCGCCGGTCTCGACCGCGCATCCGCAAAATATTTTCGTCTCCGTCGCCAGCTGCGCATGGATCTCCATGCCAATGACCGCTTCCCAGCCTTGTTTCATAAAATTAAGTTGTTTGTCGGCCTTCGACTAGTGTCGCGGTCTCGCGATCAGCGGCCGCGAGGGCGTTGCCGAGCCGGTTGGCCAAAATTGTCCGCCTGCATAATATCCCGGCTGACTGTAGGGCTGTCGTACTCCGCGGGAAAAGTAGCGGCCGCCAGAGTAAAAATAGTCGGGTTCGCCGTAGCCCTGATCTCCCGATACGACGATAACCTGCGGCACAAACCCCCTCCGCTGCGAACGCCACTGAGCCGCTGCTCGCTCGACCTCGGCGTCATGGGCTCGGATCTGGTCAGCGTACTCGCGATATTCGATCGCCGATCGTGCCCGGCGGCGGGCGATCTCATCGGGCGACGGCAGGCCGCGTCGCGCGTAATTTTCAAGGTAATCGCGATCTGCTTTTTCGCGTTCGCGGCTGTATTTCGAAAGGTCCTCGTTCGTTACTGAACGTGTCTGAGCGATCGCCGGCAGAGAAAAGATCGACAGCATGCAGACAAGAAACAAATACTTCATATTCAAATGCCTCCGATACCACGATTTTAACACGATATCTGTGAGGGTGGATACAAATTCCAAGAGAGGCCCGGGAATCCCGATCTAAACGGAACTGCCCGAGCCTCGCGGCCAAAATCGTCATGCTGCTTTTCGGCCCCGCTGTCTAAAATCCGTACGCCAGGCCGATCCTTGCGGTGGCTTTGGCAGTGCGGAACCCGCTCTCGTAGTATTCCCGATCAAAAACGTTCTCGATCGTACCAAAAAGTCGCAATGTCTGCTTCTCGCGGTGAATTGGAAAGGTATATCCCGCCGTCAGATCGCCCTTTCGGAGGCCCGAAAAGCGATAAACGTAGGTCGAGAAAGTTGAGTTGCTGAATATCGGTGCAAGGTAGCTCGACGATCCGACAAAATCGAAATTCACCCAAAACCTCTTAAATCTCTGCGTTGCAGCCAGCGTAAACTGCTGCTCGGGAACTCCGAGCGTAGTTAAGATCCGGCTGCCTGTGACCTGCGGGCTCTGTTGGTCGCTGTTGGTAATGGTGTACGAAGTGAATATATCGGTCGAACCTGTCGGTTTGACACTGGCACTAAATTCAGCGCCGCGGGCGATCCCGCCTTTCTGATTGAGGTATCCGCCGAATGGCCGCAATGTCGTGCCGATATCGGGAACGACGTTGCCGTAGCCGATCACGTCGGTGAGCTTTGTATAAAAATACGTCGCCGTCAACCTCACTTTGTTTCCCGCGAGTTCCTGCTCGATGCCGGCGTCAGCGGCGATCGTCTTTTCCGGCTTTAGGAACGGGTTGCCAAGAGCCACAAAACTCGGGGTCCCGAATGACGAAAAGAAAGTGCCCAAGCGCTCGTACAACGACGGCACGCGATAGCCGTTCCCAATATGGGCACGAAACTTCGTTCCGGATCTAGATACAAAGTACGATGCCGACGCGTCGGCTGTCGACGCCGTCGGAGGATCATGAAGTACCAGGCTGCTGTACGGAGCATTAGTTAGGCTAAAGGCCGGTCGGTCGAGGCTGTACCGCTGGATCCTCACGCCTCCGGCAAGTTGTAGTCTCCCGTCGAAAAGACGAACAAGGTCCTGCACGTAGAACGTGTTGCTCGCCTGACCAGCTTTTGTAAAAAAATTCCCGCTTCCGGACGGCGTCGCGCCATTATTTCCGTACCGCTCGTTTTCAAATTCGTATCCGACAGTAAGCTGGTTTTCGGTGACAGGAGTCCAGTTCAGATGCACATTCGCCGTGTTTATGGTCCCTTCAAAAACGCTCGTCGACGCGCTCTGAAAGCCAACACCCAGAACGCCGTCGTCGTTGGTCCGCTTGGTCTTAAGGCCCTGATAATAGCCGGCGAGCACGAGCGTATTGCTAAAGGCGTGATCAACCGCAAGTTGTCCGCTGAAGAATTTCGATCTTTGAAAGCTGTCCGGATCGTTAGCATCCGCCAGGAAATTTACGCCCTGAACGGCGTTGATGATCGTGTCATTTCCGGTTGGCAGCGGGCCGAACGTGTCCGGACTGGAATTGAGTCGGACCTTAGCGTCCGACACAAACATTCTGCCCGATATATTCGTCCTCGAGGTCGGCTTAAAGTCGACTCGAGACTGAAAGTTTGTGTTGCTCGCATTGTCCTGGCCGTCGATACCCTTTGTATAAGCTGTCCGCGAAATTCCGGCCGTCACGCCGAATTTGCCGTTTGCCAGGCCATGCGAGATATTGCCGCGAAACCGGCCCAAACCAAGTCCGCCAAAGGCCCCGGACAGTTGGCCGTGCGTTCCGTTTCGTGCCGACGGAGTCTGAAAGTCGACCGTTCCGCCGATCGCATTGGTGCCGTACAGCGAGGAACCTGATCCGCGAAGGACCTCGATCTTCGACACGCTCGTCAGCGTAAAATCGCTAAGGAACGGCGATGCGTCGCCGGTTATCGCCGAGGCGTCGCGAAAACGAATTCCGTCTATCAATAACGCGGTGTCCTGATTACGGAGGCCGCGCGTTTTGATCGTTGCCGTCCGCCCAAACCCACCTAGCTGAGTGACCCTAAATCCCGGGATCGTCCTGAGCACGTCAGTCAGCGAAAAATCAGCCCGGTCCCGCATTTGCTGAGCGGAAATAACGTCAACAGTCTTTGATACTTGCTCGATGGTCTGGCTCTCGC
>JBDTZO010000143.1:0-3393 GCA_040005135.1 Acidobacteriota bacterium | reverse complement strand
CGCAGCGAGCGGATCGGATCGACGAGATGCGTGTCCGGCAGCGGCGAGCCCGATTCTTTCAGGACGAGGCCGATCGGCAGCTCCATTTCTTCCTGGAGCTTGATGATCTTTGCCACCAGCTTCGAGCCCGGCGTGAGTAGCGGCCCGATGCCGTATCGCACCTGCTGTGTCCCGACAAGATACAAATTTTTGTAATCGGGCAGAACGCAGCCGCCGTAAACCATCGCGAGTTGGTCGTTCTTCATCGGCACCAAGCCTTTCGGCAAAAAGGGAAATGTCAGGTGAAAGCCCGTTGCGGCCACGATCATGTCAAAATCATCGTGCGTTCCGTCCTTAAAATAAACGGTCTTTCCCTCAAATCTTTCGATGTCGGGCCGCGGCTTGATACGTCCGTGCTTGAGGTAGTGAAATATCTCGGTCGAGATCGTCGGATGCTTTTCGAAAATCTTGTGATCGGGACGCGGCAGGCCGTAATCTTCATATTTTCCGACGACGACCCTAAGAACTATCCGCAGGAGGAGTCGCTGCATAAAAACTGGCAATTGGACGAGCGGAGATTCGATCGACGGCTTGCCGAAAACGGTCTTCGGCGTCATCCAATAGCCGCGCCGCAGGCTCAGGTGAGCCGTCTCGGACACCCGTGCCGCCTCGCTTACGACATCGCACGCCGAATTTCCGCCGCCGATGACGAGCACACGTTTCCCGGCAAGCTGCTCGGGCGATTTGAAGTCCTTTGAGTGGATGTATTCGCCCGAAAATTCGCCGGGATACGTCGGAAACCGCTTGTCCCAATGATGTCCGTTACAGACGAGCACGCCCTTATAAACGCGACGTTCCCCGACGGCAAGCGCGACATCCCACAGTTCGTCCGCAAGCGGGCGAACGGCGGTCACCTTTTGGTTAAACTCGATCTGCGGCCGCAAACCGAAAGTCTCGGTATATAGCTTGTAATAGTCGCCCATCTGCCGCTGGCTGGGAAAATCGGGGTAGTCAGCGGGCATCGGAAAATCGCTGAATTCGGTCGTTTTTCGTGACGAGATAATGTGCGCTGTGCGATATGTGCCGTGATACCAGTTGCCGCCAACCTCATCGTCGGCCTCGACCTGCTCGTATTTGATCCCGGCGTCCTTGAGCGCCTTGGCGTGCGACAGGCCGGACGGCCCGGCACCAATTATCAAAAAAGTGTCGCTTCGGTCCATAAAACCAATAACTACTGTCGCACCGGCCGCATTTTGTGCGGAGGGCAACCCGAAAGATAGGCCCCAATGCGCCATAATAACACGGTTTTCACTAGTTATTCTCGCGCAATTAGCGTGCGTTCAGCTCACCGCCGCCGGCAGATCAACACCCACCCTTAATCTTTTTCCGGAGCCGTGATCTGTCTGAACGTGAGGCCGCGCTTTACGATCATCGCCATGCCGATCGTCGTCCAGAATAGTATTCGGCCTTTTCGTATGATCGCGAGCGTGACGCCCACGCCGGCGGCAAGCGCAAAAGCGTCGCCAACGAACTTGGCTCCGGCCTCGTCGACGCCGATGGTCATCGGGATCAGCTTGAACAGTATCGAGACCAGACGGCTGACCGATTCGAGCAGGAACGAGGTCATCAGGCTCGGCACGCCTTCGCTGATACGGCTCAGCACGTAATACACCTCCAAAACGCCGATGAGGTGATAGATCGCTTCGAAGCCGCAGATCGGCAGGAACCTACGCGGGTATCGGCGATAGTAGCCGTAGATCAGGTTCTCGAACAGCCGCACGTCCATACGTCCTTTTTCAAGCCACCTTTTGGCAAAACCTCGCTGGTAAAGCTTTTCGCAAGCCTCGCTCGCAAAATGCCATTGGCGGACGACCATCAGGAACATAAATATGAGCAGTAGAACGATCCCGACGATGATCACATTGATCGTGACGACCCAACCCTCTTCGAGCGGCGTGAGGCGCAGAAACGTCACGGCACCCGCGATCAGGAAAATGCTTGTCACCAGGCTGTAGAACAGGTTTTCGGTGGCAACGGACGACATTCCGACCACCAGCGGCACTCGATGGCGGACCGCGACCGCCTTGGCCGTGCCGCTGATCAGTATCCCGAGCGGAATGATGCTGCTCGTCGCCTCGCCGATTATAACTGCCGGTATCGTGTCGCGCAGCCGGAGGTAATAGGGCTCGTAGACGGACATTGACCAGGCCGCGGCCCGCACCAAGATCCTCAAAAAGAACATCACGAGAATGACCGCGAACCCAACGACGCCGAAGCGAACGATGCCGTCGACAAGCTCGCCGACACCGACCGCGTATACGAGATACGCAAATAGAGCGATGCCGCCGACGGTCAGGATGAGGCCGGCGATCTTCAGCCTGTTGATATTTCTGGAAGAGATTTGATCGCTCATTTAGAGGCGTCGTCTCAGGCCGCGGGACGCAAAAATAGCTGCATTGCCTTTGCCGCAAGACGAGATTAAAATGGTATTTTATCTAACTTCGAATAACAAAACACTATTAAGGATATCGATATGAGTACTGCTGCCGGAACCGCATTATTAAACTCTGGATTGACCATTTTGTCCGAAGACGAAGAGCTGTTTCGCTCATCGGTCCGCGAATTCGCCGAGGGCGAGGTCCGGCCGCGCGTCGAACACATGGAAAAGGCCGCAAAGCTCGACCCGGAGCTTATCAAACAGTGTTTCGAGCTCGGTCTGATGGCGATCGAATCGCCCGAGGAATACGGCGGCGCGGGCTCGACCATTTTCAACGCCATTCTCGCCATCGAGGAGCTCGCCCGCGTCGACGCCAGCGTCTCGGTCTTTGTCGATGTTCACAACACTCTCGTCACTAACGCCTTTATGCGTTGGGGCAGCGATGATCTCAAAAAGAAATACATGCCGCAGCTCGCCGAAGCCCGGGTCGGCGCGTATGCGCTGAGTGAAGCCGGCTCGGGGTCGGACGCGTTCGCCCTGACGACACGTGCGGTGGACAAGGGCGATCATTTCGAGCTGACAGGCCAAAAGCTTTGGATCACGAACGGCAACGAAGCCGAGATATTCGTCACGTTCGCGACCGTCGATCCGGCCGCTGGATATAAGGGGATCACGGCTTTTATCGTCGAAAAACAGTTTGAGGGATTCACCGTTGGAAAAAAAGAGGACAAGCTCGGCATCCGTGCTTCGTCCACGACCGAGCTGATCCTCGACAGCTGCAAGGTCCCGAAGGAAAATGTACTCGGCGAGGTCGGCAAGGGGTATAAGGTCTCGATCGAAACGCTAAATGAGGGCCGCATCGGAATCGGCGCCCAGATGGTCGGCATCGCCCAGGGAGCCTTCGAGGCCGCTCTGAAATACACGCAGGAACGCGAGCAGTTTGGCCAGTCGATCAATAATTTTCAGGCCGTCCAGTT
>JBDTZO010000213.1:0-3394 GCA_040005135.1 Acidobacteriota bacterium | reverse complement strand
TCGATGGAGGACGAAAACGAATCGGTCTCCAAAACCCTCGAATACGCCTACGACGACTGGTGCATCGCTCAGATGGCATTGCAGCTACTGTCTTTCGAGGATATCAACTCCAAAGATGCTGCGATCAGGGCCAAGGCAAAGTCCTACGGCGCCGATATGACGGAATTTGGTCGTCGCTCACATGCTTACGAGAATCTATTTGACCCGTCGACCGGCTTCATGCGGCCAAAGAAGAACGGCGGTTTCGTCTCCCCATTCGCCCCAAGCGAGGTTACTTTCAACTACACCGAGGGCAACGCGTGGGTCTATTCGTTCTTCGCTCTCCAAGACATTCCCAACCTGATTCGGCTGCACGGCGGTAAGGCAGGGTTCGAGAAAATGCTCGACGGCCTTTTCACAACAACTGACAAACTCACTGGCCGTGAGCAGCCGGATATAACCGGGCTGATAGGGCAGTATGCGCACGGGAACGAGCCTTCACACCACATCGCATATCTTTATAACTCCACAGATGCGCCGTGGAAGACCCAAAAGTACGTTCGTCACATACTTGACGATTTCTACAAGCCAACGCCAGACGGTCTCATTGGCAACGAAGATTGCGGGCAGATGTCGGCTTGGTACGTTCTCAGTGCCAGCGGGATCTATCCTGTGCCGCCCTTCGGGATTTTTGAACTCGGTACGCCGCTTTTCAAGGAAGTGAAATTCAACCTTGAGAACGGCAAGACGTTTGTGGTGCGAGCAAAAAATGTGTCGGCTGCAAATATGTACGTCGCCTCAGCTCGCCTGGATCAAAAGCGTCTTGATCGTCCGGAACTGAGTTTTGCGGAAATGATGAAGGGAGGCGTTCTTGAATTTGATATGTCGCCAACACCGGTGTTGAGTGCTTACTCTCCGGCGGGATACTACGGAGAGTACTTTAAAACTTTTACAGCTGTTCCAAGCGTTGGCGACGGACGCCGCACGTTTCAGGGGTCGCTCGAAGTTCCGATGCAGACCATTACCCCGAATTCAAAGATCTACTTCACTCTCGATGGCAGCGAACCGACCGAGCGGTCCATGCTATACATCCAACCGGTCAAGATCGATAAGACAACCACGGTAAAGGCCCTAGCGATAAATGAAAGGGGCGTTCGCAGCCAGGTCGCCTCCGCCACATATAACCTCATTCCAAACAACTGGACCGTCTCGATCGCCTCGAAGTATAACCGCCAATACACCGGCGGCGGGGACGCAGGGTTGATCGACGGCATTCGCGGGACGACGAGCTTTGCGAGCGGTGAATGGCAGGGATATCAGGGACAGGATTTCGTCGCGACGGTGGACCTGCAAAAAGAGACCGAGATCAAAAAGGTAGGCGGCGGATTTTTGCAGAATGCCGGATCGTGGATCTGGATGCCGACGCACATTGCCATTGAGGTGTCGGACGACAACGTCAATTTCCGACAGGTCGCTGACATCAAAACCGACATCGCCCCGACCGATATGGAGTCGAAGGTCCGCGATTACACTCAGTCGATCGCGTCTACACGAGCCCGCTTCGTCCGCATCCACGCATACAACCTGGGCAAGATCCCGTCCTGGCATCCCGGCGCGGGCGACGATGCGTTTATCTTTGTGGATGAGATCATTATTCAGTGATCGCTCGTGAACACATTCCTCGGGAACGCGGGCGCTCTCGCCTGCAAGCGTCCTGCTGCAGGACGCTGACGAACGTGGTATATAACCGCCTTGGAAAAAATACTAACCCACATCACGCCGGAGGATCCGGCGTTGCAGCCGAGGGCGGCCGCGTTCCCGGCAAGGGCGTTGCAGGCGAGGGCGCCTGCGGTCCCGGCTGCCGTCCCGGGAAAAAATAGACAATTGCCACGGAACTTGCGTCTAACTAAATTGACGGGGTAGGGAATTTATTATACAGGGGCGATCATATGGATAGACGATATTTCTTAAAGGCGAGCGGCATCGGGCTAGCGAGTTTCGGTTTGATGGCGGCGGCGCCGGATTTTTTACATCAGTTTGCGAGTGCTCAAACGGCGGTCAAGGGGTTCGGTAAGAAAAAGGTTCTTGTCACTATATTTCAGCGCGGAGCGGTCGACGGGCTCAACGTCGTCGTTCCGCACGGCGAAGAGCAGTATTACGCTCTGCGGCCCACGATCGCTATTCCGCAGCCCAAAAAGACTGACGGCGCGGTCGATCTGGACGGATATTTTGGACTCCATCCGGCAATGGCGTCGCTGGAACCATTTTGGCGGTCCAAACAGCTCGCAATCATCGACGCTGCGGGCTCGCCCGATAATACGCGTTCACATTTTGATGCACAGGACTTTATGGAGAGCGGCACGCCCGGCAACAAGGGTACGAAGGACGGCTGGCTCAATCGCGTGATGCAGGGCGAAAAGAGCAAGGACAATTCGCCGTTCCGTGCCGTCGCGATGACGCCGCAGCTGCCGCGTTCGCTCTATGGCCGTTCGCCGTCGATCGCCATGACAAACCTGGCGGACTTTACCATCAAGGCCGGGATCTACTCGGCGGATATGAAGGGCGGCTTTGAGGGAATGTATCAGGAAAACGCCAAGGACACGCTCGGCGAGACCGGCAAGGAAACATTCGAAGCGGTCAATTTCCTCAAGAGCGCCGATCCCGCTCAATATAAGCCCGAGAACGGAGCGGTCTACCCCGCATCGCAGCTCGGCCGCTCATTGATGCAGATCGCGCAGTTGATCAAGGCGGGCGTCGGTCTCGAAGTAGCATTCGCTGAGGCGACCGGATGGGACACGCACGTCAACGAGGGTAATTCGCGAGGCCAGCTTGCCAATCTGCTCAAGGATTTCGCAGGTTCGATCGCCGCTTTCGGCACGGATCTCGGTCAGCGAATGGATGATGTCGTGCTCGTGACAATGTCGGAATTTGGCAGGACGGTCAAGGAAAACGGGACCCGCGGCACCGATCACGGCCATGCGAACGCGATGTTCGTGCTTGGAAATTCTGTCAGAGGCGGCAAGGTTTACGGCGACTTCCGCGGCCTTAAGAACGACAAGCTCTACGAGGGCCGCGATCTCGATGTCACTACGGATTTTCGCGACGTCTTCGCCGAGGCGGCATATACGCACATCGGCAACAAGGACCTCGCGGCGATATTTCCCGGCTATGCGTCGAGCAAATCGAATTTCCGCGGGTATTTGGGATAGTTTTGAACTCAATTACGCGTAAACGCGAATCGGGACCACCTGCCGCATGGTGGGTGGTCTGTTTGTCACTAGCAGGAGCACTAAGCGTCGATCTTGCGTGGACTCTTAGCCGCCAGCAATAATGACATCATCCAGAAAAACAGAATGACATTGATGATCTGCGGTACCTTTCGAAACCACAGGTTCGTGAAGATCAGTCGTTCTAT
>JBDTZO010000092.1:0-35205 GCA_040005135.1 Acidobacteriota bacterium | reverse complement strand
GTCAGTTGGCGAAGCATAATGCTTATAGGTCAAAAGCAAGCGGGACCGCGGGCCAGCGGATTATTTGAAGAATTTTCAAAAGCTTTATTTGCCCCTTATGGTATTCGCGACCCTGAAATGTTTTTAAGCGGTGCCGGCACCAATATCTTGACGGCAAACGTTGATGCCGACGGCGATAAGCCCGTCGTCATCGCAGAAATCAAGGACCCCGAAAAGATCAGGAAAGCATTGCCTATAGACTTGCGGCCTTTCGAGCAGGAGACCGATGTTCGGATGTGGACATCCCCTGACGGGGACTTGGCGGCGGCGATTGTCGAAAAGTATATCGTTGTCGGAGATGCTGACAGCGTGAGGGCCTGCGTTATGCAGAAGCTCAAAAAAGTGGACGCGAACGGAGGCGTCTACTTTGGGCTGCTTGGAGAACCGAAACGAGCCGCTGCGACAATCGGCATTGACTCTACGTCCGTCCGCCAGATCGCAGACGTCATCTCTGGAAAGAAATCGGATAACGGAAACCCCCGTTCAACCTATTTCACCGAAACTCGCTTCACCAAATTCGGCATCGAGAGAAAGACCACTTCCGACTTCGGCCTGATCGGCTCGATCATTGCTCAGCTCAACGAAAACTAGGACCAGCTAATCACTGACAGTCAGGAATGCGGGCTTGCCCCCGCGCTTAAATGTTTGAGGACAAGAAGCGGGGGTGAACCGCCCTTCCTGACTGTCAGTAAGGAAGTCATCAGGAATTTCCAAAATGTAGAATGACCGGCTGGTCAATCATTGCCCAGCTCAGTGCGGATCAATAGCCTTCAAAGCCCTTTGAGTCGTCAACCTTTTTGTTGCACAGATAAGATATTGACCGATCCTTAATAAATCGTGTATGATCGTAATGTTGCCCGTTCGACGGCCTAAGTTCCTTGAAATTCGAAATTCGCTCCCTCTGTACTGACACAGCCATGCCGTTTCCGACTTTAAGCACCTTAAGCAATATTTTCGAGAATTTTGCGAAATGGAGTGCTTCGGCGGCACAAGTCGTTGCGTGTCAATAGCTTCCATGTCCCAAGCACCCGTGGGACAAGCTGGGACAAAACCAGAGATTAATTTCGCCGTAACTCAACGTTTCTTCGCTTCTTTCTTCAACCGGCGGACGTTTTGCTCGATCCACTTTTCGACTTGATCGAAGTAAGCAAACTTCTGTTCGTCGCGTTTGAAAGCAGCGGTGTGGTTGTAGCGGCGGCCGTTGACGTGTTTAGTTGGATGATGGATGTGGAGCATCTCGTGATAGAGCACGTATTCGACGACGTATCGCGGGACGCTGGCGGAGTCGAGCGATTTGCTGATCGTGATGTGGTCGTGCGTCGCGTCGTGATGGCCGAGGATGCGAAAGGTTTTGGTCGCCGACCACGTGAGAACGGGCTTTTGGATCGAATCGGTAAAATATTGGCGGTTGATTGCGGCGAACATTTCGTCGAGGTCGTAGACGGAGCCTTTAGATGTTGTGACGACCTTGCGGCCGTGTTCGCGTTTGCGCTTCGTGGCGCGTTCGCGAACTTCGGTCGATTTGATATACGCGGAGTAGGCTTCGCGGGCACCTTTGGGCAGCCGTTTTCGCATCAATTTGCCGACGAGAATATACGCCAGGCCCTTGTGCGGCATGAGCGGCATTTCGCGGCAGACCTCGCCGATCCGCACGAATATCTTGCCTTCGCGGACGCGGATCGTGTGATTTATGCCGACATACGGATAATAGCTCACGTCGATCTCGATCGAGGCGCGTTTCGGGTCGTAATAATTGAGGGCATCGCGATAAAATTCGCGGATGCGGTCGAGTTGATCAGTCACAAAGATGTTGATCGCGGTTTAACTATTAAATCTTGACAATTCAGGGCCGGAGATGGTATTTCTCTTAATGGGGAAAGCATACCGCCAATACGCGGTGTCTATCAAACTCACCCAAACACGGATGTCTGTCCAGTCAAATTCCCTTGGAAACGAGAAACGTTTTGATTTTCCCGATTCCCGCGGGCAGATCATCTTATCAGCCATTATCAACGAACACTTCGTCACGGGCGAACCGGTCGGTTCTAAAACGCTAGCCGTAAAATTTGCCAACGCTTCGGGTTTGAGCTCGGCAACTATTCGCAACGTGATGGGCGAACTTGAGGAAATGGGCATGCTCGAGCAGCCTCACACCTCGGCCGGACGAGTTCCGACGGATAAAGGCTACCGGTTCTATGTTGACAATCTGCTTGGTGTTCTGAGCATTTCAAACGACGACCTGACCCGCATTGGCGAGGGTTTTGGCTTGAAACCGATGGACCTCGGGGATTTTGCCGATACGCCGGATCGGCTGATGGAGAGGACGTCCCAGTTGCTCTCAGCTCTTTCAAATAATGTTGGCATCGTGGTCTCGCCTAGCCTGGCGAGTGATCGCCTGCAGCACATCGAATTTGTCAATCTTTCTGACAATCGGATCCTCGTCGTACTGGTCTCAAGGCCGAATATTGTTCATAACAAGATAATTCGGCTCAACGTGACCTTTAGCAGAGAGGAGCTCGAGCGTACCGCGAATTACCTTAATTCGGAGTTTGCCGGAAAGAGCCTGGCCGAGATCCGTGCCGAGATAATGGGTCTCATGCACGAGGAAAAGGCCCTGTTCGACAAATTGCTTCAAACGGCCGTCATCCTCTGTTCGGAAAGCATCGAGCGGGATGAGGACAGGCTGGGCGAGGTTTTCGTGGACGGCGCGTCAAATATTCTGACGAAAGGCGATTTTGCCGACCTCGAACGATTAAGGGAATTGCTGCGAACGATCGGCGAAAAGTCGCGGCTGATGCAGATCCTGACCGAATGCATCGAACGCGATGCCGCATCGAAAGGCGATGTCCAGGTTGTTATAGGTATGGAAAACCGAACGCCGTCATTTCAAAATTGCACGCTTATCTCGGCACCGTACCGGATCGGCAACAGCTCAGCGGTCGGCACACTCAGCGTACTCGGGCCGACACGCATGGAATATGCCCGTATGATCTCTATCGTCTCGTATGTCGCACGCACACTCGAAAGATTGATGTCGACCGATGTCAAAGGCAGTTGATCTCCGCCTCACCATTCTCCCGCAGATAAAAAACGAGCCAATGAATTCAGACGAACAAATACCAATGCCTGATGACTCTCTCAATATGATCGATGCCAGGGACGTTGAGTCCGTGGACGACTTTATCCGAGAGCTCGAGGCAAAAGAAAAGGACCTGATGATCTCGGCAGACATGCAGATCGAGATCGAGGATTCGGACGTCGACGATGACGATGTGCCCGCATTCGTCCAGGCCGAACTGCCGCCGCCCGTCCGAGCAATTCCGAGCGTAGCTGCCTCACCGGTAACCAAGGCACGCAATTACGAGCTTGAGAATGAGCTGTCGGCTCTAAAGGTCCGCGTGCTCGAACTCAAAGCCGAACGCAACGATATTCAGGAAAAAAGCGACCGGCGGCTTAAGGATTTTGAGAATTTCAAGTATCGAATGGACCGCGAGCGGCGCGGCTCCTTCATCGATCAGATCGCTAATCTCGCGTCGCAGATGCTGCCCGTCCTGGACAACCTCGACCGGGCGTTAAGTTCGGCGGACAGGTTGGAGGGGCAGAGAAGCGCGGATTTTGAGCAATTCTTTGACGGGATCGTGCTCGTCAACCAGCAGGTGAACGATGTGTTCGCCGGCATGGGCCTGCAGGCCATTCCGACCGTGGGTATGCCCTTTGATCCTAACTTTCACGAGGCGGTCGCGACCGATGACGAGTCCGACCTGCCGCCAAACACGGTTTCCCAGGAAATGCTTCGCGGCTACCGGATCGGTAACAAGGTAGTCCGTCACTCGATGGTCAGAGTTACGACCGGGCCATCTCCAAGGTCGGCAGACATTTCTGTCCCCGAATCAGTCGATGAGGATCCATTCGGATCCGACGACGTCTAAACGTTATTCTTCTTCCGGCCTGAAAATCATTAGTCAAGGAATCAATCGCTATGGGTAAAGTAATTGGGATCGATCTAGGAACGACGAACTGCTGCGTCTCCGTTTTGGAAGGCGGCACTGTCCAGATCATTTCGAATAAAGAAGGCGGCCGAACCACGCCGTCGGTCGTCGGATTTACGGACAAGGACGAACGGTTGGTCGGCCAGATCGCCAAGCGTCAGGCCGTGACGAACGCCGCTAACACGCTTTACGCCGTCAAACGGTTGATCGGCAGGAAGTTCGAGGCTCCGGAAGTCGAAAAGATGCGTGCAACCGTGCCATTCGAGATCGTTCAGGCACCGAACGGCGACGCGCACATTCGCGTTCTCGACCGCATTTACAGCCCTCCCGAAATATCGGCGATCGTACTTCAGCGGCTCAAGCTTGCGGCCGAAGAATTTCTGGGCGACAAGATCACCGAGGCGATCATCACTGTACCGGCGTATTTCGACGATATGCAGCGTCAGGCGACCCGCGACGCCGGCAAGATCGCCGGCCTCGAGGTCGAACGCATCATCAATGAGCCCACAGCTGCCGCACTCGCCTATGGCTTCGGCAAGAACAAGACAGAGAAGGTCGCGGTCTATGACCTCGGCGGCGGCACCTTCGATATCTCGATCATGGAGATCAACGAAGGCGTTTTCGAGGTGCTCTCGACCTCGGGAAACACTTTCCTCGGCGGTGAGGATTTTGACGAACGAATTATCGGCTGGCTCGTCGAGGGATTTGAAAAAGACAACGGTATCGACCTTCGCAACGACCGCCTCGCTCTGCAGCGTCTCAAAGAGGCTGCCGAACGTGCGAAATGCGAACTCTCGAGCGTCGCCGAAACGAATATCAGCCTGCCGTTCATCGCGGCGGACAGTACGGGCCCGAAACACATAAACATGACGCTTTCGCGTCAAACATTTGAAAAGCTTGTTGCCGACCTGGTCGAGTCGTCGGTCGAACCCTGTCAAAAGGCGCTTTGGGACGCCAAGCTTCAGCCGTCCGACATCGACAAGGTCATTCTAGTCGGCGGCCAGACGCGTTCGCCCATCATTGCCCGCACGGTAACCGAGGTCTTCGGCAAGGAGCCCTCGTCGGAGATCAATCCGGATGAGGTCGTCGCAATGGGAGCCGCGATCCAGGGCGGCGTTCTGACGGGCGACGTTAAGGATATCGTCCTGCTCGACGTTCTGCCGCTGAGTCTCGGATTGGAGACGCGCGGCGGACTATTCGTCAAACTTATTTCGAGAAACTCGACGATCCCGCTCAAGAACACGATGACCTTTACGACCGTCGTCGACAATCAGCAGTCGGTCGAGATACATATTCTCCAAGGCGAACGCGAGATCTCGAGTGCGAACCGAAGCCTCGCAAAATTTGAGCTTGTCGGCATACCGCCCGCACCTCGCGGATTGCCGCAGATCGACGTTTCGTTTGAGATCGACGCGAATGGTATCGTCAGCGTTTCGGCCAAGGACAAAATGACCGGTCTCGAGCAGGCCATCCAGATCACGCCGTCATCGGGACTTGCTCCCGACGAGATCGAACGCCTGATAATCGAGGCCGAAACGTCGATCGAAAAAGACCGCGACGCTAAGGAACTGATCCACGAGCGCAACCGGCTCGATTCGCTTATCCGTAACGCCAGGCGAGCAATGAGCGAGATCGGCAAATCGCTGGAATTGAGCGAACAACAGTCGATCAACGCCGTGCTCAATCAAGCAGATGAAATGCTTTCGTCCGAGAGCCTGACGCAGGTACAGGACCAACTGCTCAGGGTCGAGGCCGCGGCGAACCGCATTACGGCGGCCATGCTCAATATGGTATAAGATCGGAACTTGAAGAATTGCGGCAGATGTCGCAAAATTAAATTAGCGTCAGGTCATTTTTTGAGCTGGCGCTGATTTGTTGGGAAAAGTATGGCGAAGCGAGATTATTACGAAGTATTGGGCGTCACACGCACCGTGACCGAAATTGATCTGAAAAAGGCCTACCGGACGCTCGCGATCCAGCATCATCCGGACAAGAATCCGGACGATCCGCACGCCGAAGAGAAATTTAAGGAAGCCGCAGAAGCGTACTCGGTCCTGTCCGATCAGCAGAAACGGGCGGCTTACGACCGTTTTGGTCATCAAGCGGGAGCCGCAGCCGGCGGACAAGGGTTTGGATTCGATCCGAATGGCTTTTCGAATATCGAAGACATATTCGATATGTTCGGATTCGGGGATATGTTTGGCCAGCGAGGCGGAGCAAGCCGGCGTACATCAGCTCAGCGTGGGTCCGACCTTCGCTACGATCTTGAGATCTCGCTCGAGGACGCAGCGACCGGCAAGGACGAGAAGCTCCGCATTCCGCGGCTCGAAACCTGTGCCGAATGCGAAGGCAGCGGTGCCGAAAAAGGTACCAAGCCGGAGACCTGCATCACCTGCGGCGGCAGCGGACAAACGCAATATAAGCAAGGGTTTTTCAGCGTGATGCGTACATGCGCCAACTGCTCAGGCAGCGGCCGCATCGTGAGATCGCCTTGTAAGAACTGTCACGGCCACGGACGCATTGAGAAGGAAAAAACGCTTGAGCTCAAGATCCCGGCCGGTGTCGAGACCGGTTCACGGCTGAGGGTGACCGGCGAGGGCGAGGCCGGCGTTAACGGCGGGCCTTCGGGTGACCTATTTGTCGTGATCCACGTGGCCGAGCACGAAAGCTTTGAGCGACAAGGCGTGAACCTGTATTCGGCCGTGCCTATCACGTTCGCACAAGCGGCTCTCGGAGCCGATATCAAGGTCAAAACGCTAGACGGCGAAGAAGACCTTAAGGTGCCGGCCGGAACTCAGACAGGCTCGATATTCCGCGTAAAAGGCCATGGGATGCCGAACCTCGGCGGCCGGGGCAAAGGCGACCTTTTCGTAGCGGTCACGCTAATGACGCCCAAATCACTGACCAAAGAGCAGCGCAAACTGCTGGAACAACTTGCCGAGATCGAAGATGTCGACTTCTCGGACGAATCGTTCATGGACAAGGTCCGTAACATTTTCAGCTAATCGACCCCTCATCGTAAAGTAGAAAGGCTCGATCATGAGCCTTTTCTTTGATTCTGTGACGGGTAGATCTAGGACAGTTTGGATTTTACGGCTTCGCTGACGAGTCTGCCGTCGGCGGACTTGCCTGCCAGTTTGGCCATGGCGGCTTTCATGAGGGTGCCCATTTCTTTAATTGTCGTGGCACCGGTTTCGGCGGCGGCATCGTTGACGGCGGCGTTGATCTCGTCGATCGTTGCCGCCTGAGGCAGATAGATCTCGATGAAGCCGATCTCAGCGGCCTCTTTAGCGGCAAGCTCGGCACGACCGGCTTTTTCGTAGCTATCGATCGAATCGCGACGCTGCTTCACCAGCGTTTGAAGAGCTTTGGCGACCTCTTCGTCACTTAGTTCGCCGCCCTTTTCGATCTGGCGGTTCATCAAATTGGCTTTGACCATCCGCAGCGTCGACAGCTTGTCGGCGTCTTTGGCTTTCATCGCGGCGGTCAGGTCGGAGACTATCGTTTCTTTCAGGGTCATGAGACAAGTCTATTTCACTTGGCATCGATGAAGCAATATAGGTCGGAGAAGGGGCAGACGACGTTAGAAAGTGCCGAGAGGCATCATAGATTAAAATTGTAAGTGATCACGCCCGACACCTTGACCGGAGAACCCTGCAGCAATGTGCTCGAAAACGTAGAACTGCAGGCCGCGACCTCGGATGCTTGTCTTAGCAGCGGATGGCCGGAGACTGCTTTGGCTGAATAAACAGTTCCATCCTCGTAGATCAGAACCTGGACAGAGACGGTTCCGGACGCGCTGACAGCCTTGGCGGCCGCCGGGTAAGCCGGGGTGGGTAGAGTTAATGCCTTGCCATTCAGGACGCCGCCACTTATTATTTTTGGCCGGTCGGTAGCTGGCAACGGACCAACGCCGTCGGTCGTCGACACGCTGGTAGCGACCTTTGCGGTCGTATCTGAAGTATCGGCTTGCATAACGTTGGTCGCGGCCAGACCGGCGATCGCCGGAGCACGTTCTGCCTTGAACTCGACGGTGACAATCGACACAGAAGAGGTTGGCACCGATCCGACCATTGCCGGGGAGAACTTCGCCTGCAATGCGACCGCGAGGGCGGCTTCTCTAAGAGCCACTACGGCGGGAGTGGAAACGTTGGGACAAACCCAATCGGGCCCGAACGCGACCGCCGCATTTGTTACGCGGCCCTGGGCGTCGATATTCACCCGAATATTTACTTTGCCGCCCACAAAAGCATCCAATGCGACCTTTGGGTAGTCGGCCTGCGGCATCGAGATCAGCTTTGCGTCGACTGACTCACCTGGAGACTGCGCATCAATGTCATGCGCCGAACCTATTACGAGAACGGCCAAGATGAAGAGGCTGAATTTAAAGGAACGACGGGTGATTCGGCGTAGAAGTTGGGTAGGAATCATATGCGGAATAATCGCCCATTGTGTGCTAACCTGTCAATTCTTTTATGAAGCTGCGTTGGAGATTTGGTATAATTGCGGGTTTGTTTTTGGCGGTGTTTTCACTCTACCCGCAGATAAAGTTGATCTACGTTCGGGGCAGCGAATGGCAGGGGAATTACGCATACAATGACGTCGACGAGGTCGCATATGCCTCATACGTTCGTGCTTTGATAGACAGTCGGCCGCGAAAGAACGATCCTTACACGGGCCGTGACGACTCGGCGAACGATCCTCAGCCCGAATCACTTTTCTCGATACAATTTGCCGCGCCTTACACTATCGCGATCCCCGCGCGCGTCCTGGGAATTCCGGCCACGTGGGCGATGACCGTTTCGGGGGCGGTGGCTGCGTTCCTAACCGCTCTCGCTGTCTTTTGGCTTTTGGGGATGGTTACGGGCGATTCGCTGTTCGCAATGGCCGGCAGCCTGGCTGTGCTCGTGGGTGGAGCTTTGTTCGCGGGAGAGGGAGCGATCAGCGAAGTGCTTGGCGATGGCTTCTCGTATCCGTATTTTCCCGGTTTTCGGAGATACATTCCCGCAATGGCGTTTCCAGCGTTCTTTGCGATGGTCGGTCTCGTATGGCGGATCGTAAGCCGCGAGACCTCCGAAACCAGCGGTGAGGCCGACGCGGCCAGTGCCCCAGTTCCATATTTGCAAAAAGATTGGACCTGCCTGGTGCTGGCATCGCTCGCATTTGGCTATACGGCATTTTCGTATTTCTACGTGTGGACGACCGCCGTTGCCTGGATCGGTTGTCTCGGGCTTTGTTGGCTGGCTGTTCGGCCCGGCGGGGTTTGGCGTGACCTCAAACTGATCATAGGGCTCGGGCTCTCTTTCATGATCTTTTTGGGTCCGTATGCATACTTGCTCTCCAAACGTTCGCACACCATGGACGAAGTCCAGTTACTTGTCCGGACCCACGCACCGGATCTTTTTCGTGTTCCCGAGCTTATCAGCTACGTCGTGCTGTCGGTGATAGCCATCGGGGTGGCGATGAGGTTGTTCGCAATTCGAGACAAGGCAACGTTGTTCGCGGTTTCGCTCGCGATGGTGCCGGTCGTTGTGTTCAATCAACAGGTGCTCACCGGCCAATCACTGCAGCCGATCCACTATCAGGTTTTTATCGGCAACTACGTTGCGGGCCTTGCATTAGTTTTTACGCTCGGCTTGATCTGGCGTACAGCCGATGGGCGAGATCATATTGGGGGAAAGCTGGCGATGACCGCTTTCGCGGCCATGGCGATCGTCTGGGGATTTGTCGAGTGTCATTACACCGTCCGCGTACTCGATGACCTTAATGCGATGCGCGATGACGGCATGCCGGTCGCCCGCCGCCTGACCGAACTCGCGGCTGATAGCCCTGACAAACATCAGCAGGTCGTAATGGATTTTGGCATCAGCGAGGCCGACGATCTGCCGACGATCGCCCCTCAGTCAGCGTTATGGGCACGCCACCAACACGTTTTCGCAGGAGTCACATGGCAAGAGAATAAGGAGCGTTATTACCAGTATCTCTATTATCAAGGCATTACGGAGGATGATTTGTCGCGGTCGATGAAAACGGGAGGTGATTTTGTGTCGATCATTGCGCTCTTTGGTTGGGGACGGCATACCGACCGGCTGAACTCGGACTTCAAACCGCTGACGTTTGGTGAGATCGACGCCGAGGCAGCGCGATTTGGCGAGTACGTTCGCAGCTTTGATCCGTCGAAGGTGTCCAATCGGCCACTCGATTATGCTGTAACGTCAGTTGAATCGCCGCCGGACCTTTCTTTCATCGAGAAGTGGTACGTACACGATTCGGGCGAAACGTGCGGAAAGTATGTTCTCTACAAGCTGAAATTACGAAAGCGGTAGACAAAAAAAAGTCCGTCACCAATTATGACGGACCCTAAGAGTATTACTATTTTTTATAAAAATTACTTAAGCTGCTAACAGGTCATTAGATGTTTCTGCAAACACCCTGCGGCCATTCAGTGCATCGTCGATGATCTCACGCACGGCTGAGGCATCCGGATTTACATCCATTCGGACGCAGGCCCGAAGGTGTCGGATTATGCCTTCCGTAGCGATCTCAAGCGTATCTCCCGCCAGTTTCGAAAATCGGCGTGCCTGAATGTGGTCGATTTGCAGGACTCTATCCTGCAATGTCATTGGTCTAGCTGCTGCCACGTTTTATTCTCCTTTATTCAAGATTCTTCCGAACAACAGAAGTTGTCCGATTATTAATAATAAGTTGATTTCTGCAACGAAATCGTTGCCGAAAATAACAAGCGCCTTGGTATCAACCTGTAATGAAGATGTTAACAAAGTGAATAGTAGATTGTCACTACTTTTTTTCGCCAAAAATGCAATTTAAGATAAAAAAGACAAAAAAATGGAAGCGGCAGACCACAAAATCTGCCACTTCACCAAATTCTGACCACGATATCAGGTATTTTTAGCCGACCGCGTCTTTCATCGCCTTTCCAATGCTGAACTTAACAGTTGTCTTGGCGGGAATTTTAATCGTTGCACCAGTCGCAGGATTGCGGCCTTCGCGGGCCTTGCGATCCGTCTTTTTAAGCTTACCGAATCCCGGCAGGGTGAATTCACCATTTTTCTGCACTTCACTTGTTGCAAGTGCTGCGAGCGAGTCAAAGAATGCCTTTACGTCGGTTTTCTTAAGTCCCGATGTTTCCGCTAATTGATTGACGATTTCCGTCTGTGTCAAACGAGCCATAATTTATCTGACCTCCAAATTGGGTTGTTATTAATTAATATCTGTTTTCTTCAATTTGACCGGAATACGTCACCGGCACAAAGTAGGGGGAATGTCAGTCTTCGCGATCAAGACTGGTCGGGGCGGCAAGATTCGAACTTGCGGCCTCACGGTCCCAAACCGTGCGCACTACCAGGCTGTGCTACGCCCCGTTGTCTCAGCTAAGAAACGATTCCAAGTCTCGAATTCTAAGGCTGAAAGCACCCGCGGTCAAGTCAGATGGCCGTATAATCGCGTAAATATGGGATTATTTGGTCGAAAGCGGCCGCACGGTGGCTGATTCGCTGTTTAACGGAGGGCGATAGCTCACCGAACGACTGATCCAGTCCGTCCGGCAAAAAGATGGGATCATAGCCAAATCCGCCCTTGCCACGAGGCTCAAGTGCGATCGTGCCTGAGCAAACGCCACGAGATTTATACAATATAATGCCCCGTTCGTCTGCGACGGCGATCTCGCAAACGAACCGAGCGCTCCTATCCGCGCTTCTATTTTCCGCTATTTCAGCAAGAATCAGCCGCATCTTGTCGTCGAAGCTTGTTGCGGCTCCGCCGTACCGAGCGGATAGAACGCCGGGACGGCCGCCCATCGCCGCGACCTCGAGACCGGAGTCGTCAGCCAGAGTCAACGTTCGTGTTAACTCAGCGTAACCTGATGCCTTGAGTGCAGCGTTGCCGGCGAAAGTTGCGGCAGTCTCAGCTATCTCTTGCACGTTGTTAAAGTCGCTGAGATCTTGGAGATCAACATTGAGACCCGAAAGCATGGATCGATATTCCCGGAGCTTTCCCGTATTGAACGTGGCAATAGTTATCGGCAATGGCGGCTTGGACATAGGCCAAATATAGTTGAGAGCGTCCCGATACCGAAATCGATGAGATTTTGATTGCCATCGAAAGGCGATCCGCGTTAAAATTTTAACAGCGATCTCTCGCACTTCCTCCTGAAAAACCTCGTGTCGCCGGATAATCGATTAACCACTTCGCAGTCGAAACACAATTTTATGACCAATACCGGCTTATCGCAGACGAACTCCTTCGCAGCGGAAACTTCCGGGGTGAACCAAGAGTTGATCTTTCAGCTTGGGGCGTGGGCCGCAGGACTCGAGAGCTTTTTGAAAGGCGGTGGACTGTCATTCGGCGATCGCCGGGCCGCCCCTGAACAGGGAGATCACTTGCGCGAATTACGCATCGCTCGCGGGACCCTACAACGCTGTTCGAATCTAGCGTTCCGCATTCTTGCGACCAGCGGACAAGAAGACCACGGAGCGTCGGGCATTACTCTTGAGGAGCTACGCGACTTTAGTAGCGCGATCCGCGAGACGCTTTTGCTTGCGGGCAGCATTAGCCGTTCCAAGAATCTAAACGTTGCCGAGTGGCATGCGTGGTCGAGATCTGTGACGGCGAAACTCGATGGAATTTCGGGTTATGCGAAACTGATAGCCGTCGCCGATACCGGCGGTGAAAGCTATTTGCCGGAAAAGCTTCGGAAGCTTATCGCTAATGGCCAAGGGACACGCCGTGCCGAACTGGAGTCGATACTGCCCAGATTCGGGCGGATTCTCAAGCTTCTCAACATCGTGAACGAAATGCTTGCGTCAGACGAACCGCTAAAGCCGGCAATACTTATCTTTTGTAAGGTCAGTGAGCACACGCAGGATCTAATAGGCTATCTTAATGAGCGGATTGAACGGTCGCGGGGAGCAGACGATGAGTTTATCAGCGCTCTTGATGGAGCGTCGTATACGGCGTCGATCGAGTTGAAAAAGGTAGTAAACCAAGAGCTAGCGGGTCTTACCGCTATCCGGCCGCCTACAACCGTTTTTGCGCGGACTGAGGCCGCACATGCGCTATTGACCGAGAGTTTTCAACAAATTCTAACGGGATTCGCGCGACAGTTCGATCCGACAGTCGATGCTTTCCAGTTATTCTCGAATTTTGGCGAAAAGCTTGAGCGGTCGCTTCTGTTGCGAAATGAGACATTTGAAGTATTAAAACTGGTCCATGCTGCTGAAAAAGATCCTGACAAGCCCAAAGTGATCGAACTCAATAAGGCCCTCGTAACGTACGTGGATCAAACACTCGGATACCTATTCTATAAGGACACCGAAACGTTCGAGCGTTTTGTCGACGAGATTCTTGTGACGCGGCAGAAAAAAGACCTTGTTCCGATCCTGCATCGTTTTGGAGCGTACCTTGAAACACTGTTCGCACAGATAAGCATGCGTGCCGTTCTCGAACAGCATCCTTTCGTTCAGTCGCAGGGCTGAGATTGCTCACTGCGATCTAAGCGTGCCGAGAGGCTTGCGAAATAAAACGTCAAAACTGGCAGCTACACCGACCAGCGTTACAACTAGGGTCGTCACTAAAATACCCGCTATCGCGGTCACTACGTCGAATTCCCACTTGATGTCCATCACGTAACGGCTGACCGCGTATGACAATGCGACGGCAAAGCCTGACCCGATGATCCCGGCAAGCAGGCCCAGCAGTCCATATTCCGCAAATAAGATCGTTGCGAGCATTCGACGGTTCGCTCCAAGTGTCTTGAGGATCGCATTTTCATAAACGCGCTGCGATTTTGTCAGAGCGATCGACCCGATTAGGATCAAAACTCCGCTGAGCATAACAAAGCTACCGACAAACGAGATCGCAAGTACGAAGTTTGCGATCAGACGTTGAACTGTAGCGAGAATATCGGCTACGTCGAAGATCTGAATGTTAGGAAATTTCTCGAGGATATCCCGCTCCAGCCGGAGCCGGTCGGTTGCCCCGACATGTTTGAGAACAGTAGCAGCGTACGTCTGCGGTGCTTTCTCAAGCGTGCCCGGGCGGAACACGAAAACGAATGCCGTTCTTGTATTTCGGATGTCGATCTTGCGAATATTCGCGACGCGGGCCGTGATCTTGCGTCCGGAAATCTCAAATGTGATGGAATCACCCGGCGACACTTTAAGCCGTTCGGCCATGTCTTCCTCAACCGAAACTTCGGGCGTTTCGGTCGGCTCGCCCGTCCACCAATTCCCAAGTGCAACAGATTCGTTATCGTCCAGATTGGGGCGGTAGGTGACGGCAAATTCGCGGCCGATCATTCCTTGCTGCTGACGAACCTCACGCTGTTGAAAGTCGAAAGGAGCTCCGTTCACATACGCAATGCGAGCTCGCACCGTTGGTATGGCCTCGGCGTCCTCGCCCGTGCTGCTGCTGACCATTTGGCGGAGTCCGTCGATCTGGCTTTTTTGAATATCGATGAAAAAGAGGCTCGGCAGCTTTTGATTTCGGGTGAAATCGAATTCGCGAACTAAGTTGACCTGCATCAACTGCACCGCCAGAACGACAAAGGCACCGAGTCCGACCGCAAGCAGGATTATGCGAGTCTGATTGCCGGGGCGGTAAAGCGAATTGACCGCCTGCCGTATCGAGAATGATGAGAACGTCTTGATCCGCCTCAGCACCCAAGTCAGTACAGTCGCAGCGAAATAGAGGATCAGGGAGGTGGCGCCGAGGCCGACAAGGAAAAATACTCCCACCTTGACCGAGCCCGCCTGCCAGACGGCGACGCCAAGCAGGCCGGCAAGCGAGACCATTCCGAAAAGCCATTTCGTCCAATCGAGCCGTGCGATGCTGGCGTTATTTTCGTCGCGAAGCAGCAGCTTGGGCTTTATGTTTCGTATTTGTAAAAGCGGAAGCGCTGAAAAAAGAAGTGAAATCAGAACCCCCAACAAAAGGCCCTGTCCACCGGTCGAAAGGCTCACGCCGTAAGTCATTTTCGCCGGCATTGCGTCAACGAATCGCCATTGCACGAACCACATCGTAAGCTGAGCTATAAGGACGCCAAACAAACTGCCGACAATTCCCAGCGTGAAAATTTGTAGTAGATAGACCGTTATGATCCGGGTTCCACCGGCACCCAGGCATTTCAGCACCGCGACCGTCTTTCGCTTTTGTTCGACGAAGGCACGTGCCACGTTCCAAACTCCAACGCCGCCGAGTACGAGTATCAACAGTCCGGTAAGGGCGAGGTAATTCTCGGTCCGCTTGAACTGATCGCCCATATTCTCTTGCTGTTCGCGATACGAAACGACGGTAACAATTGTGCCCTTAAGAGCGTCGCGAAGCTGGGCGACGAGATCCGTTGGGTTATCTGATGTGCGGTAAAGGATGCGACGGCGAATGCGGCCCGTATTACGCGTGATGCCGGCGGTATCGAAGGCCTTTTTCTCGAGAAAAATGCGTCCGCCCAGTCGAAACCCACTAGTGCCGCCCGGTTCCTCTTCGAATGTTCCGCGAATCGTGAATTCACCCCCGCCGATCTTCAATTTGTCGCCGACCTTGACCTTCAGTTCCTCAAGCAGTATCTCGGCGACCACCGCGCCGTTATTGCGCAACAACTCAAAATCGAATGGCTTGCCTCCTGAGAGTGTAAAATCGCCGACTAGTGGAAAAGGCGGCTCAATACCTTTGAGTTCGACGAATTTTACCGTTTCGTTCTTCGGATCCGAGGGCCTGACCATTTGGGCGGTCGTTATAGTTTCGTTTCTGGCGTCGACGATATTCGAGCGTGAGATCGTCTCCTCGATCTTCGCGATCTCGGCGGGAGAAAAATCATTCGTCGAATTGATCTCGATATCGGCCGTTAAAAGTGCTCGAGCGTCGGTCCCGACGGCCTTTGTCAAATTTTGGATCAGCGAACGCAGGGCGACGACCGACCCGACCCCGAGAGCGATACATAGAAAGAAGAAGAGCAGACGCCGCCACGACGAACGGATCTCGCGGCGGGTCAGGTTGAAGATGAATTTCATTTTGCGACTCCACCGTTGTCGCTGAGGATCATGCCGTCACGCAGAATTATCTGCCGCTGAGCCTTATCCGCGAGTGCGTGATCGTGCGTGACCAGAACGAGTGTGACGTTGTTTTGGCGATGCAATTCTGTCATCAACTGAAATATGTGTTCACCGTTACGCGAATCCAGGTTACCGGTGGGTTCGTCCGCCAAAAGAAATTTTGGCGAATTGGCAAACGCACGAGCGATCGCTACGCGCTGTTGTTCACCGCCTGACAGCTCCGGAGGATAGTGATGGCCGCGGTTTGTCAGGTCGACGTCGTTGAGAAGCTTGGCGGCGCGTTCGCGGGCATCTCGTAGGCCGAGGATCTCCATCGGGATCAAGATATTTTCGTAGGCCGTCAGGCTCGGGATCAAATGAAACGACTGAAAAACGAAACCGATCTTTTCGCTTCGGATCTGGGCGAGCTTGTCCTCCTTTTGGTTCGTGATCTCATCATCATCAACATAGATCCGTCCTTCGGAAGGTTCGTCGAGGCCCGCTATTAGCCCGAGCAGCGTTGATTTGCCGCTGCCTGACGCTCCGGTCACCGCAACGAATTCGCCGTCGGGTATCATCATCGATACGTCGTTCAGGATCGTGAGGTCCTCGATCCCGGACCGGACTGTTTTGGTTACATTACGTAATTCGATCATAGAGGTTGAGGGTTACGCCCTTCTTGAGCTGACTTGCGAAAATCATATGAACACGTTCCAATAAGTCTGCATCTTATTCTCGAAAGTCTCTTTGTTATCAAGCTTAACCTATGCGGTCTGTTATTCGCGTTCTGTGTCTCGTAAGTTTCATCATTTCGTCAGCAATGTCATTCGGCTGCGGAGCGACGCGGCCCGCGCTAACTTCGGATGCTGCGAACAGGCCGATCGCCCTTCCTCCCGACGATTCGAACCGGCCAAAGATCGTTGCCTTCGGAGACAGCCTTTCGGCGGGCTTCGGGCTTTTGGAAAAAGAGTCGTACCCATACTTGCTTCAGGAAAAACTCAAGGCCGATGGGTTCGATTACGAGGTTATCAATGCAGGCGTTTCGGGTGACACGTCGTTGGGCGGAATGGAGCGGATCGATTGGGTTCTCGACATGGAAAACATCAAGATACTAATTCTTGAGCTCGGAGCGAACGATCTGATGAGGGGCGTGCCCGCTGCAAAGGTAAAGCAAAATCTCGACACGATCATTCGAAAGGCAAAAGCCAAGAATGTCCGCGTGCTGCTTTGCGGCATGCTCGCGCCGCCAACGGCCGGCTCGGATTACGGACGTGATTTTGCCAATTTGTTTCCCGACCTCGCTACGGAGTACAAGACGGCGTACCTGCCGTTTCTGCTCGAGAATGTCGCTACCAAAAAAGAGCTCAATCAGTCTGACGGTATACATCCTAATGCCCAGGGAGAGGTGATAATGACCGAGAACATTTATCGAGAGCTGAAACCAATGCTTCGAATGTAACGAATCTGAGGGATCGAAAGTAAGTACGAAAAATATGATCGTTCAGAGAAAATTCACTACCTTGCGTCTTGCGGTGCTGTCGGCGTTCGTGTCAGCAGCGGTTGCGATACCTGCCCAGGCGACGCCTCAGCCGTCGCCTACGCCCGTCGCGACTCTTGCTCAATATACTTTCCCAACTCCCAAAGAGCGATTCAACCGGTATGCAAATGAGATGTTTGGACCAACGGCACTCGCAAAATGTGCCCTCAGCGCCGGCTTCTCCACGTTGAGAAATACGCCTGAGGAATTGGGCCCGACCTGGCGGGGAGCGGCAAATCGTTTCGGATCGGGAGAGTTCTTTCGAAAGTGACCGTCAAACGCGAAAGCAGGTATATTATTCAAAATGAATGTAACTCACTTGGAATGCTCCTTGTGCGGGCTTCGGCACGAAGCTCGTGTTCTACAAAACCTGTGCGTTGAGTGCGGAAAGCCGCTGCTCGTATGTTATGACCTTGAAAAGGCACGTGAGACGCTTACTAAAGCGTCGCTTGCTTCGCGAGAGTCGAACTTGTGGCGGTATCGCGAGGTGCTGCCGGTCGCCGACTCGGCGAATGTAGTTTCGCTCGGCGAGGGATGGACACCACTCTTCAAAACGGAGCGGCTTGCGAACACGCTTCCAATCGCACTGGAGCTATTCATTAAGGACGAAGGTCAGAATCCAACGCAAAGCTTTAAGGCCCGCGGAATGACGGCTGCCATCTCGATGGCAAAGGAACTTGGCGTTACGAAACTTGCCGTTCCGTCCGCCGGCAACGCCGCCGGTGCCTTGGCTGCGTATGCTGCGAAGGCCGGAATGGAGGCATTCATCTTTATGCCTGCCGATACGCCAACGGCCAATATCATTGAATGTGAACAGACCGGTGCAAACGTAACGCTCGTTGACGGCTTGATTACCGATTGCGGCAAGATCGTAGCCGAACGAAAGGACGCCGAAGGTTGGTTTGACGTGTCGACGTTAAAGGAGCCATACCGCGTCGAGGGCAAAAAGACGATGGGATACGAGCTCGCCGAACAGTTCGATTGGGAATTGCCCGACGTTATCATGTATCCGACGGGCGGCGGAACTGGCCTGATCGGCATGTGGAAGGCCTTTGACGAGATGGAGCAGATGGGCTGGATCAGCTCGAAAAGGCCGCGAATGGTCACCGTCCAGTCGACGACATGCGCTCCGATCGTCCGGGCATTTGAAGAAGGAAAGCGGTTTGCGGATGAGTTCGAGAACGCAGCAACGGTTGCTTCGGGGCTCCGCGTGCCAAAAGCTATCGGCGATTTTCTGATCCTCGACGCCATCCGAGCGTCGAGTGGAACCGCGATCGCCGTTACCGACGCAGAACTTGTTGCCGCGGTGAGCGAGATCGGAGCTCTCACGGGCATCTTCGCTGCTCCCGAGGGTGCAGCCTGCTTGCCGGCTCTCCGCCGGCTGATCGATGACGGCTTGGTTAAGGCTGGTGAGAAGGTCGTAATATTCAATACCGGAGCCGGCGTCAAATATTTAGAGGCCTTTCAGTAGCCGGCAGAAGCTAGAACATCCGCACGCGGAACGCCTCTTTCCAGCCTTCCGGCAAGACTTCGAGCCGCAAAGCCCGTCGCATCGTTTCCACGTCGCTTTTGTCCTCGAAATAAATTCGCACGATGTCGTCGACCGAAACACGGTTGACGTCACGCTCCAATATTTCTATTTCGTGGCCGGCTTCGAGCTCGCCTGTTTTGAGAACGGCCAGATAGAATCCGCTCCGTCGGCTTTTGAGAAATCGACGGAGTATGTCACTTCGTCCAAACCGAATCCCAAGCTTGTAGCAGGGCATTCGCGGCTGTGTCACGACGAACTCGGCTGTTCCGATGCCAAGCTTGTCGCCGATGCACAGTTCGGTCTCAAGCAAGGCGAGCGTCGATAGGTTTTCGCCAAACTGGCATTCGCCAAGCGTCATTTCCGGAAGTTCGTTTGCCCAGAATTGATAGTGTTCGAACGGATATGCATAAACCGCCTTACTATAGCCGCCGTGTACCGTCAGGTCCGCCTGCGCGTCACCCTCGAGGTTCAATTCGCCAACCTTCACGCGACCCTCGACGCGTTTCTTGAAAATTGCCGTCGAAACATAAACCTCCGGTTTGGGCTGGACGATCTCGGGTTTGCCGACGAAAACTGACTTTACTGTACCTGGATCCATTTCGATAAGTTATCACAAGCGTCAAGACCATCGATGCCGGCCGTTTGAATCCGGAATCCCCGGTATCTCGAAAGAGACTGATTGAAACGTAGAAACTGGAGACGACAAAATGGAACTTGAAGGAAAAACGTGTCTCGTTGTAGGCGCTGGCCGCGGTATTGGACGCTCGGTGGCCCAGCTCTTTTCGAGTGCCGGTGCCAACGTGGCCATAAGCTCCCGCACCGAAAGCGAACTGCACGAACTCGAGTATCAGCTAAATGCAGAAGGGAATGAGAATGTTTTAGCAATTGCGAGCGATGCGACGGTCGGCCCTGATGCAGATCGATTGGCGGCGTCGACCATCGAACGATTTGGATCGATCGACTATCTTGTCCATACCGCCGGCCTCGGCATTCTCAAACCATTTGCAGAATTGACTTCGGCTGACCTTGATCACTTGATGACGGCAAACGTGAGGTCTGCGTTCAATATATTCCAGGCGGTACTTCCCAGGATGGCGGAGCAAAAGTTCGGCCGCGTAGTCGCTTTTCCCGGAATTCTCGGTAAGGCTCCCATGGTGCAGGCAGCAGGCTATTGCGCAGCGAAATACGCGCTTACCGGAATGGTTAAGTGTCTGGCTCAGGAATATAAGCGGTTCGGGATCCGATTCAGTCTTATGCATTTGGGAGGCGTCGATTCGCCTTTTTGGAACGGCGTCACAATGCGGGTAGATCGAACCAAGATGCTCTCGATCGACGCCGCGGCAAGCTCCGCCTTTTTCGCCGCCACGCAGCCGGGCGAGGGCGTTATGGCCGAGGTCGTGCTAATGCCTGAATCCCACCAGCTGGTCTAATTCGGCAAGGGCCATACTTTGGATTAGCTCGGCAAGTTTGTTAAGATTCGTCCTTGGTCCATGGCCTATGGGAAACGGAACTTTACAGTGAATAGCTTAGTATTTTCGAACATGATGCACCGCCCCGCAAGGACTGCGGTGAGTATTATCGGCATCGGCGTCGGCATTTTGCTGATCGTATTTACCGTTGGCCTTGCTAACGGAAGTCTGCGTGACCGCGCCCAGCGCGAGGCAAACGTTGGGGCCGAAATAATGGTCCGAGCGTCAGGCAGTCTCGGCCTCAGCGGTTCAGAAGCACTCCGTCTGCCGATCAAACTTGTTAGCGACATCGAAAAGATCGATGGCGTCTCAAACGCCGTCGCGATTGGCCAGAACACGATCTCGGTGTCGGATGCGAACACGGGAACGAGGCTCATCGATGGTGTTGATTTTGACAAATATTCCGCCATTGCGGGCCTTCAGGTCGTTAAGGGACGTAAATTTGCGGACGGAGCGGACGAGGTCATTTGCGACACGGCCTGGGCCGAACAGAAAAAGCTTTCGATCGGCGATCTCATACCGATGTACGACCGTATGTTCACGCTCGTTGGGTTTTTCGAACCAAGTGCGGGGTCGCGAACAAAGATCTCGCTGCTTTCGCTTCAAACACAACTAGGTTCCGAGGGCAAGGCTTCGGCGATCCTCGTGAAAGTTAAACCGGGCGTACAGCAGGAAACCGTCGCAGAAAACATTCACGAAAAGTATCCGGACACACAGGTGATCCTCACGCGCGACCTCGAGGAACTCTATATGCAGGGTTTTCCGGCGCTCAACGTGTTTCTCAACGTCGTCATCGGCGTCGCCGGAGCGATAAGTGCTCTGATCATCCTGCTGACGATGTATACGACCGTTACAGAACGAACCCGCCAGATCGGCGTTTTGAAATCACTCGGGATGTCGAACGTCAGCATCGTGTGGACGATCGTTCAGGAAGCTTTGATGATCAGCTTTTTCGGAATCGCATTTGGGCTTATTTCTACATATATCCTAAGCATTGCCCTCGCAAAATGGTCGACTCTCACCGTTAAGATCGAGCCATCGGTCGTTATCAGCATTCTTATTGTTGGCCTTATCAGTGGTGTGGTCGGTGCCCTTTATCCTGGGCTGCGGGCCGCAAATCTTGATCCCGTCGAGGCACTCGCTTACGAATAAACGATAACGGACTGTGTTTTTGAGCACAAACGGCGTGGTTGCTGGAAAATAGCACCTTTTCGCCCTTTTTGCCTTGACTGGATCGATTTACGTTCAAGTAAATAAATTATGAAAGTCTCGCTGCCCGCGTCGTCATGGCGCCTGTTATTCGCCATTTGTCTCTTAGCGGCGCTGGGCACATCGGTCCTGTCCCAACAGAAGCGTGTCTACATCTCGCCGGATGACCACACCGATTACTACTGGCTGACAGATGACGTCGGCTATCGCGGGTCATTCCTGAGAATGCTCGACTACTATCTTGATAAGATGGATTCCACGCAGAATAATCCATCGGATTCCCAGATGCGTTGGAATGCCGACGGCAGCCTGTGGATGTGGGAATATGAGCATAACCGCACGAGCGAGCAATTATCCCGCTTTATGGACCGCGTACGGGACGGGCATTTAAGCGTCGCGTTGAATGCACTCGTTCTGGTTCAGGGCGGAGCCCCGGCGGAATCAGTACTTCGCGGGATGTACTATCCGGGCTTGATGGAACGTCGATACGACGTTTCGTTTCCGCTGGCGATCGCCATGGAGGATTCAACGATGCCGTATGGCCTTACATCTTTGTGGGCCGGATCAGGGGCGAAATATTCTTGGAAAGGTGTTTGCGACTGTGCGACGCAGGTAACGCAGCTGCATAACCGCGACCGCGAGATCTATTGGGCGGGCGGCCGTGACGGCAGCAAGGTGTTGATGAAATGGCAGACGCAATTCACCAACAACAAGATGTACGGCGGATATTCCGAAGCTTTTGACGCAGTCGCTTCTATTAATTTTGCCGAAACGAACTCAACATTCCTTGCAAAATATCCGTTCCCGGTGGTTGGGGCGTTTGGTCGCGGTTGGGACGATCAGGAATATTTGAGTGACGAGTTCGTAAGTATCGCTCAGCAAAACTCCAACCCAAATCGGCGTGTCATCGTTTCAGACCAAATCGATTTCTTTCAGGATTTTGAGGCTAATCATGGCGCAGGGCTTGAGACGTTCTCCGCGTCGTTCGGAAATGAATGGGATGTACTTGTCGCCTCGATGGCGGAGGTGTCCGCCAAGGTAAAGCGAGCGACGGAAAAGCTGCGAGCGGCTGAGGCGATGGCGACACTCGTCTCACTGAACCAGCCTTCCTTCATGAATTCGCGTATTGCTCAGCGAGACAGGGCAATGCTCGACATGGGCCTCTATTTCGAACACGATTGGACAGCAGACGGGCCGGTCTCGCGTACTCGCCGCGGAGCGTGGAATCGACAGGTGCAGGAAGAAATAACTGCCTACGTGGACAAACTCTACGACGACGCGCAGATCGAGCTTGCCAAACAGATCTCGCGATCCGGTACGAATGAGCGCGTGGCCATATTTAATCCTCTGAGCTGGACGCGGACCGATTTCGCCGATGTAGCGGTAAAGCTGAACCGAAAAGTTCACGCAGTTGATCTTTCAACGGGCGTCGAAGTGCCGTCGCAGATCATTCGCACGGGCAATCGACAGGTCCTGCGCATTCTTGCATCTAATGTCCCTTCGGCCGGGTACAAGACATTTGAGATCGTCCCGGGTGCACCTGCGGCAAATAGCGACGCCGCGACGGTCAATGGAGCAACGTTTGAAAATACAAATTATCGTGTGACGCTCGCTGCTGACGGAGCGATCACAAGCCTCGTGGACAAGACCCGCGGAAATCGTGAGATCGTTCGGACCATCAACGGAAAGGTCTTAAATGATCTAGGCGGCAACCGTAGTGGAATACTTACGGTTGAAAGCCAAGGTCCTGCCTCTGTCACACTTCGCGCGATATCCAGCAGTCCGATCCCGCACACGACTCGCGTCACGTTGTATCGGGGTGTTGATCGTGTCGATATCAATAACGAGATCCAGCAGAATTTTGGTGATGTCAAAACATGGAGCTACTCCCTCGACCTGAATTCACCCGACGTCTGGCATGAAGAGGTCGGGGCAGTGATCCGGGCCAAATTACTCGCAAACGGTGGCCATTACGCACCGAAAAACGCTCGCTACGATTGGTTGACGATGAATCATTTCGCCGACATGTCAGACGGAGCCTCGAATAATTTTGGCGTAACGATCTCAAACTGGGATAACTATTTCATGCGTTTAGGAAACAGCGAGGTACCGAGCCTCGATACTGCTACACCGCAGATAAACATACTTGCAGGCGGACAGACCGACGGCCAATACCTCGGCATTCCCGATCAGGGCGGTGACACCGATTTCACGCAGCGATTTGCGATCCAAACGCACGGAGCTTTTGATCAGACCGCGTCGATGAAATTTTCACTGGAGCATCAAAATCCTTTCGTCGCGATCCCGATCGAAGGCACAGGTGTCCAGTCAAGGATGTATCCGGCAAACAACTACTCGTTCCTGCAGATCTCCGATCCAAATGTGTTGTTGTGGAGCTTGAAACCCGCGGAAGACGGGATCGCCCGCGGCATCGTGGCACGTGTTTGGAACCAGGGCAATTCCCCCACGTCGTATAACCTTGGGCTAGCCATTCCTATTACCGCAGCCGAAAAGCTGACACATATCGAAACGACGATCGGCCCCGCGAACGTGTTTTCAGGACAGCTTTCGGCGTCAATAAACCAGCAGCAGATCCAGACACATCTTCTCAAGATCGCTGGCGCAGGTGCGGTCAAATAATAACCGAAGGCTGCTTTGACGACGCCGAGCGTATATTTCTACTCAGGCACCTGCCAAAGCACACCGTTATTGCGGCATGAATTGAGTGCCATTAGTACGCGAACACCATTTGAATAGAAACGACGTGTGAGTCTAGGACGAAAGCCAATTCATCAGCATCGCTTCCTGCTTGTGGAAAGCATGTTCAGGCTTGCCGGTTGAGGACATTGGGAGTTTGAAAAACATTGAGAGTTGCTCCTGTATGCCGCCCTGTCCGCGCCGGGCGGCCAGGTCCAGACAACGTGCGATCTCGATAGCAAGCGGTGCCGCGAGTATCGAGTCTTTGCACAAGAAATTCACTTTGATGGACATCGACTGGCCGAGAAAGCCCGAAATGTCGATGTTGTCCCAGGCTTCTTTGTTGTCACCGCGCGGACGGTAATACCGAATGTCAATAATATGGTCCTCGACCTCATAACCGAGCATGTCGTCGAGCACCGAGCCCTTGGTTTTTATCTTTGAGGCAAGCGAGTCGGCGTTTGAAAGAGCGAGTCCGTCGCGGTTACCGAGAATATTGGTCGAGTACCAACCGTCTACCTTGAGTGCCCGGGCCTTTAACGCCGGTGCAATGACGGTTTTAATGAATGTTTGCCCGGTCTTGCCATCCTTGCCGGCGATCGGAACGCCGAGTCCCTCGGCAAGAAATATGAGAGCGGGAGTGTCAGCCGCGGCCGACGGTGTGAAATTGCCATAGGGAATACGCGCCGAGATCGCAGCGTAGGCATACAACATCGCAGGCGGAATATCGGCCGAGTCAGCATCAAGAGCGGCCTCGAAGCCGCCGATCGTATTGAAGATCTCGTTGCCCTCGGCCGCGAGTTTTTCTGTCGACGCGAGGTTGATCACCACCACCGAATCGCATCCTGAGCCGAATGCCGAAAGGTCCTCGCGGATCTTGGTGATCGTGTCTCTGTGAGAAGCCGGTGCAAGGCGGTTTTCGCCCTCAATATTGGAGAGGAACCTGTCGTTCCCCGCAGCGAGCCAGGGTTTTATCGCCCGCAGCTCGTTTTCTACGGCGATGAACTGCTTATGAGTGAGCACATCGTGTTCCTCAGCCGCTTTTGCCAAATGCTCGCCGTGCAGGTCCCATCCAGCGAAAACGATACCAGTGTAGGACGCAAGCCCGGCCGCATTTATCCCCGCCAAGGGCAATCCTTCCGTTCCGATAACACCTTTTTTAAGCAGTTCAACGCCCGCGACCATCGTTGTTCCGACAGCTCCGCCGAGGCCTACGATCGCAATTCCTAGAGTTCGTTCAGTCATGGAAAAGCCCTAGTTTACAACTTTGCCCTTACCTTCGCCACCGTCGTGTCGAGCAGATAAAGCATTCAGCTTGACTCACGAAATCGCCGATCTTCGTGTACAGTTACTTACTCACCCACGTATAAACGCGAACGCCACGAATTGGGCCACGCGATAATAAGGAGAAAATCAACGATGATCAAATTTTCGGCCGCATTGATGGCCGCTGTTATCACACTTGGAACGCTCGCATGTCAAAAAGAGGGCAGCGTTAACAACGCTGTCGCCAATACCTCGATCACGGCTAACGCGAATTCGAATTCGAACGACGCTAAGACTGCGGCCAGCCCCACAACCGCAACTAGCGAGATTCATTCGGCTGGTTCACTTGCGACTCCGATCGACGCATATAAGACGGCATACGATCTTCGCAAAAAGAAGGATATCGAAGGGCTTAAAAAGATAATGTCCAAGGACATCCTCGATTTCTTTGCGGAAATGGGAAAGCCGGACAAGAAGTCGGTGGACGATATGTTGAAAGAAATGTGTGACGACCCTCAAGCGGCAACGGCTGAGGCCCGCAACGAAAAGATCGACGGCGATCACGCCACGATCGAATACCTCGACGCAAAGGGCGGTTGGTCGACAATGGATCTCGAAAAGGTCGGCAGCGAATGGAAATTGTCGTTTCCCAAGGAAGACAAGTCCGCGGCAAACTCCCCTAAGAAGCCCTAGAGGAAGTCTCCGGTTGAAAACTTAATGGAGTCGTTTCGAACGGAGCGACTCCATTTTCTTTGAGTAAAGTTACCGCGAGTTGACCAGTTCTGACAGTTCCGTCAATCCGAGACCTTGATCGTCAGCTGATAGGCTGTACCGGCGGTACCTGTCACCGAGATCAGCCAGTCGGTGTATTTGAACTTGCGATCGAGCGATGTCTGGTCTTCAAATAACTCGGCCGGCGTATCGTCGTCGGGAGCATCCCTCTGCATGCTGAACCGGGCCTTATTATCCGCAGATAAGATCTTTACCACCACGCGCTGGCCCTCGTCGATCGAAAATTTAAATCTGCTGCATTCACCGATCTTGCCGTCGACAGATATCGTGTCGCCTCCGTCGGAATAAGCCAATTGCTTCGGAGCACATTGAGCGTTTAGTCCTATCCTAACGCCAAGTACGATCGCGACTGAGGCTAAAACGATGACAACTGATCTCTTCATTTTTCCGGATAAGGTGATCGTCCGCAGGTCCGATCACCGCATACTGTAACATATTAGATGCCGCGTACTTCGGCCGGGAATCGATCGATCTGATTGTTGATCACGAGCGCAGTGGTCGCGTCGATATGGCTTTTGCCACGACAACTCGCTCGAACATTATGCCAGCGGAATCAGATATGGAAACGGTCGGTACGGCAGCGAATGCTGACGATCTGCTTTTCGAATACACTATTCGCTGATCCTTGGGGTTTATTTTGCGTAGATTTGATGTAAAATTATTAACACTTTATTAGAGCTTTCTAATTTCCGTTCTCATTTCTCCGCGACCCTTCGCAGTGGTAAAAATATGACTCAAGCACAAGCCTCATCAACGCTTTCGGAAGCGATCCGCAAGCACAAGGAATTTCTTTTTCCCGCCGTTGCCATGTACTATCAGGAGCCGATCGCTCTCGTAAAGGGCGAAGGTGAATATGTCTGGGACGATCAGGGCAACCGGTACCTCGATTGTTTCGGCGGCGTGTTGACGGTGAGCGTTGGTCACGCGAACCCGCGCGTCAACGAGGCCGTCATCGCCCAGAACCAGACGATCCAGCACACGTCCGCACTCTACGCCAACCCCAATCAATCGAATCTGGCTGAAAAGCTCGCTGAGATCACTCCGGGCAATTTGAAGAAATCTTTTTTCACGAGCACCGGCACGGAAGCAGATGATACCGCTCAAATGGCGGCTAAGCTCGCGACGGGACGGCATGAGATCGTGGTGCTTCGCCACAGCTATTCCGGTCGGAGTGCGACGGCGCTCTCGTCGACGGGGCACTCGACGTGGCGTCCATTGCCCGCCCAGGTCGCGGGAATCGTGCACGCAATGGCCCCATACTGTTACCGCTGTCCGTACGGAGCGACGCCTGATAACTGCGGTGCCGCGTGTGCCAATGACATCAAGGAAGTGATCCAAACGACGACGACAGGCGAGATCGCGGCGTTTATGGCCGAGCCGATCCTCGGTGTCGGCGGATTTATCGTGCCGCCCGCAGGTTACTTCGAACGAGCTTATGAGATCGCACGCGAGCACGGCGGCCTGTGTATCTCAGACGAAGTCCAGACCGGCTGGGGACGCACGGGCGACAAATGGTTCGGCATCGAGCAATGGGATGTGGTTCCTGACATAATTACTTCGGCCAAGGGCATGGCCAACGGCATTCCGATCGGCTGGACGATCGCAACGCCCGAGGTCGCCGACAGGTTCCCGGGCCTCACCTTCGCCACATTTGGCGGCAATCCCGTCTCAACGGCCGCGGCACTTGCGGTTATTAAAATTATCGAGGACGACGACCTTCGCACAAATTGCCGTGTGGTTGGCAATTACCTTCGCGAACAGCTGGAGGGCCTCAAGGAAAAATATCCTGTCATTGGCGACGTGCGGGGAATGGGATTGATGCAGGGGATCGAGCTAGTCCGCGACCGCACGACAAAGGAACCTGCGCCAGAAGCCGTCCTTACTGTCTTCGAAGAGACCAAACGTCAAGGTGTCCTGATCGGCAAAGGCGGACTCTACGGAAACGTCATTCGAACTGGAATGATGCTTAACTCGACCAAGGACAATGTAGACGAGTTGGTCCGTGCTCTCAATGCCGGATTTGCTCTGTGTTAAACCTCCGACAGTCCGATTTTGATGACATCTGACGGAACATTTGAGGCGTACTCTGACGAAGTCATTTCACGTTATGGCGAGCGCGACACTGACTCGAGACATCGTCTGTTGAACGAGGTCAGGGACCTCAAGGTGAGGTCAGTGCTCGATCTCGGCTGTGGGCCCGGTCAGGAACTCATTCCGTTCATCGAGAATACTGATGCGGTTTGCGTCGGCGTGGACGAGGCAGAGGGGCTCGGGCGCGTCGCGCTTCCTTTTTTCAATGACCTTGGGCTCGGCGGACGCGTTCACATGGTACGTGCGGCCGCCGAGAGTCTGCCGTTCGCCGCCGGCTCTTTTGATCTGCTGCTCTGCCGCGTTGCATTGCCCTATATGCATAACCGGCGGGCTATCGCCGAAATGGCAAGAGTCTTATCGCCAGGCGGAACCTTACTACTTAGAGTGCATGCTCCGATGTTTTACCTCTCTATGTTAGGAGGACGGGCGCGAAATCCCGAACCGCGGCAGATCGCATATCCGCTCATCAGTCTCGGCCACGGGCTCTGGCACGAACTAACGGGACATCAGGCTCGCAGCGGGTTTTGGAAGGGGAAAGAGATCTTTCAGTCCCGGCGATTCCTTAAACGCGAATTGGGCCGGCACGGACTCAGCATCGCGTCTGAGACGGAGGGCAGCAGTCGCGAGGCGCCTTCGTTCTTGATAAAGAAGGTAGAATCGATCGAGCGTTGATAATAAACCTGTTTAGTCCGTCGCTGTGGGGTAGATCATGAAGTTTATATCAGTAATCGGGTTGGTATTTTCGGCGGTCCTCGTTTTTTCGATCGCTGTACCCGCTCAGAGTAACGAGACGTTTATTCAAGGAAAATGGCGGCTGGATGGCCATCTGCCGCCGAACCAAAGCGGCCACTCGATGTCGTGGTATCAGGAATGGACGTTCGCTGACGGGACATTTATCGAGGAAGGCTATCCTCCGCTCAATCAAAAGGGCAGGTTTCGCATCTTCAAAGACGAGAATAACAAGCTAACCCTCGAACTCTACGAGCAAAGCGGCGACCTCGGCAGCAAAGACTCAAAACTCATCATCATCATTAACAAAGAACACGACACCCTAAAGGTCGGTCAGAACCCAGGCTTTAAGAGAACAAAGCCAAAGACCTAATGACGCAATATATTCTCCGCCGCCGTCGGTCAGATACGTTCCAAAGTCTGCGAAGGCGCCACACAGACGCTCCTCGGCGTTGCAGACATAAAATGTTGAGCGATCGTTAAAAATGTTACAATTGTAATGACGGTCACCTCGCGGATCTGCGATCTTTGACAGCTCAATTTCCAAAAAATGGCCAGCAAATATTTTTTGCAAAATCGGTGGGACAAGCTCGAAAGACGACGATAAATCTACTGTTTGCAACAGTTGCGGTGTTCCATGAAGCGTGGGACAAGCGTGGAACAAGTGGGACAGAAATCAAATAGTCTCCTTCGAAGTGCACAAAATGAAGCCCCAGGCTTGTAAGCAAACCTGAGGCCGTCTGATGCCGATGGAACGCCGGTTCACCGGCCGTATTCGTCGCCGTAATCCTCGGCATACTTCTCGTAGCGCTTGATAAGGACGATGTTCTTTTTCTCGATGTCTGTTAGGTAGCCTTTGATATCGACGGTGTTGGGGACGTACCAGTCCTCATTCTCGAACTGCTGCCGTAGGTCCTTCTTGTTGAAGCAATAACCGTGACGGGCGAAGATCTCATTTCGCATGAACTCGAGCTCGCTCTTGCTGAGATTCTCGACCTCCGCGGTTTTAAGTGATCGGGTGGACGCCTGCGGCCAGTTGCCGACATTCGGCTTATACTCAAATTTGCGTCGCTCGAGGTTGTACGATTTTTCGGGACGCTTGCTATCGTTGGCCTTCCATGTTCCTTTTACTTCTTTCGGGTCGGCGCTTGAGAGGCTGAATTTGAAAATGCCGTCATCTTTATGATCGCCGGGCTCGTTGGCGACGACCGAATAGACCGCATTTTCAACGGAATAGGTCCCATCAAAAGGACGATCGTTTCCACCGACGATGCTGCGTCCCGAAACCGAATTGCCTGCGACCTTCGTGATCAGCAAAGTGATCTTGTTGTCCCCGAACGGACCGACGTATGAGCCCAGTATTTTCTGTGCGTCTGCATCGTCCGTGCTCGGAGCGGTAGAAAGATTTGACGAGGCCGTGGCGGCCGCGGACTTAGCGGTGGTATTATCCACCTTTGCTGGAGTTTCGACCGTCTTTGCAGTGTTACAACCCAGTAGGAACGTCGCGATCAGCGTCAGAAGTAATGAGTTTTTCATATGGATCGTGGCTCATTATCACCTAAACCGAAAAAGAATATCAACACCCGCTTCATTTTGAAGTCGGTGCTGTTGGTTTTGCTCGCGTTTTTCGTGTTCCTGATGGCAAGGATCACGCTTCCGTATCTTCCTTACAATACCGACGTCGGATTTTTGCGCATCAAGCAGGATTATATCGACATCGACGTTTGGCGGACCGCGTTCTTTGTTCATGTCTACATGAGCATCTGGGTGCTGCTCGCGGGATTTACGCAATTTTCCAAAGGCCTCCGACGAAGTTACCCGGGATTGCATCGCGGGCTCGGATATATTTATGCGATCGACGTGCTTTTCGTCACCGGGCCGGCGGGACTGATCATGGGCTTTTACGCGAACGGTGGATTAACGTCGCGGGCCGCATTCGTAACGCTTGCTATCGGCTGGATAACCTTCACCGTCATTGCCGTATTGAAGGCAAAGCAAGGCGATTACGACGCACATCGCGACTTTATGATAAGGAGCTACGCCCTCACGCTCTCAGCCGTGACGCTTAGGGCCTGGAAGTGGAGCATCAATAATTCGTTCGAACTTCCACCCATGGATGTGTATCGCGCCGTCGCTTGGCTTGGCTGGGTGCCGAATCTCCTGCTGGCAGAATTCATCATTTGGCGATACAGATATATCGAGCAGCGGAGGCTTACGAACGCGATCGCCGCGCGGGTGATCTTAACGTCAGCGGACCCGAAACTTCAAAACAGTGAAATATGAGTACAGATATGGCAAATTTTTCGTTCACACCGGCGGATTTTGATCATAACCTCCTCGTTTTTCGCGTGCTCGAACAAATGGAGCCGAAAAGGGAAGGTGATACAATGAAGCTACTAATTTTTGCATCGTGGGAGGCAGATGACGCCGCTTGGTTGTGAGTCTCTAACCGCAGGCATTGTTCGTATTCCGATGTCATCCTCGTCGATCGCATAGTCAAGCTTGGGAGATCTAAAATGACAAACGATAACCGCAAACCGACAACTACTGACGCCGGTGCTCCTGTCACCAGTGACGAGCACTCGCTCACCGTAGGAGCTGACGGCCCGATCCTGCTGCACGACCATTACTTGATCGAACAGATGGCCAATTTCAACCGCGAGCGTATCGCGGAACGGCAGCCGCACGCGAAGGGTTCCGGCGCTTTCGGACATTTCGAAGTGACCCACGACGTCAGTGCTTACACAAAGGCGGCGGTGTTTCAGCCGGGCACGAAGACCGATACGTTGATACGTTTCTCGACGGTCGCAGGTGAACGCGGCAGTCCGGATACGTGGCGAGATCCGCGCGGTTTCGCCCTCAAGTTTTACACGACGGAGGGCAACTATGACATGGTCGGGAATAATACGCCTGTCTTTTTCGTTCGTGATCCGATGAAGTTTCAGCACTTTATCCGCTCGCAGAAGCGCCGTGCCGACAACGGCCTGCGCGATCACGATATGATGTGGGACTTTTGGACACTCTCGCCCGAGTCGGCGCACCAGGTGACGATATTGATGGGCGACCGCGGTATCCCCAAAACCTGGCGAAATATGAACGGCTACTCGAGCCACACTTATATGTGGGTCAACGCCGCTGGCGAACGGTTCTGGGTTAAGTATCACTTCAAGACCGACCAGCCGAATGACTATCTCACACAGGACGAAGCCGACCGGTTGGCGGGCACCGATGGCGATTATCACCGTCGCGATCTGTCGGACGCTATCAAACGTGGCGAACATCCAAGCTGGACACTAAAAATGCAGTTTATGCCGTTTGCGGACGCGGCGACGTATCGTTTCAATCCGTTTGACCTTACCAAGGTCTGGCCCCATAGCGACTATCCGGTCCACGAAGTCGGCAAACTCACGCTCGATCGAAACCCGACGGATTTCCACACCGAAATTGAGCAAGCTGCTTTCGAGCCCAACAACCTGGTTCCGGGAATCGGTGTCAGCCCCGACAAAATGCTGCTCGGCCGCATCTTTGCCTACGCGGATTCGCACCGCCACCGACTGGGCGTAAATTACAAACAGATCCCGGTAAACAAACCACAGTGTCCTATCAACAGCTACAGCAAGGACGGTGCGATGCGGATGGAAAACGTTTCCGATCCAGTTTACGCGCCAAATTCGAAAGGCGGCCCCGCAGCCGACAGCGAGCGTTTCCCGGAGATGGCGACCTGGTATGCCGACGGTGAATTCACACGCGCCGCCTATACGCTGCGAAAAGATGACGACGATTTCGGCCAGGCAGGCACTCTGGTTCGTGAAGTGATGGACGACGACGCCCGAACGCGCCTCGTCTCAAACGTCGTCGGCCACCTTAAGGCAGGTGTAACTGAGCCGGTACTCCGACGTGCATTCCAATACTGGCGCAACATCGACCAGAATATCGGCGAGCGTATCGAAAACGGCGTCAGGGCTGGGTGATCCAAGGTTTGTCCTTCGGGATTTGTCGGCGAAAATAAGGTTCGCTACGGTATAGGTCGAGCTGCATATTGGCTACAATCGCTCAATAGCTTGATTTCGGTCTCGGCGTCGCGGAAATTCCCGCCTACGGCAGCGACAGCGCACTCTACGGGGCCATGGGCTTTGTCCGTAAGTCAGAGAAGAAGTCTGGTTTGACGAGGAAAAAGAAGCCGACGGAATAGTATTGATCAGCCGCGTTCACGGGGCTTTCCCGAAGTGCAAATAGCCACGCACTTTAGGGCGTGGTCGGGGCCTGAAAGAGATTGTTAGGCCGTTTTAACGCTCTTACTTGAACTTGGCTAAGACATTGGAATGATAAGGACGTTAAACGCTTTTGAGATCATTCGGCGACCGCACCACGCCGTGAACCGACGTGGCTATCTGCCGCGAAACGCGGAAAGACGGCTCAAGCCGCCTATTATAAGCGGGCGGCATAGCCGCGTAGATCATTTATTAGACTGACGGAAAAGCACAGCTTTCCCGCACGTCGATGGGCGAAGCCCAGAAAAAAAGGAAACGCTTACACCATGACATTTGTTAACGTGACGAAACCGCAAATGGCAGACGGAAGTCGCTATTCATGCCCTTGTTGTGGCGAGTTAACATTATGGGAGAGAGGTGGAGAAGATATTTGTAGTGTCTGCAAATGGCAAGATGATGGTCAGGATGATCACGATGCAGACGAGATTCGCGGCGGGCCTAACGGCGACTTGAGCCTTACCGCCGCTCGTCAAAGTTGGCGAAGATTGAAGAGAATTTTTAAATGAAAAACGAAAAGTTCCCGCATTGAAATGTGCGACGATCGATCAACAGTTTGTTATGTGAGCTGGGGCGAAGCGACCGACGAGGTAAGATCTTTAAGACGTTATTTGTTATTGACGGGATATGGTTATGAAAACACTGATTAAGGGCGGACGCGTTGTTACGGCGGTTGATGACTATAGGGCGGACATTTTGATCGAGGAAGGGATGGTTTCGTTAATCGGCAAATTGCTCAGGTGAAAAGCTTACACTATTTCAATTTCCAGAAATGAAGAAGGTGCAAGATCATTTAAGGCCACCCTTATTGCATCGACGTGTTCGCGGATTCGAGGCCATGAGGTCGAGGACAGAACCACGATAGAGATGTTTCTGCCGGTTAAGTTTTGCTGATATTTCAGATTTTGATCGGTTGTGACTATTGCCTCAAACCCATCGGATTCGGCGGTTGCGATAAGGTCACCGTTTTCAAGAGTTTGCCAACCGCGCTCGTAAGCAGTAATTATGGAATGATCGGGCAGCAGTTTTCTGAGCGGAACCGGCGTTCCCTGATCGAACAGGATCTTCATGCGGCCTTTTTAAGTTCGTCGATCTCGTGATCTAAAACAGCGATCACTTGTTCACGTTTGACGCCCTGAAACCATTCAAGAAATTCGTCGATGGACACACCGTCTTTCAAATTTTCGAACAGGGCGGAAACCGGAACGCGTGTATCGCGAAATATCCACTCGCCGCTCACCTTTGCGGGGTTTCGATCAACGGCCATCTCATAGGTTAGACTTGCCATATTTGTATTATTGCATAATCTTAATTATGGATAGTAAATTAGCCACGCACTTTAGGGCGTGGTGGTCGGTCGATCGAGATGGATAGGGCGTTTCAACGTCCTTACTCGAACTGGCTTAAGCCTTCAGAAATAGAAGGACGTTAAAGCGCCCTTCGAGATCGTTCGGCGACCGCACCACGCCGTGAACGACGTGGCTATCTGCCGCGAAACGCGGAAAGACGGCTCAAGCTGCCTATCTTACACGGGCGGCATA
>JBDTZO010000082.1:0-35223 GCA_040005135.1 Acidobacteriota bacterium | reverse complement strand
ACATCACCCGCCGCCCCAAACTGATACCCCGCAAACCCAGCCTGCGAGCGATTCAAATACCAAACATTATCCGAAGGCCTAAACACCGACTCATCCGTCTTCCCATCACCGTCATAGTCAAATTTCGTCCTGGCGATCGGTGCGGCCGAGGCTGTACCGCCCCAGAATCCGCCCGCTAAGCTAAACGCCCCGCCAGTCGAAGTCATTCCAGCGACAGTTTGACCGATCGTTCCATCTACAGCGAACGCGCCACCCACCGAATTCCCGCCGCCGCCCGCGATCACGCTTTTTTCGATCTGGAACGTCCCGCCGGATTGAGCGGATCCCCAGATAGCAAACAACCCGATGACCACACCGGTAAATACCATTTCGGTCGTAAACTTTTTCATTGCTTCTCTCCTTTTCTGGGTCAATTCCGCGTCTTGCAAAATGCGGCTCTCGCTCACTTTACGCAAACAAATGCCTTCATGTCATCGATCTCACCCCGTTGCCGCTCGATCAATTTTTGCTGCGACTCGATCTGCGCTTGCTTGAGGCTGCCCTGACAGGTGAACTCGGTCGTTCGAGCGAAAACCGAGCATGTGCCGACGACGATAAGGGCAGAGCATAATAGAGCCTTGAATTTCATTGTGGTTCTCCTATTTCTTGCAAACGGCGGCTGTTGGTTTCATCTCGCAGATCGCTGCTTTTAGGGCTTCGATCTCCACTATTTGGGAATTGATCTGTGTTTGCTGACTTATACTAGCCATCCGAAGATCAGAATTTTCGCGAGCCTGACTCTCGATCTGAGACTGCTGCTCCTTGACTGCGTTGATCAGAACGACGTTGATGCGTTCATACCGAACGCCGTTGATCTGGCCTTCTTTGTCAAAAAGGGTGAGATCGGGTAAAACTTTTGCAACCTCTTCTGCTGCAAGTCCGAAGTCATGACTGCCGTTGGCTTTCCAATCGTAAGAGATCGGCATGAGCTGTTTTATCGCTTTTAGACCCGGTAGGAACGGTGTGATATTTGTTTTATATCGCAGACTCGATGGGCCACAAGTAGAAATAAAACCGGACAGATCAACGCAGAGCGGAGTACTTCCGCTGACGCCGGGTAAAACGTCATTTAATCGGACCGCACCGTTAAAAATCGCATCACCGTCAGAGCGAAATGCAGTAGTACCCGCCGCCCCCGCTACGTGAAGTCTCACCGCCGGATTTGTATTGCCCACACCGATGTTTCCGTCCCCGCGAATTCTGAAAAGTTGAACGTTGGCTTGGCTCTGAACCACAAGGGCATTGTCTGCTGAAGACGTACCGGCGGCGACAACCACCCCGTATGACTGACCCGTCGGAGCTCCAAGTGTCTGAAAAAAACCGGCCGGAGAGTTCGAAATATTGTTGGCTACATGGAATCGGAAAGTCGACCCTCCGCCGGTACCGATACTGACGTTTCCAAGCGATGAAATGGTCATATTTTCGGCCGTCGACGAGCCTGAAAAGTGAATTCCACCAGGCGTTGTAAATACGAGAGGATTCTCGGCGTATAAAAAGCTCGTATTTGCACTATCAAATCCCGGCCAGTGAGTGCCGGCGCCGGCCGTGCCGTAATTGCCGATGTAAAGCCTTTTGGCCGTAGATGTATTCTCCATCTGAATAGCAAAACCCTGCGGCGCGTTCGCTTTTAGATGAAGATTAGTGTTCGGACTGTCAGTGCCTATTCCGACAAAGCCATCTCCGCGTATTGCAAAAAGGTCTAGTGTTCCGTTCTGGCTCCTGAGCCTCAAGGCGCGATCACCGCTGTTCGTGCCGGCATCGATCAATAATCCGAACGAATTGCCCGCCGAGAAGTTGTTCGTCCCGATGTGTTGTGCCCAAAATCCGGGAGTTTGTTGAACTACGCTAAATCGCGCCTGAGAACCAATAAAAGAATCTGTCGTCGTGCCAACGCCTCCTGCGCTACTTATAAAACCATTTCCCGAAACGTTGAAGTTACTCGATGCCTGTGGACTAGTTGTGTTTTGAATATAGTTCGAACTTCCGGCGGTCGGTGGCCGTGCGTCGGTCATCCTCGCGTCACCGGTCACGACATACTGATTCGCCGTCACTCCGCCAAGTTGGGCAGCATTCGTGGAGGTGTCGGCGGCAAGACTCTTTACGGCATACGGAGCACTCGAAACGGATTGCCTCGGCGTCAAAGCTGTAAACGCTCCACCACCAGTTGGCCGAACATGTATCTCAAGAAAGCGGTTCGCTCCCGGAAACTGGGGGCCGAAATCGAGCTTGACTGAGAAAGTGCCGTTCGCGACCGCTACGGTATTTGTCGTTATAGTTGTTCCGACCTGCGTTCCGCCTGAGAAAACGTCAAAGAGCAGAAACTCAAAATCATAATTACCAGTCGCCGCCGCTGCACCATTTTTGAGACTGCCCTGATAGGTGAATTCGGTCGTCTGAGCCGTCAACGAGACGACGAAAAGCTGCAGGACCATCAACGTTGAAAACGTGTATATGTATTTTCGCATGGTACTCTCGGTGGTTGAGAATCTGGTTTCGATTCGCAATCTTTGATCAGGAAAGTTAATCTTGGGCCGCACGGAAATCCTCGTATCTCCGTGGAACGTCGACAATAATTACAGTTCCGATAATCTAGTTAGAGTTTTTAGCAGATGTGGGCGAATTCAGTCCTTCGTAAATTCGGAAATTTTTCGGAAAGAATTCGGAAACGACAAACGTCAATAGAAATGGGCACCAACCAACAGTCAGCGCTCAGATTTCGACAATTTCCCGATGGATGAGGTGGGCAGGAATGCCCGCGTTTGGGCTGCGGCGTTAATTCAGGTTCCTATAAAACTCTTCTTTTGAGGCTTCTTTTATCTGCACGTCCCTCATTAGGTCGTTGAGGTGTTTGTAAAGTTGGACGTACTGCTCGGCGGCGCTGCCTGGGGTTCCTTCGACGGAGCAGAAGCTCGAAAACTGTTTGACTGCTCCACCGATCCTGATAGTTATTTGGTCTCCGGAGGTTTCCGAAAGCGTCATGTCATTGGGAGATCCCTGTGCTGTTCCGATCAGCCCGGACGCGAGATCCATCAGGCCACGCCGCCTTTATTGCTGAGCGAATTTGAGCGATCTCGTGAGAGTAGATACGCTCGAATAATTAAAGATATAGCTGAACTCGGCCAATTAAGGTTTATCATGGGCGATGAGAACGAGATCGGAGATTTACCATGATCAAAGTATATATTTGGGAGTTTAGAGGAAAGAGCGAAGCGTGGGGGCATGCTTCGATGCTTTGCGATAACACTTACATAAGCTGGTGGCCTGCGAAACCGGGGCAGGTTCCATCAAAGGTCCATAGCAATATTTACTCCGCGTATCCGTTTCGCAATCGCGGTTTTGCCGATGACGTCCGCGATGAGCGGCAGCAGCCGGATCACACGATACACATTTCCGGACTTAACGAAACTGCGATCAAGGACTGGTGGGCGAGTTTTGGACTCGTACGGGACATGGCCGAGCTTATTGGGCCATTGCCGCCGTGGAGCACGTTAAGCCAGAATTGTTCGACGATCGTGGCAACCGCTCTCAGCAAGGGCGGAGGTGACAAATTCGCTTCCCTTTGGACGTCATGGAACTTTGTTTGGACACCTTCGGACGTAAAAGAATATGCTCGCTCGATTGCACAGAACGAACCCAAGTGATCACGACTGGTTGACCGCACTCAGGATCACCGCTCGAATCTGCCAACGCCGGGAAACCATTACCTCACTGTGCCTTGATCTTTTTTAGGTCCGAAACAGTGGCGTCGGTGTTGTGGGCGAAGCGGATGCCGTAGGTGCCGTCAAGGGATTTTAGTTTGCCTTCGCCGACGACGGCTGAGCGGTCGTAGGTACCGACTACCTTGTTGTTTATCGAGCATGTGACCTTGTCGCCTTTGACGGTCATTGCGATGAGCTGGGTGACGGGCTGGCCAACGCCGGCGGCTTTGTTGATGGCGGGGTCGGCGGTCGGGGCACGCTGGCTGACCTGAAAGGGTTTGGGGCCCATGCCTCGGACGATGAATGTGCCGTTGCCGTATGCCGAGCAGTAGATGTAGCTCTCGGTGGCCGTGCCCAGATCATTGCCGGCGATCATGATGCCGTAGGGATGCGGGTGGTCGTTGAGGCCCATGTATTTGGATTCGAGAAACGTTGCGCTGACGGTGTAGTCGCCCTTCGCGGTGTTTTTCGGATTCCAGTACGTGACGGCCGGGCCGGTGGTGACGTGGAGCTCTTTGCCTTGCATTTCGAGCTTTGCGCTCGCGAGCGTCATCCCGGCCTTTGCCTCTTTATCGTCGATCTGGCCGGTCCAGCCAGCGACCTTTACGCCGCCGTCTTTGACGCCGACCGAATCGCCCTGCTGGGCGTTGATGTTGATGATCCCTAGAACGAGAATGGCGACGATAGTCAGCAGATTTTGTTTTTTCATGATGGGAATATAGTAAATGGTAAATTGTTAATGGTAAATAGGCGGGGGTGCAGATTTCAGATTTCGGTTCTTCCGCAATGCCGCAAAGGTGAACTCTGTGGATAGGTCCGTGCGCTCTGTGCTTAAAGGAATTTCGTAACACAGAGAACGCTATGGGAAGTCACGGAGAGTACGAAGTCAGAGTTCTGATTCTGCCGAACTACCACCCCGGCCGGACGCCGGCGACCATTCCTAAAAAGGAGGTGAGCTTGGGGAGATGAACTCGGCGGGTCTGTGACCGGCGAATAACCACCCGCGATCTGGCCAAGAGCGGCCGACACGAAAAACCGATGAAAAGGGTCACCGATAGATGCTTCATATTTGTGGATCTTGAATAGAGCCAATGAGATCGCTTGTCGTGATTCTGCTCGTGGGAGCTTGTGCTAGACCACGATGCCCATCATTTGGCTGGCGAGCGCGCCTTGGTTGCCGTTTAGGTCGAGGCCATAGCTGTCGTGGAGCCTTTTCATAATGCCGTCGTTGCTGATCTCGCACTTGCCCCCTTCCTCGCAGAGGATCATGAGCTGCAGGCCTTCGTCTAAATATTCGGCCTTATTGACGCAGAGCATGTAATCGCCGGCGGCCTTGTGGGCTTCCAATTCCAGCTCGTAGAGGGTGGGGTTAAAGATGCCGATCGGGTTCATATCCGCGTTAGATAAACTCTCGAGCGTCTGGGCGAAATCATAGGCGTGACGGCCTTCGTGCACGAACGTCCCCTCGCAGCCGCGTTGGCCGCCGGTGTCGATCGTTTCGTTGGCGATTGCAATGTATATCTCGCCGAGGGCTTCGCGAAGGCTGATGCGTTCGTGGGCAAGACGATAGTTGGTCTTGATCGAACTGATCAGCCCAGTCACGCCAGAGGCGTTGATCGCTGAAACGGGCTGCACACGTACCAGCATGTCGGATTCGGTGATCTCGTGCATCATGTAACGATGAAAGTCATTTCCGTTTGCGATGATCGCGGCAAAAGCGTCCTCGACGGACTTACGGTATTTCGGTTCAATTCCCTTGTCGAACTTCATAAACTGTTAGATCCCACAGATAAAAAATAAAAGAGTAAAAGCAATAAAAAGCATCGACGAGAGCCGAAGTATCCAAATCAGCCGCCTCGCTGCTGTGTCATCACTGAGTTGTTGCGGTGGCCAAAAAATTAATTGGTTCGTAAACTTTCGAGTCGCTCTCCATCGCCGGAGATCCAATTGACCCCAAGATCCGTCTGGAAAGTAGAAAAGAACTCCTAACGGACGTCCAATTCTAACCCAAGTCTTGGGATAACTTTCATACAATATTTTCAGCAGTGAATCATTGGCATACATTGATGCAAAGGTGAAGAGCAGCATTGCGATAAATGCAAAGATTCCGATTCTCATACATTGCCAAAGCCGCACCAGCTATTCTGGTTGTGCCAGGTTATCTCGACATTTTCCGCATGTATATCCTTCCACCAGCCTTCAAAATCGTCCTTTGAGATGTAGTACGCGGTCGGGGCGACCAGGTGGTCGAAGACGATATTGTGCTGTTCGCGCCAGCCGAATGAGCCAAGGTGATTGAGGTATTCATTATAGAAAAGCTTATTCGCAAGCGGCTTGGCGACGGCATTTATGGGGCGGTAAATGAGTTTGGTTCCCAGGAAGACGCCGAGCGTGGGCAGCTTTGATAACTGGTAGAGCAGCGGCTGGCTGATCTGGGATGTAAAGCCGGTGCGGACGGGATCGACGTAATTCGTGATCCACTCGTTATTTTCGGCGCCATAGATCCATGCCGAGATCGCACCGCCATTTTTTACCTTGCCGGCGAGCGAAAGAAATGCCTTTTTCGGGTCCGGCGTGTGGTGCAGGACGCCGACGCTAAAAGCGTAATCGAACGCCTTTTTCAGCGGCAATTTGAATATATCACACTGAATGATATGCACATTCGGTAATCGGCGGGTCAGAGCGAACGCGGATTCGACGCCGTCGCCGAGGTCGATACCGACGACATCCTTTGCTCCCCACTCGGCGGCGAGCTTTGTATGACGGCCTTTGCCGCAGCCGCCCTCGAGCACGACCTTACCGGCGAAAAACTCTTTTTTTACAGGCTGCAGCCAGCCGAGAAACTGCTCGTTGTACTTTGGGTCTTCCTGTGTAAAGTTGGTCCACTGCCAGCCAAAATTTTCGGCCGTCGCCGCCTTGTCCTGTTCGATCTTGCCCAGATCGGCAAAGCGAGGCACGCCGCGTAAGACCTTGTATTCACGGTCGCACTTTTGGCATGCAAGGACGGCGTCGATGATCTCTTTGCCGTCATACCTTTCAGCATGTGCCAGCAAAATGTCGCCCCCGCACGTCGGGCAGGCGAGTAGGTCAAGTAGTCTCTCTTTCATCGAAATTTAGCCACGAACTGAACGAATATCACGAATGTCGAGAGTCGATCATTTGAGAATACGTGTAAATGGCGGCTAACTCATCCTCTTTCTAAATTTCTGATATTCAGCCATGGGGAAGGGCTGGCGCCAGTTAAACTCGAATTCGTCGGTCTCGCGGTCGGAGTATAGCTGGGCAAAGGTCGCAGCGAACGCCTCGCAGATCTCGCGAACATTTCCGGCGTGTGAAAATACCAGTTCACGCTCGCCCGAATCGCGTTCGTCTGTCGGATACTGATAGATCTCGAGCATCACATCGCCGCCGTCGCGAACGAAACGAAAATCGAACTCCTCAGGGTCGCGATTCCATTTGAGCAGATACTCTGGCTCGGTCGCACTCGGGTCAGCGAGGTCCGTCAGGATCCGAAGCAATTCTGGTAGCGCCAGTTGGTGCGGAGCGTGCGCGGTCGTCGTGTGAAATTCGCCGGTCCCGTCGGCAAATCCAATTGACATCCATCCGCATTGCGGGCTGTTAAAACTGACCTCGAGGTTCACCGACATAAGCTAATTATGGTAACTTTTACGTGACTTTTGCACAAATCAAAACATTTTACGCCGTAAAAGTAACTTTTGGAGAGCATCAACATGAACAGGCTACTGATCGTCTCGATTATTTTTTTGAGTTTGAGCAGCAGTGAATGGGCACAAGGTTCCGCTGGTTCAAAACCAAAGACACTCGCTCAAAAAGCAATTTTAACTCCTACGGACGATGACGCGGTTCCGTCAGTAAAAGACGTGGTAATTAATATCAACTTTGATAACGCACAGTCTGCAACGGTTGAAATAAATTCATCCAACGAATCTGGAAAGCTGAACGGCAGTCTGCTTAGCCAAGTTCTCCAAGGTCTTTCCAAACCGCTTGCCGAAAAATCGTCCACCTCCAAAAGCGTCCAGCTCGAACCGGTTTTTGTTTTCAAACCCGGTCTGTCGCTGAGGCTCGCTGATATCATGGCAGCGATCAACGCGGTTAGAAGCTCAACAGTAAATAACATTATCGTTGATCTCGGTCTCGGGTCGAAGCTATTTATTAGAAGGAAGACGAAGGTTTCCGAGCCAGTGAAACCAAATCCGCTATTCTTACTGACCCGTGTAAATAGCGACAACGAAATTACGTTGAACGGCGGCCCCGAAGGTAATATGACTGACCTTAACAAATTGAGAGATCAGCTGTCGGATATATTTAGGGCCCGAGTCGACAATGGCGTTTTTCGCGTAGGAAGCAACACAGTAGACACCACGGTCAATCTGCTTGTGCCCACTTCCACTGAATTCGCCGAGATAAAAAAGTTAGTTTCGGCCGTGAGTTCAGCAGGAGCGGACCGGGTCTTTCTCGTTTTTGAGCGCCCAAATAACGATAGAAAGCAACTGATAACGAATATAGAAATGACGCCAATAACAAAATGAGGGTCTACCACGAATTGCTGAGGCATGTATTAGATAACGGCATTCGTCACGACGACAGGACCGGTGTCGGGACGATCTCGGCGTTCGGTTACCAGACAAGATTTGATCTTCGCCAGGGTTTTCCGATAGTTACGACGAAGCGCGTGCCCTTTCGATGGGTGGCGGAAGAGCTGTTCTGGTTCCTTTCGGGCTCGACCGATGAAAAGGACCTGCTGGCACGCGGCGTCGACATATGGGCCGAGTGGGGGACCGCTGAACAGACGGCACGGTTTGGCCGCGCCGACGGTGATCTCGGGCCTGTTTACGGCTATCTTTGGCGATCGTTCGGCGGCGATTATCCGGCGATGAACGGCGTCGATCAGATCGCACGGCTTATCCACGAGATCGAAACGAATCCAAATTCACGCCGCCTGCTCGTGACCGGTTGGGACCCGCGAGTGTGCGATGACGTGGCCCTGCCGCCGTGTCACACGTTGTTTCAGTTCAAGGTCGAGAGCGGAAAAACGCTTCACTGCCAACTATATCAGCGAAGCGCCGACGCCTTTCTCGGTGTTCCGTTCAACATCAGCAGCTATGCTTTGCTTACGCACCTCGTGGCTCATACATGCGGGCTCGAGGCCGGCGAGTTTATACACACCTTCGGCGACCTGCATATTTACTCGAATCACCTTGAACAGGTCGAAGAACTGTTGTCCCGCGAGCCGATGAACCTTCCGGAATTGGAGTTTGTCGACGCTGATGGTATAAAAGGCCTCGAGGGACTGCTGAGCCTTAAGTACGCGAATCTAAAGCTGATAAATTATCAGTCTCATAGCAAGATCGCGGCGCCCGTAGCCGTCTAGCGGTTACGGTTCATCTTCAACGCGCAGATGAAGGGGTCTCCCAAGACCGCAAAGACCAAACAAAAATCCAACCTCTTATTTTTTAACGATCGAATACTCGATGCGCCTGTTCCTGAATTTGCCGTCGACCGTGTCGTTTGTCGTTATGGGTTTGGTGGCTCCGTAGCCGCGGGTTTGGAGCGTGCTGTCGGCGACGCCGTATTTTACGAGCACAGCCTTGACCGCATTTGCGCGCGCCTCGGACAGGGTTTGGTTCGACGCGGGTTGGCCGACATTGTCTGTGTGGCCGCCGACCTCGATCACGACGCCCTGAGGCAGCTTCTTGATGAACGTCGCGCCTTTTTGCAGCGCCGCAAGGCGAACGGGCGGTATATCGGATTTGCCGCTTTCGAAATTGATGATCAGGATGTTGAGAGCCTTGAGCAGGTCCTCGACCGTAAATGGATCGCCCAGGGCATCAAGCGCGGTGTTGTAGCAGCGTTCGGCTTTGTCATCTTCGCCAAAACGGATGTTTCCGCAATCATCCGTCGATTTGGCCGCGATCGCGGTGCAGCGGGCGATGATCGGTTCCGGGTTTATCCCATTACCGCCGGTAACGCGCCGCGGCTCACACGTGAACGTCGGGTGAACGATGCTTACTTCACGCTCGCCCGCCTTGAGGTTTTTGAGTCGAAACGAACCGTCCTCGTCGGTGACCGCAAGCGGCGACCCGTCGATCTGAACGGTGCTTCCCGGAGGCGCCCCTTTTACAGTGACCTCAAACGATGTGTCGCGAAGAATAAAGAAATAAACGACCGCAAGCACGACGACGGTGAAAAAAAACATCGTCATCAATCCCGCACTAACCCAAAACCAGCCGGGCAATCCACCTTTAGCCTTCTCGGCCTGCTCCTCAGCCGCGGCCTGCTGGACGGGCGTCGGAGGCAGATTTTGATACTTTGCCTGCTCGGCCTCAGGAAGCCGAAAATATGGCATCGTCTTGTCGTAACCTGGTTCGGCCGAGCCGAAATCATCCGGCCGCGTGCCTAGATCGGCCGCATTGACATTAATATTCTGCTCGGTCATTCCCCATTCCGGAGTCGACGGAGCCTTGCTGCCGGGATAGAACGTCTTGTCGAAATCCTGCCGCTCGGTATCGATCGGCCTAAGGTTGGTGACTGTTTTACCCCACTCGTCAGGTGCGGGCTGGCGCGCGTAATTAGGGTTTGGCTTGTCCCAATCGGACGGCGGCGATTCGCTCTCCGGCAAGCGGATATTCGGCGTCGTTTTCGAAAAATCGTCGGGCGGCGGCGGGATTTTGTTGTCTTCGCTCACTTTAGGGGTTCACTCCAAACTACAGCCAGGATCATCGAAATAAATCGATTCTAACACAAGCGAGAAATGTTGAGGGAGGCGAAGGTTATTTGATGTTCGGCGGTTGTCCTGCCTTGGTGCGGATGCTGACACCTTCGCTAAGCAGCAGCAGCGTCCGGGCATCGTAGGTCGATGTGTTCGCCGGGACATACGACAGTAAATAGCGATTGCGACGGAGCTCGTCGCAAATGGACTTTGCTGCTCCCTGCGCATCGTCAAAATTGAAAAGCCGTCCGCCAGTATTTTCCGTCAACTGCTGCAGCACGACAGGAGCCTTTGGCTGATCGCGACGATACGCGCCGCCAGTGCGGTCCGGGATCTGAAGGGCGTAAACGGTAATATTCTGCAATTGGAGCTCGGCGGAGATCTTATCGAATCCCATCTTGCTTCCGCGGTCGAGGCCATCGCCAATAATGACGATCGCCGTTTTTCGCGTGCCAGGCATTAGCGGCAGCAGGACCTGGCTTACCGCTCCGTCGAGAGCGTCAAAAAGATAGGGATTGCCCTTTTTGCGAAATGTTGCGAGCGACGTCTCCATTTTTTTGGCGTCGTCGGTCCATTCCTGAATGATCTCAGGCTTTTCGTCGTAAGCTATCGTGAAAAGCTGGTCGCCCTCGAAGATCTCATAGGCGAATTCCATCGCGGCTTTTTGCAACGCTTCGACCGACGTGGGCAACGTCTGCGAATTGTCTACCAACAGCACGATCCTGGAAGGGGACGGGTCGTAACTAAAATTTTTGATCTTTTGCTCAATACCATTCTCGTAGAGGAAAAGGTCTTCGACCTTGATCTGGTCAGTTTTTTTGTCGGTTCGCGTGGCAGTCACAGTGAGGACCGAGCCCTCGAGATCGGCATTTTGGGCGTTATGCCGGGACTGTGCCGATGCTCCCGCTACGCACGAACATACGCATAACAAAAGAGTAAAATTTTTCCTCAAGTAACTGTTCATTCTTTGCTAGATTTCGTAGCGGTGTCGGTCGAGGAACTCGGCGCCGGTCCTTCCGTTTTAGCGTTGGATGCAGCGCCTGAGTCAGACGTTGATTCAGCGGACGAAGATTTATTGCCGGCATCGTGGTCGATGCCCTTTTTGCCCGCGTAATCGGTGACGTACCAGCCGGCACCTTTAAATTGAAATCCCGACAATGACCATTGCTTCTCGAGGCGTCCGTGGCATTTCTCACATGTGGATAGCGGTTCGTCGGAAACGCTTTGGCGCTTTTCGAATTGTGAGCCGCACTGCTTACATTTGTATTCGTAGATCGGCATAATTTCTTGCTCTCTCGCAAATCACTATATAGACAGTATTATAAACTAAAATCCGAATGCGTTACGCTATCGAATACTTTCTCGGCAATTACCAACTGTGAATCTATATGAAAGATCTGATCAAATTTATTTCCATCGGCGTCACTGTCTGCGGCATGCTTGCGGTCGTTAGTGCCCAAACAAACGTCACAGCGGTCGCGAAGGTAGATCTCACCCGATACGCCGGAAAATGGTATGAGATCGGCCGTTACCCGAACCGCTTTCAGAAAAAGTGCGTCGGCAACACTACTGCGACCTATACGCTCAAGCCAAATGGCAAGGTCGAGGTCCGAAACGAATGCATCGTAAAGAATGGTTCAACCGAAGTGGCCGTTGGTGAGGCAAAGATCGTCGATAAGGCAACTAACGCTAAGCTTAAAGTGAGGTTTGCTCCCGGAGTTCTTGCATTCCTGCCCTTTGTTTGGGGAGACTATTGGATCATCGACCTCGACAATGACTACACACACGTGGCGATCGGCGAGCCCGGACGACAGTATTTCTGGATCCTCAGCCGTCAGCCAACGCTCGACGACAAAACGTATCAAGATATTCTCCGGCGGGCCGAAGCGATGGGTTTCGATCCCGCAAGAGTGGTAAAGACGCCTCAAGGCGTCGAGGTGTTGAAAGGCGCGGTCATCATCAAGCACTAATTTCGGCGGAGATCTCGAGCGGATGTTCCGCCAGGAAACGCTCGGCATCGATCGCTGCCATGCATCCCGTTCCGGCGGCGGTGACAGCCTGTCGATAAATTGCGTCCTGAGCATCCCCGCAAGCGAAGACGCCCGGGACGTTCGTTTTCATCGTCCTGCCCTCAGTTATCAAATAACCTACGTCGTCCATATCCAAAACGCCGCTAAAAAGTGCCGTGTTTGGCCGGTGGCCGATCGCGATAAATACACCTTGGGTCGGCAGCAAGCTCTCTTGGTTAGTCTGATTGTTGAAAAGGCGCACGCTCTCGACGCCGGTTTCCCTCGAACCAAGGATCTCAAGAACCTCGGTGTTCCACAGAATCTCGATCTTGTCATGAGTGAGGACGCGCTCCTGCATGATGGCGGACGCTCGAAACTCATGGCGGCGATGGATCAAGGTTACCTTTGACGCGAACTTTGTCAGAAAAAGAGCCTCTTCCATCGCGGTATCGCCGCCGCCCACCACGACGATCGGCCGATCGCGAAAAAAGAATCCGTCGCACGTCGCACACGCCGAAACGCCGTTGCCGCCAAGGCCCTCAGGCACGGGAGCTTCGCCCGGAATACCAAGCCATTTCGCGGACGCTCCGGTCGAAATGATCAATGTTTCCGCCTCGATGATCGAGGTTATTTCGCTGCTGTCCTGGCTCTCTTTTCCGTAAAGCTTGAACGGGCGCTGGCTAAGGTCGACGCGGTCGATCCACACGTTGTCGATCTGCGTACCAAATCTGAGCGCCTGTTCTCGGAACTCGTCCATGAGGATCGGACCCATGATTCCCATCTTAAAGCCCGGATAATTTTCGACCTCAGTCGTAATGGTCAGCTGGCCGCCCGGCTGTGGCCCGTCGATCACTAGCGGATCGAGCTGAGCACGCGACGCGTAGATCGCCGCCGTCAGACCAGCTGGGCCGGAGCCAAGGATAACCACTTTATGTCTTGTTCGCTTTTCATCCATAATTTTGTTACCGCCCAGAAACTGCGCGGTTCGATTTAATAATATCCTTGAATATAGTATAACTATCGCTCAGCAAGTTAGTCCAAATACGAAGCGGCCCGAACGCGAGGCGGCAGAGAACGTTGGTGGAACCGACGACATAAAACAATGTTATGGATTTTCGCTTTTCGTGTTAGACTTGCGTTGCTTTATCCATGTTTCCCTGACCTCAATGTTAACCTCTATGCACCCTCAATTTGAGGAGAAACGGTTCGCCCTACGGATGGCCCTCCGATTGCCGATCGTAGTATCAGGCCGTGCGGACGATGGGGCCACATGGAGCGAACCCACCGAGACGGACGATATCTCAACGCTCGGGGCCCTGTTTCAGCTTAATCAAACGATCGGTACCGGTGACAGCCTTTATATTCGCTCGCATCGCCCCGATGGCGTTCCGGTAGAGGTCAAAGCCCAGGCCGTACGTGTCACACCCGCGAATTACGGCACCTCACGCGTCGGAGTCGCCATCATCGAACCCAAAGACAGTTGGCTGCGCCTCTTTGTCGCGTGGATCGCTGACGACAACGTCGTCGAAGGCGTCGAAGAATAGCCCGTCCAAAAATATTTATGTCCACTTACGAAACCATAACCGTCGAAAAGCACGGGCCGGTCGCCGTGCTCACGATTAACCGCCCCGACAAGCTTAATGCCCTCAATCGCAACGTCCACGCCGAGGGCGTCGCTGCTCTCGACGAACTTCGCAAAGACAACACGGTTCGCGTGCTCGTGATCACAGGTGCCGGCCCGAAATCATTCATCGCGGGTGCTGATATCAGCGAATTCGCGGGCCATACGCCCGTCACGCAGCGCGATCAGTTCCTGGAAAAGACGCTTTTCAACTCGATCGACTCGTTTCCGAAGCCCGTCATCGCGATGATTAACGGGTTTTGCCTCGGCGGCGGCAATGAGCTGGCGCTCGCCTGCGATATAAGGATATGCAGCGAAAATGCGCGTTTTTCGCAGCCTGAGATCAACCTCGGAATCATTCCAGGCGGCGGCGGAACGCAGCGTTTGACGCGGCTGATCGGCGAGGGCCGGGCGATGGAGATCATTCTGTCCGGCGATATGATCGATGCCGCAACTGCGCAACGATTCGGGCTCGTGAACCACGTGTTCACGGCCGATGAGCTTGAGGCAAAGACGATGGAATTCGCCGCAAAGATCGCGGAAAAAGCCCCGATCGCGTTGCAGCTATGCAAAGAGGCAGTAAAATTCGCGTCGCGTTCGAACCTCGACGAAGGACTTCGTCGCGAGGTCGACCTGTTCTCGATCGCTTTCTCGACCGAGGACAAACAAGAGGGCGTCTCGGCTTTTTTGGAAAAGCGAAAGCCCGTTTTCAAAGGGATATGACTGACCAGAAACAAGAGTTTGAGCAATTTGAGGCTTTGGTTGAAAAGCTCACTCACTGATTCGATAACCGTCCCGATGCCCAGGAAATAGGATTCTATATTGGACAAGCGATTAGAATTTGCCCCAGTTGCTACGCTTGCTCCATGACTACGAGAACCATTCGATAGATGAGATACAAGACGCGGTACATGCTGTCGTCTCAAATCACTTCGCACTTACTAGCGCTAACCGACTCCTGACCTCAATATCACCTCGTGATCAAGCCACTGGCCGATAGACGGCAATACTTGACGCCATACCGTATTTTCGGTAGATTTGGAGATTGCGGTTCGCCCGCTCGGGATCGCGAACGGGGACGTAGCTCAGTTTGGCAGAGCGCTGCAATGGCATTGCAGAGGTCAGGGGTTCGACCCCCCTCGTCTCCACCAACATTTTACCGGCTGATCAGATCTGATCGGCCGGTTTTGTTTTTTGAGCCTGAATGTTGATTCTTCACCACCGAATGCCTTTACTTTAGAAGTAGACCAGCGGCATCGAGCGCGAAGTCTAGAAATTGACCTTTCGTGACGTCTACTACGATAGATCTCGAGAAGCCGTTCGTCCGTAGACGCTAGTGAGTTCCTTGAGTCGATCGGTTATTTCGGGCGTTATCGCATCCTTGTCGATTCGCCAAGCCCAGTTTCCGGATTCGGACGCCGGCAGGTTCATCCGGCCCTCAGTGCCGACGCCTAAAATGTCGGCCATCGGCGTGATCGCTGTGTCCGCCACTGAAGCCCACACCGCACGAATGAAATCCCAATGTATCTCGCTGCCATCAGATGCAAGATATTTCAAACAGTATTTATGCCCTCGGCTGATCTCACTTGCATCTAGGGTCGACCCCGCTCCAGCTTGCGAAAGGTACCAGCCGATCGCAGTGTCATTGTCGTGCGTTCCCGTGTACGCGACGCAATTGCGGATGTAGTTGTGCGGCAGGTCCCGATTTTGGGCGTCGCCGCCGAACGCGAACTGTAATATTCGCATGCCCGGAAAACCAAATTCATCACGCAGTTCCTCGACATCGGGCGTGATAACGCCAAGATCCTCGGCAATTACGGGCAGATCGCCTAAAGCGGCCCTGAGTGCAATAAAGAGTTCATTGCCAGGAACGTCGACCCAGCGGCCGTTCTCGGCCGTCTTGTCATCGCCCGGAACTTCCCATGCGGCCGCAAATCCACGAAAATGGTCGACGCGGACAATATCGACCGTCTTGAGCGTCGAAAAAACGCGAGAGATCCACCAGCTATAGCCGTCACGACGCATTTCGTCCCAATCGTAAATTGGATTACCCCAAAGTTGGCCGGTCTTGGAGAAATAATCGGGCGGTACACCAGCAACCACCCGAGCGGAACCGTCGGCGTTCAGTTTGAATTTGTCCTGATTGCACCAAACGTCCGCTGAGTCGAGTGCGATAAAGATCGGAATATCACCGATGATCTCTATGCCAACGGCATTAGCGTGTTCTTTGACGGAGTTCCACTGCCGAAAAAAGAGAAATTGATAAAACTTATTGGCCCGAACCTCGTCAGATAGGGATTCGGCCGTCGCGTGAAGGGCGCTTTCGTCTCGCAGCTTCAATGGCTTAGGCCATTCATACCACGGACGTTGGGCCTTAATTGACTTGATCGAACGATAGAGTGCATAGTCGTCAAGCCAAAACCCATTCTCCCGGCAAAAGGTCTCGAACTCGCGAAGCAGATCGCCGTTTGTTTTAAGGTGGAAACGCTCAAATGCCTTCGGGAGCAGGCCGTTCTTCCAGTCATAGACACTGCCGAAATCGACTTTGTTCTCGGAGAACTGTGGAACGTCGGCAAGGTCTCCAGCAGTTAGCAGTCCGTCGTCGACAAGTTTTTGAGGAGAAATGAGCAGCGTATTTCCCGCAAAAGCGGAGAAACACTGATACGGCGAATCGCCGTATCCGGTCGGGCCGAGCGGCAATATCTGCCAGTATCGCTGTCCTGCCTCGGCAAGAAAATCAATAAAACGAAAGGCCTCAGGGCCGAGGTCGCCGATGCCATATCCGCCCGGAAGCGAGGTCGGGTGCATCAGTATACCGGACGCACGCGGGAATTTATTCGACATAATTAGTTCTGGATGAAGGACGTAAAACCAGTATTTTAAGAACAGTGTGCCGGCCAAAACTTAGGCCGGTCACATAGTATTTAATGCTGCGTTTCGAGCCCGAGTTCGATATGGGACAATCGATTCGGACCCGCGAATTTTCGTTTTCTGTGATGATGAACATGCTGGGCCAGCGAGCGAAGCCAACCGCCGTTTTGATAGTTCTTTTGCCCGCCGGCCTTCCGACCTGACGACGGCTAGGGTGGAGAGATCACTGTCGAAAACCGAATTCAACCCTTGTTCCTCCATCGGCGGATCGCCGGTACGATCATCTCCGGACTTCCAAAAAGATTGTCCGCGAACCGGTCTCGCGAAACCCGCGAATGCCCAGAAATTAGCCCCCGCAATGTTTTTATCGCCGACAAACGAGAGAATTCTTTTATAGAACTCATCTCGACGCTGCGTCGTCGAGCTGATCTCTAGCGACTGGCCGTCTCGCGGTAGGCCGAATTCTTCGATCACAATGGGTTTGCCGAGCTTTTCAGCAGTCGGAACATTCGAATTGACATATTCGACCGAGCGTTCAACCGCACCTGAAAAACCCTCGTCCAATTTTCCGTTTTCGAACCAGCCCCAGTTTTTCGGCCATATGTGGATCGTGACATAGTCAATATTGGGATCGGAGTGAACATTTTCAAATAGCGAAACGCTCTCGGTCCCGATCCACCCTTCATGGCCGGTCGTGACGAGATGATTCGGGTCGTCGATCTTGATCGCTGCCGATGCCGACCTGAGAAACGCGACATACGCTTCGTTTGCTGCCGGCCGCATCGGTCGCGGCTCGTTGGCCATCTCCCATGCCATGATCGCCGGGTCCTCTGCGTATCGCTTTCGATTGAACGTGTTGGTTCGGCCGACGATAAAGTGTACCTGGCGGCGATAGTCGTTCATGCATGGCTCGCAAGTGTAAAATTTTGCCACCGTATCCCGAAGCTCATCCCAGTCCGGTTTTTTAGCTATGAATTCGTCACCGATCGCATGGTTCCAAAGAAGATATTGCTGAAAACCACCGCTCCATTCCCAGTTGTTGCTGAGGTATATGACTGCCTTCATATTCCGCCGGCCCATTTCCGAAAGGACGAGATCGAGTCCTCTTAATACCGTTTCGTCAAATTCGCCTTGCCGTGGCTGGATGGGCGGCCCCACACGCATCACACCGTTAAGTATACCGGTACCCTCGGCGCCAGCCATCAACCGGAGATTTGTCACGCCGTTCTTTTTGAGAAGGTCGAGCTCAAGTCTTAGCCGTTGCAAGCCATGCTGCCTGTCCTTTTCGATGCCCAGAAGGCTGCCGTACCAATAGTTGGCACCGACGAAATAATAGGGTTTATTGTCCACATAAAGACGGCCGCAGCGCTCCTTTACGAACGAGATTGATTGGGCTGTTGAAACGGTCACAAGCGCCGGTATGAAAACTGCGATGGCGAACATTAGTGATCTCATGTGATCAACAGTTTAACCGAATATTGTCAAACCTATGAGCCAAAATGGCCGGACCTTAGCTGTTTTTGACCCAAGCTTTGAATTCCAGATCTGCCGGGGGAGCGGCCTCTCGATTCAGCTCGCAGTTGCTCTCGACAAGTCATTAACTGAAGTGCGGACTATCCGGCCCGTGATCGATATTTCTCATTCTTCTGCGAACTGGGTGCCGCATCGTCTAGAGCTGAACCACATTAACTTTGGCGGGCTATGTGCTACGATTCTCTCAGCGGCGATTCGCACGCACAGGACAATTATGAAATTCGGAGCGGTGAGATTCGATGTGTATTTGACGCAGTTATCGGGCATGTTGGCGGATGCGTCCGCACAGACAGAACCCGGACTCATGTTGTATACGAGCGGCGCCCGGACACCAATATTCATGCTTGAGGGCCTTGCGAAACTATACGCGGGGATACATGATAGAAAAATTTTTGCGAAGATCGGACTGCAGTTTAAGGTTGTCGAGGACGCTCTCGGCTCCCTCGATTATTACGACGCGTTTGCGAAAGAATTTAAGAAAGATCCAGCCATACCAGTCTCGGTAACGGCGTATGCCGAGCAAAATGCCCGTGATGCCGGCAAACGACTTAATGATCTTTTGGGGAAAAATAGCTGGATCACAGCTGACGTCGACCGCATCGCCAAAGTGCGGAAGAAGCTTGATGCGGTCAAATGGCTCCGCCCAAAGGCGGAGATCAAGGCGATGGACCGCTTTTACCGAAAGAACATTAAAGAGATCCAAGATTTTTGGGCGTCGGTGCACGGCGAGTTCACAGACGTCGAGACGCAGGTTCACTCGCTCCGCCGCAAACTGCGATGGTTGAGCATTTATCCGCAAGCGGTTCGCGGCTGCATACAGTTGACGGACGGGCACCAAAATGACCCCGATCTAAGTAAGTATCTGACACCCGAGATCGTGAATTCGCCTTATAATAAGCTCCCCCTTCGCGGTGCCAACCGTCATTTGCTCGTACTAAACAGAGACTACTTTCTCGCCATCAGCTGGCTGATCGCGGAACTTGGACGGCTCAAGGACGACGGCCTTCGCGCCGCACTTATAATGGAGGCATCAGACTCGTCGAACACCTCGGACGTCGTGCCGGGAGATATGCCCACAATACTCGCCAAAGCGTCGAGCATTTGCCGTGTGTTTTTCGACGAAGGCATTCTCGAAAACTTGATCGGCGGAACAGTAAAGACCGGTTTTTAGGTATGAAACTTCGAATGCAAAATGGCTCAGTGCGGCTGCGGCTGAGCCCTGAGGAAGTAAGGGCGTTTGGGGACGTGGGCGTTTTGGAGGAGTCGGTCTATTTCGGAGCCGGGGAAAAACAGCGATTTGTATATCGGATCGAGGTTGGCGTTGGCTCGTCAACAATAGCTGCCGATATCGATCACAACGCGATCACTATCAGCATTCCGCCCGCGACCGCGGCCGAGTGGGTCGTGTCGCAACAGGTATCGCTCGAAGCCGGGCAGGGCATCGGTGACGGGCGTTATCTGAATATTTTGATAGAGAAAGATTTCGCCAGGCTCCGGCCTCGATCGAACGAAGACGTCGAGGAGAAATTTCCGCATCCGCGTGCCCCCGAATAACCAAGATAGTAACCGCAACGCTCCCGACGAGGTCCTAATCTTGCGTATCTTCGGGCACCGCAACTTCGACGACCGCCCGGAATTCGCATATCTTTTGGTACGGGCAAATGCGGCAGACTTCGACAGATGGCGTCGCATCATAGACTCCGTCATGAATTCCGTCGGCCAGCCTCAAAGCGTCGGCATCGAAGGACCGCAGATCGTCCTCATCAAACCTGAATAGTTCTCCGTTTCGCAGATAAGCAATATAAGCTGTGCTCTTACCCAATGCCCGCGCGTAAGCCCAAAGCTGGAATCGATGCTCATCCGGGTGCATCTCGGCGTCGGTTTTATAATCGAGGACGAAGTCGCTTCCGATAAGATCGGCAGTGCCGCGGAGATTCAACCCTCCAAAGGTGAACGCAAATCGCCTTTCTTTTTCAATGCCGTTTGATCGGACACCGGAGTAGACGGCCTCGGACCGAAATCTTGCGGCAAGGGCGAGGGCCGAGGCGAGCGCGTCATCAGCCACGCCCGGCGACATTTCTTTGAGAGTGTCGATCTCCGAGATATCCAGCTCGAGTGCGAGATGAGCAAGCGTTCCGATCAACATGGCCGAGGCAAATCCGTCGCTCAGTCCAGGGTGGCCGTCAACAAACTGAAATTCGAACCGCTTTGGGCACCGAGCGTAGACGGACAGTGCCGTAACCGGAAGCTCCCGAAGGCCGATGCCGACCGGTGCGATGTTTGATCGTAGAGGAATAGGAAACGGTGGCGGATCGCCCGGGCTTGGTGCGATCGCATTCGCCTCGTCGAATGGAATGGTTTCCTCGACGATCTCCGCCGCGTCGAGACCCGGCCGCAAAATGTCGAGATCAAAGCCTTTGTCCTTTGCCGACGTCAAAAAGACCGTATCTTTCGCCCGAGTGATAGCTACGTAGAGCAACCTGCGAGCTTCCTCGGCCTCGCGCTTTTTGTTCCGTAATTTGATGAGCTTGTGGATCGCCGGCTCGGCCTTTTCGTAGTCATCGCTCTCGATCTGAAAGGCTACTCCGAGGTCGCGATCTACGAGTATCGGTGAACTGTCGCCGCGATGGCTGGAACCGAGGTCGGGGACAAAAACTACCGGCCATTCAAGCCCCTTGGCCCGGTGAATAGTCATTAGCGTCACGGCTTCGCCCGCCTCCAGCGGCGGTCGTGGAATGTCCGTTTCGGTCTCGTAAAGTTCGCGAAGATAACGCTTAGTGCCAAAAATATCGGCTCGGCCCAGAGTTTCGAGACGTCGCAGTAGATCGTAAACGCCGTTCAGATCCGCGACCCGCCGTACCCCTTGGGGCATATTCGCTATCACTGCGCCATAGCCTGTCAATTTGTCGGCAAGCCGTAATATCTGTTCCGCCGAACTGTGATCGGCCACGTTCAGTATTTGCTGTAAAACTGCGGCTGCACGCCCCAACTCAGGTCTCTGGCGGGCGACATCCCACCACGAAACATCTTTACTGAGATGCTTCGCGGCAGCGAACAGTTCTTTGTCGCTGAAGGCGAAAAACGGGCTGCGAAGCACGGCGACGAGCGCTATCGCGTCGTGCGGATCGGCGAGAAAGCTCAGCATCGAGTATAGATCTTGGGCTTCGCGGGTCTCAAGCAAACTGCCGCCGCCCGCATTTACTGCCGGAATCCCATTTGCCGACATAACGGTAAGGTACGTTTCGAGCGGCGCCCAGCGGCGGCCGAGGATCGCAATATCCCGATATTCAACACCTTTTTCATCGTGAAGCTTCCGGATCTGGGCTGAAATATAGCGAGCCTCGGTAACCTGCCGCTGCCGGCTCGAACTGCCTTTCGCTGGCTCGACTATCGCCGAATGGACGAACGGATGATCGAGATACGACTCGGACCGATGAGCTTCTAGCGACTGATGCATCGCACCCAGGACGGGCTCGAATATGCTGTTCATCGTGGCGACCAAGCCAGCGTGAGCCCTAAACGTCAGACTTAGAGGCACTTCGATGCCGCGACGCTCGTTGAGGATCTGTTCACGAATGCGAGTGAACACGCCGGCATCGGCACCGCGAAAGCCATAGATCGATTGCTTTTCGTCGCCGACGATCGTCAGCGATGCACCCTTCGTTAGCCGGTCGAGGATCTCGGCCTGGACCGCGTTCGTGTCCTGAAACTCATCGACGAGAAACGCCCGCCAACGCAAGCTGTAATGCTCTATTGCCTCTGGCTGCCTCAATATCTGCAGTGCATAATGCTCGAGATCCCCAAAGTCGAGGACCTTTTCGCGAAGCTTCGCAGCCGCGATGTAGTCTCTGACGTACCGAAATGCGTCCGCGAGCGGCGGGATCCGACGAGCGGCCTCTTCATCATCGGGCCCAAAAGCGAGTCCAGCTATTTCAGCCGTCGCTTTTACCGCCGATTTCAGGTCGCTGAGACAGCTTCGAACCGCATCGAGCGAGGATTGTTCCCATTTCTTGACGCTCCCCGAGTTGGACTTAAAAGATTTAAGGACGCCGTTTAGCTCGGCGATCGCCGTTTCGGGATGGTCTGCGGCCATTGCTGCGAGCACATCCGCGCGAATGTTCTCAAGCGTATCGCCCTGTTCGCCGCAGCAATCTCGCAGCGTCCGATCAGCGACCGTCCAACATTCCGAAGACTTTACGTCGGTGATCGCAGCGATACGCGCCTCATCGATCGCTTGGCGCCAATTCTCCGCGCCGAGACTGAGTGCTTTTTCTGATGCGATCGGATCTCGCAATAGCACCTTAAGCACGCCCACCAGCCATTTATAGCCGAGATCCTCGGCGATCTCGATGTCGATACCGCTGACCGCTTCCTCAAATTTCTCGGCCGACCACAGCGGCGAGTTGATCTCATCAAGGACCGTGAAATCGGCCGGGATGCCCGCCAGATCATAAAAATCGCGGCAGATCCGCGCCGCCAGCGAGTGCATCGTACTGATCTGAGCGGCCTCGACCTCCGCGGTCGTTTTCTCGTCGCCGAGTTTGCTGCTGAGAGTCTCACGTATCCGCGATCGCAGCTCCGCGGCCGCTTTTTCGGTAAATGTCACGGCGACGATCGAGAGCGGCGTCATCCCGTGCGATCGAACGTGATGCAGGTAACGCTCGGCGAGCATGCGGGTTTTGCCCGTGCCGGCACCGGCAGTTACTGCTGCGCTGCCCTCGGCTTCGGCCGCCCGTTTTTGGTCGGGTGTGAGTTCGATCACGCTCGTGATTTCCTCCTCAGCCGCGGGCCCTTTCGGCAGACCGTCTCAAATTCACAATACGTGCACGCATATTCGGCATCATCAGGATCGACGGCAAATGAACCCTCGTCGAGGATTTGATGAATATCCTCGGCAAGCATATTAAGCTTTTCCATATCGTCGGCCTTTACGCTCCGAAGTATCTTGCCCTTGGTCAGCGAATAATAGGCACTGTCACCCAGCGTGCCTTCGGGATAAAGACTCTTAAGTGCAACGTTTGCGTATAGCGGTATCTGAACATCGACGCTCAACTTGCCTGCGCGGTCTTTGGCACCTTTCGGTACGCTGCCGCTGGTTTTGTAGTCAATTGCGATCAGGCCGTTGGGCGTGTTGTCGACGCGGTCAATGAATCCAACAAGCGGAAATCCCTGCCACACGTCCTCGAATTTTTGTTCGATGCCGACGACTCTTGATCCCTCGAAGATAAAATCAGCAGCCGCGACGGCCTTTCGGAGGTCGCGGAGCTGCTCCTGCCGCTCGACCTCCCAATTCGGCAGCCGTGGCAGGTTTACATCATCGTCGAGTTCGGCCTCTGCAAAGGCTGCATCTAGATGCTCCAGCGTCGCGGAACGAATGTCCGGAGCATCTTTGGCTTTCGTAACAGCGATCTCGAGTGCCTTATGATAAAGCAGGCCGCGCGTTGATGGATCGAGGCCGATCTGCATTTCCTCGGGCGGCGCGAGCCGGAGCAGACGCTGGGCATACCATCGAAATGAACATTGTCCGATCGTCGTGAGCTGCGACGCGCTCCACGTGCGAGTCGAGGGATCGATCGGGACCCCGGTAACGCCGTCAAATTCATCGAACGGTAGAGAGCTCTCTCGCCTGCTTTCCACCGCAAACTGCGTTCGGGCAGCATCCATCGCCGGATCGTCGACCGCGTTCGCATATCGCAGCAGAGTTCGACGCTGCTCCTCGAGGCTCGACGCCGCGGTTCGTTCGGCCGCCATCGGGACCTTGTCGATGCCGAGGCGCTGAAAGAAAGAACTCGGCACGCTCTCGCCGTTTTCCACGATCTTCGGGTAGCTAAGCACGACGCTGCCGCGTGCCGCGAGCAGCGTAAAATAGAAGGACAGCTCTTCCCATCGAGCGACCTCGGCCGCCTCGGCGAAGCGGACGCCGTTGGCCCCAAGTTGTTTGCGTTCGTAAAAATCGACTACCGGATCTTCGCTCGGCGGCTTTGGATAGACGCCCTCCGCCATTCCGAGCACGAAGATCCGCTCGTATGCGGCACCGACGATATTCTTTGGCTCGAGAAGGGCCACGCCGGCTCTTGCGGGACGAAGTTTCGTGGATTCGTCAGAAAGAATGTCGCTAACGACGGCTGCGAAAGCTTCGAATGAGAGATCGCGGTCGCCTTCGGGCGGGTCGATCGCCGATAGGGCATCGAGAAATGTGTTGTATGCGACGAGCTGGGCCGAGCGGCGGGCGGCCTTTTGGCGCACTCCGAAAGCATTGAGCAAGCGGCGGAGATCCGCGATCCAACTATCCATCCGCTGCCTTTCGGGCCACGACATATTCGCGAGTTCGGGCAAAAGCTCGCTCCAGCGTTCGACGCCAGAAATGCGGTTTCGCCGTGCTTCGCCGAGTTTTTCAGGCGTGAGCTTCGGTCCAAAACCGTGCATTACGAGCCGCAGTGTCGTCTCGAAAGGGAGGTCGCCGCTGACCGCTTCGATAACGTCTCGGATAAAGCCGCCGGTTGCAGTAGAGCCCAGCGGTACTGCGTGATCGATCCGCACCGGAAGCCCGTATTCATCGGCGACCGCGGCTATCGCGGGCGCATAAATACTCTGATCGCGAGCTACCAGAGCGATCGAGTACGGGTCGGCGCCGTCGACGATCAACTGTTTTACTTCAGCCAAAGTGCCGCGAACTTCGGCTTCGACATCCGGATATTCGAATGCCTGTGCCTGCCCTCCGAGTCCGCCGGCGCCGGCGAATCGTAGGGCGATGTCGTTGCCGGGCGAGGCTTGTCCGGCGTCGTCATTGGCGATCTGCCAGCCTTTTTCAGAAAGGTGATCAGCCCAATGCCGGTTTGCCGCGAAAAAGCCCGCGTCTCCGCACGGCAGATAGTAAACGCTGCCGTCATCGGCGATCGAGTCGATGAACTCGATCTCCTCTTTGCGGGCGCGGTAATGCCCGATGATCACCATTCGCATCCGCTTGGGCTCAGAAAGGGCTGCAAAATGCAGCGTCTCGGCCGCGTCGATCAGGTTCCTGGCCCGCAATGCGTTGCGATATGCGATGACGGTCTTACCGAGCCTTTTCACCCGTTCCGAGCCGAATTGAACTAATTTCGAGGGATCGATGCCGGTCCGCAGGACGATGGCCAGCACGCCGCTGAGCCGTTTGGCGAGGGCGCCTGTGTCCTCATGGGGAAATTCACCGGCGATGGTCCGTTTGAGCAGTTGACGGGCCGCGGCCGCGGTTGCCACCGACAGCCTGTTGCCGCGAACCACGTCGGCCGCCAAGCTATTAAGCCGGCGCGACGGCGTTCCCGGCGCAATGTTGAGCGACGAGCTCAGCGTTACCAGCAAAGTGCCTTCCCCGATCTCCTCCGGAAGGATCGGGATCAAACCTGTACGAACAATGCGTGCCATGTGGGAACCCTTGACCAACGCAAGATCGGCGCCGCCGTCGAGCCGTTTTCAGATCAAAATTCGATGTCCCTAATATAGCCCGAATGCGCCGTCCGTGCAACAAGGTCGGATGCCGAAAAACACCTCCCGGCGGCGTAACCGATCGTGTCTAGGAGCTAGTTTGCAAAAATAGGTGTGTGTTTCATATGTGGTACGTACCACATTTTTGCTCAACTGCTGCAGAAACGGTACTTAGGTCTAAGTCACTGCGACTGACTACCGTTTCATCCCTCGTTTTGGGACTGGAATATGCCGCGTTGGTGACAGCACTTTGCGGAGTTTGGTACAGGCAAACCCGCAGTTTGGTACAGTTCCCGCCGAAGCAAAAGTAGCCGGCCGAAGCTCCGATATTCCTAGCCCTCTTCGACAGCTTCGACGAGCTCGGCGCGGGCCGAATTCCGCTTTTCCGCACGGCTCTCGATCCATTCGTAGATCATGGGAAGAAAGACGATCTTGATCGGCCGTGTAAGCAGCCCTCCGACGACGACGATCGCGAGCGGTTTTTCTATCTCAGCTCCGGTGCCGGTCGAGATAATGAATGGGATCAGCGAAACGCTGCCGATCAGACCGCTTAATAGCTCGGCACGCAGTCGCGTGCTTGCGCCGTCAATGACGGCCTCTGTGAGCGGCTTTCCGCGCTTTCGCAGGTTGTTGATGTAGCTAACCATGACCATTCCGTTTTGCACGGCGATGCCAAAGACGGCGATAAAGCCTACGAGCGCCGGCACGCTCAGCGGAAAGCCAGATATCAGCAGGGCGAAGGAGCTGCCCACCATTGCAAGCGGAATGTTAAAGATGATCGTCAGCGTGTTGCGAAGGTTACCAAAGCACGCATAGATCAGGACAAAAACGAGGACCAGAGCGATCGGGATCGCGATCGCGAGACGTCGATTTGCCTCCTGTGCATTCTGAAATTGTCCGCCCCACGTTATGAAGTAGCCCGGCGGCATCTTGACCTGGGCCGCGACCGCCTTTTGCGACTCGGCAACAAAGCTGCCGATATCGCGGTCCTGCACGTTGCACTTGACGACGACACGGCGAAGCGCATTTTCGCGGTCGATGACCGCTTCGCCGGTCGAGAGCTTAAATGTCGCAACCTGTCCGAGCGGTACGCTGCCGCCGATCGGTGCGGTGATCAGGATGTTACCGAGCTTCTCGACCTGGTCGCGATAGTTTTCGCCCATTCGGACAAAGATCGCAAACCGCCGCTGGCCCTCCTCGACCTGCGTGGCTTCATCACCGCCGATCGCGATCTTTGCAGCCTCGAGCACATCGGAGACATTGAGTCCGTATCGGGCCAGCTCGGCACGTTTAAGTTCGATCTCGAGATGCTGCTCGCCGCCGACCTGCTCGACCGCGAGGTCCTTCACGCCGCGAACGTTCGACATCGCGTCACGCACCTGATCGGCGATCTTGAGAAGCGTCGCCTGGTCCTCGCCAAATACCTTGACCGCGATCTGCGCGTTGATGCCGGAGATCAGCTCGTCGTTGCGCGTCTGGATCACCTGCGAAAAGTTAAATTCCACACCCGGAATATCCGCGACCTTTTTTCGCATCGCGTCGACGATGCCGTCCTTTGTCGAGGCGGTAGTCCACTGGTCCTTGGGCTTGAGCTGAACGTAGATCTCGTCATTAGAGACACTCTCAGGATCGCCGCCGAGCTCGGCACGACCGATCTTGGCCAATACGGTCCCGACCTCAGGAAACTCTTTCAGCCGCTTTTCGATATCGGTCGAGATCTCGACCGCACGCGGCAGCGAGATGCTTGCCGGCATCGTCGCACGTACAAGCAAATTCCCCTCATCGATCGTCGGCAAAAATTCGCTGCCCAGCACGTAAAAATCCGCGACCGTCCAGCCGAGCAGCAGAACCGCGATCAGCACCGTAATGTAGCGATGCCGCATCGTCCACTTGAGGACAGGAACATAGATAGCTTTGAAAAAATGGACGATAAAATTCTCTTTTGGCTCGCCCTTTTTCATCTTGAGCCAAAGCGCGCACAGCATCGGTGCGATGCACAGCGACATCAGCAAACTGCCGAACATCGCGAACGTCACCGCGTACGCGAGCGGCTTAAAGAGCTTGCCCTCGATCCCCTGCAGCGTGAAGACCGGCAAAAACACGGCGATGACGATCAGGATCGCAAAAAACATCGGCCGCCCGATCTCCTGCGCGGCGACAAGTATCGCCTCGCGCATCGAGTGTTCTCGATGTTCCTCTAGGTGCCGATAGATGTTCTCGACCATGACGACGGTCGCGTCGACCATCATCCCGATACTGATCGCGAGACCGCCGAGGGATGTAAGATTCGCGGACAATCCCGACCACCACATCAGGATAAAAGCGACCAGCATGCAAAACGGTATTGCCGCCGCAGTAATAAGCGACCCGCGAAAATCGCCGAGCAGCAAGAGCAGAATGACGAGGACAAGCACCTCGCCCTCGATCAGCGATTTGGTGACGGTGTGAATACTGTGGTCGATCAGGTCCGATTGGTCGTAATAATCGACGATCTTAACGCCATCAGGCAGCGACTTATTGATCTCGAGGACCTTGGCGTTTACGCGGTCGATGACCTCTTTGGTGTTCTCGTTTATCCCTTTGAGGACGATGCCGGTCACGACCTCGCCATTACCGTCCTTTGTCGCGGCTCCCTGGCTCAGTTCGTTGCCGATCTCGACGCGCGCGACATCGCTGACGCGGATCGGCGTCCCGCCGCGCGAATCGAGCACGATATTCTTAATATCCCCGATATCTTTTACCAGCCCGAGGCCGCGAACCACATATTGCTGGTCGCCGTGTTCGATAAAGTTTGCGCCGGTATTTTGATTGTTGTTGGTGATCGCGTCGAACAGCGTTTTTAGAGGTATCTTGTAATTGACGAGTGCCTGCTGGTCAACGATGACCTGATACTGTTTGACGTCTCCGCCAAAGTCCAATACATCCGCAACGCCGGGAACGGTGCGCAGCTGGAGCTTGACGATCCAATCCTGGATCGTCCGCAATTCCTGATTGCTTTTGCCCGGGCCAGTTATTTGATAGAGATAGATCTGGCCGGTCCCGGTCGTGATCGGTCCCATCGTGGGTTGAATGCCCGAGGGGACATTGGCGTTCGATAAACGTTCAAAAACCTGCTGCCGGGCAAAGTAGAGATCGACGTCATCGCCAAAGTAGACCGTTACTACCGAAAGCCCGAATTTTGAGATCGACTCGACCCTCGTCACGCCCGGGATCCCGTTCATCACGTTTTCGATCGGAAATGTGACGAGCTGCTCGACCTCTTGCGGCGCGAGGCCCTGAGCGTCGCTGTCGATCTCGACCTGGACCGGCGTCACGTCGGGAAACGCGTCTACATTGAGCCGCGTGAGTGCAAAGATACCGCCCGCGACGATGATCAGGGATGCAACGGTGACGACCAGGCGTTCGCGGTAAAAATAGGCAATGACATTATCGGTCATAGATTTGTTCCTTCGCGAAGCCTATTGCTCGCCCTTGCTCTGCTCCATTAGGAGGTAATTGCCTTTGACAACCACTTTATCGCCCACGCTCAGGCCGCTGACGATCTCGACACGGTCGTCGCTCTTTAACCCGAGGGCGACCTCTTTTTTCTTGTACTCGTTTCCGTCGGCTATAAAGACCACTGACTTGCCGCCGTCGTCAAGCACCGCGGCCAGCGGGATCGTGATCGCCGTCGTCTTTGACGCAGTGACGATCTCGACGTTGGCGAACATGTCGGGTTTGAGCCGGCCGTCGGGGTTGGCAACTTCGGTGCGGACGCTGACGGTGCGTTTTTCCGGATCGACCACGCTTGAGATCAGAATGACGCGGCCCATGAAGTGGATGTCAGGAAATGCCGGGACCGTCACCTTGACCGCCTGGCCGACCCTTACGCGGGCGAGATCTTTCTCAAAAACATTCGCGTCGATCCAGACGCTCGAGAGATCGACGATCTTGAACAGGTTGGCGTCCGTGCCGACCGTCGCCCCGACCGAGCCCGTTCGTTCGATCACGACGCCGGACATCGGCGCGGTCAGTGAAAAGACCGAAGACGCCAGGTTCGGCTTGGCTGCGAGCTCATTGATCGTCGAGTCCTTCATACCGAGAATGAGCAGGTGACGGCGTGCATTGGACAACGCGACCTTTGCACTCGATGTGGCGTTTACCGAATTGGCCTTTGCGAGCTCCATATCATGCTCCGCCTGCTGGAGGTTTTTTGCGGCGGTGATCTCCTTGTCAAAAAGCAGTTTGGTACGGTCGTAGGTCGCTTGGGCAAATTTGACCTCGGCGGCCGACGTGCGATTTGCACTTTCGAGGTCCGCAGCGGCCTTTAGATAATCTGCCTCGGCCTGGTCGATGTCCGCGGATTCGAGGTCGGCGAGCTTTTGTCCCTTTTTGACGACGCTGCCCTGACCGGCGTAAAGCTTTACAATGCGTCCCTCATGCACCGGTCCAATGCTGGCTGTGCGGTCCTCGGTGACGAGGATCTGGCCAGTTGCGGTGATCGAACCTTCGATCGGCTGCTCCTGGGCGATCTCGAGATCGATGCCCGAACTTTGCGGTGAGGACGCGGCCGGCGAAGGCTGAGCGGTCACGGCGACGTCTGTCACGGCGGGCGAGCAGCCGACGCAGAATGCTGCGGCCGTCAGCGTCGAGATCAAAACTAGTCGAATAAGTGTCTTTTTCGGCATATTGAATATCCTTTCGCCCTATTTTTGCAGCGGCGTCGCAGTCGCAAGCTCGAGGTCGAGCAATGCGCTCTGGTAATCAAATAATGTCTGGTAAAAGCCGGACAGAGTCTCCCGCCGGGTGCGGATCGCGTCGAGCAGCTCAAGGATCGAGCTTTCGCCCGCCTTTAACGAATACTCGGTCAGCGATTGAATGTCCGTGACCTTAGTGAGAATGCCTGTGCGATAAAGAGCGATCCGCCGCTGCTGGATCTCGAACGCGACGAACGCCTTGTCGACATCGCCGACAATTTGGTTATTTAGCTGCTGCTGATCGTTCTGCGCCCTGAGTTTCTGGATCGCAGCTTTCGCACGCTCCTCTTGGTTGCGATTAAAGATGGGGATCGGGACGCTGAAACCGACGTTATATGTGCTGCCGCCGGCCGGGATCTGGTCGATGCCGCCGCCGACCGTTATGTCCGGGATTCGCTGAGCGTCCTGCAGGCGGATCGAGGCATTGGCCGCGCGTTCACTGAGCTGCGCGGCCTTGAGATCGGGCCGGGCGGCCAAAGCCTTGTCCCGCAGGTCGGCAAGCGAAAATGTGTACGGCTGATAATAGTCGACCGCGCCCGCGACCTCGACATCCATCGATCGATAATCGCCGCCGAGCGCGAGCCTCAGATCACGAAGCGCGAGCTCGTAATCACGCTCGGAATTTGCGACATCAGTATCGAACTTAAACTTTTCGACCTCCAGCCGCTGAACGTCGAGCCCCGATATCTCGCCGAGCTTGAAAACATCCCTTGTACGATCGACGGTCTCGGCGAACGTCTTTTGGTTTTCCCTTGAAAGGTCCATTTGAGACTTGGCGAGCACGACCGTATAGAATTTCTTTTTGACGTCGTTGGTCAGCTGCCACATGACCGTCTCAAATTGAGCTCGGGCGAGATCAGTGTCCGCATTAGCGACGTCGATCCGCTTTTTACGCTTACCGGCGAGCTCAAACGTCTGTGAAACGCCATATGAGTAGGTCGCAGGTTTCAAAAGGCCGAGGCCGAACTGGAGCGGGATATCGGCTGCGGCGACACTGATCTGCGGGTCGGGACGAAGCCGGGCCGACAGCTTTTCTGCCTCGACCGTACTAACGTCATATTTGGCCGCCACGATCTGAAGATTTTGCTGAAGAAAGATGTTTACTGCATCGTTTATCGTCACCGGCCGCGGAGCCGCTGGCGGCGTCTGCGCGCGGTCGGCCGAGCCCAATACGATGATCAGTAAAAGCACCGAAACTATGCTTTTCATATATGAAAATAGAGAGACCCGAATCTCAAATGCGATTCGTCTCGGCTCAACTCACGCTATTAACGTAAGTTCGCGAAAAAAAGCTGGAAGATCGGCGCAAAAGTGCCAATCACATTTAGAAATGAGCTGAGATCAGGCCTGTTTCGGGGGCTGGAACGGAGGGGTCTGTGGGCGCGAGATGGGATGAGCGGGCGAAAGGTCAAAGAATTCCGAGCGATACAAGACACCGCTGACCGGCAATGTCACGTCGCCAATAAGCACCCAATGGTGGTTGGCCTCGCCGTAAAAGTTACCTTCGGGCCCTCGGCGTTTACGGTTGTGCGGACAGTCGGCAGAGTGCGGAATGTGGTGCGTCACATCACACCAGGTCAGGTCGCTCGTCATGCTCGAGTTTTGATTCTCCAGCACAGCGTGCGAGCTCAGCTCTACAAACATGACGAGGAAAAACCCTACGGCTAAAAGCCTTCGGACATTCCTTTTTCGTTTGATGAGCCGATAAAGACGATACATTCGTTATCCAAAACTAATTCCGAGCCGCCGAGATGTCAAATCAGGATCGACGTGATCCGGATCGCCCGCATACTTTGATAGCTCTCGTAGTACGAGCAGACTCGTATAAAAGTTTTAGATGCATGGCCGGCAGGAGACGGCTACGGTCGAAAGTGAAAAATACGCGAGGGTCTGAAACCGAGTAGGCTGAGAGTGGTCACGAGCAGCACCGGATAATTCCAATTCTTAAACTCGACGTGCGCGACGTTTTACGAATTCCCCATTAGCTTCATCACGCGGCTGTCTGCTTTGACGGCGTCCCACATCGGATTATAAAGAAAGGTCAATTCGTGCACTGCGTGAGACCTATAAGCCTGCTGGAAATACGCAAATCCGTCATCGTTGTTTCCCATCGCATAACTGATCACTGTCAGATCGATCAGCAAAGATGGATCTTTAACCGCGTGGGAACGAAGGTCCGATATTATTTTGTTGGCCTCGCTGGTGCGTCCCTGTTTTGCATAAAAATAACCGAGCGAACCGAGGCCCGTGTAACGATCGATATTTTCTGCAGTTGGGATCTCTTTTTCGACGAGTGCGATCGCCTCATTTTGTCGGCCTGCCACAAAATAAGATTCGGCCAGAGCAAGCTTAGCATTGAATAGAGAAGGTGCCATTTCGACTGATTTTTCGCAGTATTTGATAGCTCCGTTGTAATCGCCTTGATAATCAAGCACCTCGCAAAGCGCTGTATTGCTGACCGGAGAAAGAGGGTCATACTCCTGAGCCAGTCGCATTTGCTGTACCGAACCGTCAAGATCCTTCCCATTTAACAGGAGCCAGCCGTAACGTACGCGAGCCGTGGAATTAAACGGGGCAAGCTCGATCGCGCGTTCAAGAGCAGCTTTAGCCTGAGCCTGGCCGTCTTTTTCGCTTAGCTTCAAAAATGCGAGAGCAATGTGGCCCTCCGGCACCTTTTCGTCTAACGCTAATGCTTTCTCTGCGGCGGCCGAGGCCTTCTTTACCGTTTCGGGGCCGTCGGCGAAATGATAGTAACCGAGCATGTTATACGTGTCGGCCAGCATCGCGTATGCACGGGCATAATTTGGGTCGTCGGCTATCGCTTTTTGAAAATAGTCGGCTGCCTTTTCCAAGCCTTCCTTGGTTCGCGAGCTGCCAAAGTAGACGCCGGCCTGAAACGCCTGAAAGGCCTCGGTATTACCGGTCGAATGGTCGGAAAGTGAATATTCCTGCTGCGGAGTAAGGTTTATTTCGAGCGCACGAACCACTTTCGACGAGATCAGATCCTGCACCGAAAAAATATCTGTAAAGTTTTCGTCAAAATTATCGGCCCACAGCGTCTTTCCGTCGGAGACGTTCATCAGCCGGACAGATACCCGTATTCGACCGTCTTCGCGCTGCACCGTTCCCTCTAAAACGGTGTCGACACCCATCTCGACGCCGGCGACGGACGAATTTACCGGCATCTGGTCGGTATAACGAAAGACGGCGCTGGTCGGTCGGACCGGAATTTCGCGCAATTTCCCGAGTCTCGTAATGATCGCGTCCGCCATCCCGAGCCCAAGCTTTTCGTTGCGGCTCTCTTCGCCGATCTGCTCGAACGGCAATATTGCAATAGACCTGTTTTTCCCGTTGCCTAAACGGTTTTCCGGCTGGCGCAGTGCGTAATAAAAGATGCCTATCGCCGCAGCCACAGTTAAGGTAAACAAAAGGGCCGCCCAAACCACGTTTCGATTCGGCCGGACCACTCGGCCCTGCGGATCGGGCGGAATGCTCTGGTCCGTATCGAGCGGGCTATCGGAATGCGGCGAGATCTCAGCCGCATTCTTTATCAGGGTAAGGTACGGTTTCGAAGGCGTTCCCTTCAGAAACGTCGGTTCGCCGATCTCGTCCGCAAAATGCTGCTGGTCCAGGGCTGCATCGGACTCGGCTACGACCGCCGGGGCATAAAGGGCGTTAACATCGGCCGCGAACTGATAACCGAAACGGGCGACGGTCTCGATGTACAATTCTCCCGCCGAATTTCGCCCCAGCGTCTTTCGTAGGATGTAAATATACTGTGTGAGATTGGCGTCCTCGACGAAGCTGTTCGCCCACAGGTGTTTGTAAATGTCCTCTTTATTGATCGTTTGTCCAAAATTTTGGACGAGAATGAGCAAAACCTGAAAAGCCTTGTGAGTCAGGGAAACAGGATAGCCATCTCTTAACAATTCCTGTCTTTTTACATCGAGGCGAAAGTCGTCAAATTCATAAAACAGAACTTCACGTACCGGCATTTTAAAAACATGTTGTTTCTTAACTATCAAAGTAACCCTATTTGATGTTCGTCACGCCGCTGCTGTTGCAAACCAGCCAGCTATTTGTTTTCAAGCCCACATTTCAAGCACCGTACGTAATGAGAACACCGCCGAGAGAACTTTTAGGACAGTAATTTTGAACTTTATCTTTGTGATTTCGAATATTCGGAAAGGTTGGTTTTACGTCTACACTCGACGTTGTCAGCCGGCACGGCTATCGCGCCGCGCGTTCCGATTCTTTCAATGTCGAAGCCATCCATCGGCTCCGCGAAATTTGCGAAGCTTTTATTTATTTATTTCGATCACCTCTTCTCACCTCAAAAAGCCATTTGTCCTCGCTACAAAGATCTGACAATCGATTCCGAAATCGACGTTTTTACAGAGCGAAAAATAGATTCGCTGGCCGTCAAGTCCCCATTTAGGCGCAGTTCCTCGGCCCTCGGTGTTGGCGAGCAGCCGGACGTCCGTGCCGTCAGGGTTCATTATTAAGATCTGATAGCTCGAGTTAC
>JBDTZO010000234.1:0-3425 GCA_040005135.1 Acidobacteriota bacterium | reverse complement strand
GATCGAGTTGGTGCCGTCGCATGCGTGAAATACTACTGCGGCTGATTCGTTCAGGCAGTGTGCCTTGTTCGTGTTCAGATCATAGACCAAGACTTCATCGGGCATTTCCTGCACGACCAGGCCATTTTGGCGAATTTGTGGGTAGTTTGAGTTGATCATCTTCTCCTCCGGCTGATTCAAAAAAAGCTAACAGTTCTAGGTAGTTTAACTTAGAAAAGAATTTTGTCAATGAAATGCAGAATGGCGTCGGCGCAAAGATCAGCGTCAGGCCTTAAGCTCTTTGCGATTATGGCAGGCGCAAGTGCATTTTTCAACACCGATAATGAAATGGCCGGATTTTCGTTAAACGGGATCACAAAGGGTATTGTCTCCAGGAGGCCAACACCCGGCGTCAACACTTTCGGTCTCCATCGAGATCTTTCCTCGTATCGAGTCAGGATCGCTGCTCCGATGGGTAAGGGATGGTCACCAGTCACGGCTCCATAGGTTGATGCAGATCTGTCTGTCCATTCGCCAGAGCCGTCTCGATGCCGGATAGATAATTTGCGTGGAAACGGGTGTACTAACCCGTTCTTGTCAACGATGGCGTAGTCATCGGAGAAATAAACTGCTCCACGCCTAATGAGTGCTGCAGTGAGCGTAGACTTGCCGACGTGGCTGTCCGCGGGAAAGAGGGCCGCCTTCCCTTTCCATCCGATAACGCCGGCGTGGACGAACACGACATCTTTGGCCGCGGCAGCCACGAGCACTTTTACGCGGCTCCCAAAATAGTGATAAAACCCTCTTTTGTAAGGGTTTCCGCCGAGGTCTTCGCCGTCGAGCTCGAGATTTAGGCCGTCGGACGTTTCACGCACAACAAAGCCGGAAAACGCAGGATCAAATTGAATCTCCGTTAATCGGCCAAGCATTGCTGTTTGGGCCACACGAACGGACCGTGCGAGAGTCGATCGTCGGTTTGATTGGATGTAGAACCGTACACCGTACGATTCAAAGGCAATGTGATGCATATGAGGTCTCTATTCGACACACCCGATCAAGCATTTGCGTTTCCAACAGATCAAAACGATCAAGACCGCCGATGCAGTTACGACAGCGAAAGCTGCCACCGCTGCGGCTTGCGAGCCCGAAATGACGCTATATGTTGTCGGGATCGCAATGGCCGCGGACAAGCCTCCATAGAGCAAGGTGACGCTGCGGTGTGAAGATCCTGACCGGACGAGACGCTGGTAAAGGTGCTCGCGGTGAGCTTGCCACACTCGTTCACCACGCACCGCTCGTCTGACGATCGTGAATACTGCGTCAAAGACGAAGGGCCACAGCAGAGCGATACTGGCAATAAATAGGGTCTGCGTGGCTTTCGAATTGTCGGCGGCAGCGACAAAAGGGATCGACGCGAACACGAAACCGAGATATGCGCTTCCTGCGTCGCCCATGAAGATCCGTGCCGGCGGCCAGTTATGTAGCAAAAAGGCAGTTGACGCGAAGAGCATCGCACCGCCCAAAACATAAACAGACGGAATATTAAGGCCAAACCCTATGAACGCCCAGCCTATCGACGCTGTAACGGCCTGAAGTCCGGCGATCCCGTCGATGCCGTCCATGAAATTGTAGGCATTGATCATCCAAACTATCCAGCAGAAGGTGATCGCGGTACCGATCCAACCAATGTTCAACGCATCCGGACCGTATGGAGTGGAGATCGTAGTTAGATGGCCGCATGAATAGATCACCAGTGCAGCTGCGACCGAATGGACTGCGAGCCGCCATGCAAACGAGATCGTGTATATGTCATCAAGCCAGCTGACGATCAAAACCAGAAGTGCCCCTAAGGCAAATCCGATCGAGACCTCGTAGCCATCGACGAATGACGCTCCAACGTAAACAGAAAGTGTGACAACCGCTAAGACAAAACCTCCGCCGCGCGGCGTTGGCTGCACATGCGAGCTTCGTTCATTCGGAAGGTCGAGCACGCCGCGTTTTAGTGTCCACGCGCGAAATCGCCCGACGCCGAAATACGTCAAAAGGAATACCGCGGAAAATATACAGATCTCTAGCACGATTTAATACTAATTCGTTAGCGCGTCGCGATATCGACCTACCGCTAATTCGAGAGTGTAATTGGCTAGAGCGGCTTGTCGCGCGCGGGCTCCGATCTCGTTCAACTGCTCACGCTCGTCGTAAATTCGATGAATATGAGAAACCAATTCTTCAACCTCACCGGGCTGAACGTGCCATCCGACCTGATCGTCGTCGATTACCAACGAAAGCTCGCTGTACGACTCTGCAAGTGCCAGGATCGGCTTTCCCGCTGCCAAAATATTATAGGTGCGGCTGGGCATCGAGACACCCCACATTTTCTTTACCAACGAAACAAGGGCGATGTCGCACGCATTGAGAAACACGATCTGCTCAGATCGTGGTTTCGGTCTAAGGATCGTAATATTTGTGAGCCCAAAATCAGCGACCAGCCTGCGAAGCCATGGTTCCTTAACACCCGTTCCCAAGAAAATAAAATGAAAATGGGGTTCGTCAGCCAGATGCTTGGCGGCAGACACGATCGTCTCCAGGTCATTGGGATGACCCATGTTTCCAGCGTATAGCAGCACAAATTTTTCGGCGAGGCCAAGCTCGGTAAGCAATGCATTTGTTTCGCGCGGTTCGGGCTGGACCGTTTCCAGTTCCGCCCAATTTGGGATCACGACGATCGACGTTTCAAGGCCCGCGGTCTTTCGCTCGAGCAGAACCTTCATGTCCCGCCCGACGGCCACTATTTTTGACGTGTTCTTATAGAGCCATCGGTTGGCAAAGTTCAGAACGTGGGCCAATGTCGAATTGTCGGTCGATTTTCCAACAGCGAACAATATCTCCGGATAGTTGTCATGGATCAGCAGCGTGTAATGGGCTCCTCGCAACAACGCGGCGGCCGCGACCACAAACGGCAGCGAAGGCGGAGTCGTCACGACCAGCACGTTGTCGCCGCTTCGAAATGAAACGACAGCCCTAACAAAGGTAGAAACGCTCAGCGTGATCATATTAAGGAGCCGAAACAAGATCACGTTCTTATTCAGTGTCGTCCCAGCCACTCGAAATATATCGACGCCGTTGTGGGTCTCGCGTTTCGGAGCTCGCGTGCCTCGTGCGGAGTAATTCGGCTGGCCGCAAAGTGCTTTCACGTCAAAATCGTCGGTCAAACCTTCGGCGATACGCGTTAGGTAGTAACCGGTCGACGTCTCCTCCGGATAATAGAGTTCAGAAACCACCCACAGCCTTTCCGGCCGATTTGCAAGATCTGGTGCTACTACCGTCATTACTTCTATTTTGATTTGTCTCTGAGAGCATGCTCAATGACCTTTGCCGTCGCAGCTTCTAAACCACTGTCAGCTAGCCAGTTTACGGCGAACGACCGTGCGGCCCCGGACATTTGC
>JBDTZO010000141.1:0-11606 GCA_040005135.1 Acidobacteriota bacterium | reverse complement strand
ATTTCGCCGTACAACGTCTATTCGGCGCTCAATCCGCTGCTCGTGCAGGTGATGGCCTTGGGTTATCACTTCAACATGTACCGGAATAAGCCGCTGCTCAGAAAAGGCGGTGTGATGATCATTACGCATCCGTGCTTTGACGAGTTTGACCACAATTTTCATCCTTCGTACATCGAGTTCTTTCATCGTCTGTTGCCCGAATCTCGTGATGCGTTCTATCTTCGAGAAAAATACGAGCGTGAATTTGCCAGTAATCCGGCATACATCGAGATGTACCGCCGCGGCAATGCCTATCACGGGGCACATCCATTCTTTATGTGGTATTGGGGCGAGAACGGCCGCCAGCACGTCGGCAAGGTCATAGTCGCCGGCGCCGAAAATGCCCACGTCCCGGAAATGCTGGGCTGGGAACGCGCCGACAATCTAACGGAAGCGATCGCTATGGGCCGCTCATACATGGGACGCTCGGCAGAGATCACGATGCTCCACCAGCCGATAATCGGGCTATGTAATGTGACGGATTAAAGTGCAAAAGTGTAAATGGAAATGTGGAAAAGTAGGAACCGGGACTAAGACGTCACAAACTGTGGACTCCGTTGGAACCGGCAAATTGGGACAGGTTATTGAAGGCAGCTTAATCCGGCAGCGGAAAAGGCGTCGAAACGGCCTCTCGATATCTCAGCAGAAGCTGCACACACCCTAAACGACGGGGTTATTGCGGCGATTCGCATAAGTACCATAAACGAGGACGAAAACAAAAAAGCAGGAGGAATAACGAATGGAAAGCACACAAATGACACCTGAAATGCGTTCCCTGAAGGAACGTATGCGCACAACCTGGATGGCGGGCGATTTTGGCGTGATCGCGAAAGAGACCGAAGGCCCGGGACGCGAGTTTGTGTCGGGGCTAGGTATTCGTCCGGGAATGAGAGTTCTGGACGTCGCCTGCGGAACCGGAAACACTGCATTGCCGGAATCTCGTCTCGGAGCCGACGTCATTGGCGTCGACATTGCCTCAAATTTAATTGAGCAAGCACAAGCGAGGGCGGCAAGTGAAGGATCGACGGCAAAATTCGAAGTTGGCGACGCCGAAGACCTGCAGTTTGAGAACGGAAGCTTTGACGCGGTAGTAACGATGTTCGGAGCAATGTTCGCGCCACGACCGGACGTTGTAATGAGCGAGTTCAAACGCGTCTGTAAAAGCGGCGGACTTATCGCAATGGCTAACTGGACACCGCAGAGTTTTCCGGCCCAAATGTTCAAACTCGGATCTAAGTACGTTCCGCCGCCGCCAGGGCTGCAGCCGCCCGTGCTTTGGGGAGACGAGGAAACGGTCAAGCAGCGGTTTTCGAATGGCATCTCAGATCTGGATCTTGAGCGAATCAAAGTGATATTCCATTTCGACATGTCGCCGCCGGAGGTCGTCGAGCATTTTTGCAAGTACTTTGGACCTACGCAGGTTGCATTCTCCAAACTGGACGAAGCTGGCCAAACCGCGCTTCGGCGCGATATGGAAGAGCTCTTTACGTCCTCAAATATCGCGACCGACGGCAGCACAGAGCACGAGATGGAGTATCTGCAAGTTAAGGCGATAAAAGAATAACCGGATCGGCCTTCATACTGAATTTGCGCTCGCTCGGTACTTATGTGAAGGATGGCGGCCGATTTGCATACGCCGACGCGTGAGAATGGGCGACCTATGAATTGTGAGATTAAAACAATAACGATAAACCTCAAACTCGTGGCTCTTGACCTATTTATCGTGTTGGCCGCAAGCGCCGGCGTATTCGCCCAGTCGGCCGGCCCGCGAATGCCGTATATCGACAAAGGAGCTTGCCCGTTCGAGTGCTGCACCTATCGCGAGTGGACGGTCGACAAATCCACGATCGTCAGATCGGCAATGCGTGACAGCTCATCGATCGCGTTTCGTCTAAAAAAGGGGGAACATGTGCGGGGTGTGACGGGCGTTGTGATCACGTCGGTGCCGGGCAAGGTCCGCGTACTAAAGCAGACAAAGATCGGCGGATCCACGGCTCATTCCGGCGACACGATCTATCTGCTTACATATGTTGGAGAAGGCTTTTATAGAGTTTGGTATAAGGGCAGGATCGCCGAAGAGGAAACTCATGACACCGATATTTTTCGACAGGTCCGAACTCCGAAATCAGTTTGGTGGGTAAAGATCCGCAATGCTCGCGGCCAGATCGGTTGGAGCCGTGAGCCTGATAATTTCGGTAATCAGGATCAATGCGGGAACTGAACGGAGCGTGGACACTCATGTTCGCGAGGTTTGCCGGGTAATATTTCATCTAAATACTATCTCGAGGAGAAGCAGAACGATATTTTCGGGAGAACACGGCTTGGATCCTATTCAGTTGACAGAAGCGTTTGACGAGGTTATTTCGAAAGATTAGCGATTGGGGCAACTTAAACCGCCGCCGATAGGTTTCTATCGGAAAAGCATTTTAGGGTGATTGGAAAACCGAAAATATATCGATCGAGTTCACCGGAACTCGGACGACGGAGAAGATATGAATTTTTGTGGTCTGTTCGGCACCAAAAAAGTGATTTAGAACTGCAGAATTTGTCTACTGCGTTATTTCCGGTGTTTTGGAACTCTTGACCGTAAACTGGGTCAATCGCGATTGTAAAAAGTAGCTTTACCAGATGAAATTATCACCAACAGAAATATTTACAGGCAAGAAGATATTCTTTATCGGCGGGACGGGCTTTGTGGGGAAGGTTACGTTGTCGATGCTGCTGCATAATTTCCCCGATATTGGGAAGGTTTATGCGACGGTGCGAGCACGCGATGCCAAGGAGTCGAATATTCGTTTTTGGACGAGTATCGTGACAAGCCCGACTTTTGATCCGCTGCGAGAGAAGTACGGCGACGGATTTGACGATTTCATTCGGTCGAAGGTGATCCCGGTTAACGGCGATGTTGGCAACGAATATCTCGGCCTCGATGAAAAAGCGGCGAAAAAGATCATGCGCGACACTGACATCATTATTAACGGTGCCGGCAACGTGACGTTTAATCCGCCTCTCGAATCGGCATTGCGTACAAATGTCGTTGGGTCGAATAACATTATCAAAATGGCACGGATGATGAAAAAACCTCGGCTCGTGCACGTTTCGACCTGTTTTGTCGCCGGGAAACGAAGCGGCCCGATCTGGGAAAACGAGCCGGTCGTCGGCTATTTTCCGCGAAAGAATGAGCTGATCGGCACCGTGTTTGACGTCAATCGCGAGGTCGAGGACTGTGCCCGTCTGAGCGAACAAGCAAGGCAGGAGGCCGACGACGCGGTTCAGGCCGCGAAGTTTCGCGAACAGGCGCGCAACAGATTCATGGACGAGGGCCGCGACCCGGACGACGAGGCCGAATTGAAGTCGGCAATTTTTCGCGAACGCAAGATGTGGGTCCGCGAACGCACGACCGAGCTCGGCGCCGAGCGTGCCGAGTATTGGGGTTGGACCAATATTTACACGTATTCAAAATCGCTGGCCGAGCAGATCATCGCCTCACAAAACGACATCGTTAAGGTCCTTGTGCGGCCATCGATCGTAGAATCGTCGCAGGCATATCCGTTCCCGGGATGGAACGAGGGTTTTACGACGACCGCTCCGTTGATCCTTATCGCGCTCCGCGGACAACCTATTATTCCGGTCAATGAAAAGCTGATACTCGACATTATTCCGGTAGATATGGTCTCAGGAGCGATACTTGCGGCGGCGATGAACGCACTTGTCGACCCAGATCCACCGCTCGTTTTCCAGGCGTCCTCGGGCGATTCGAATCCGGTCGACATGAAACGGATCGTCGGGCTTGTCGGGCTCTACAAACGTCAGCACTTCGAGGAAAAAGAAACGGGTAACAAGCTCGTCAACAAGCTCGCCGGAATGGTCGAGACGCAGACGGTTACAAACCGTACGTATCAGCTTGCGTCGGCGCCAATGCTAAACAAATTGGCAAAAAGTGCCGACCGAATGCTCGATAGGGCTAGCCCTCGTTGGGGCGGCGGCCGAATTGGCAACATTGTTTCGGACCTCAAGAAATCGGTTGAGTCATTCGAACAGACGACCAAAGAGACGATGGATGCGTTCGCAATGTTCAAGCCGTTTATGATCGACAACGAATACTTGTATCGATCGGACAATGTCCGTGCCTTGCAGTCGGTCATCAAGGAAAAAGAAAAGTCCCTTCTGCCGTGGTATCCGGAAAAGCTCGATTGGTATGATTATTGGCTAAATGTCCATTTCCCGGGCATGCGAAAATGGGTGCTGCCGACGCTTGAGGAAGAACTCAAATCACAGGAGAAACGCTCGTATACCTATAAGGATCTGCTCGATCTATTCGACACATCGATCAAGCGCTTTCCGACCCGTGTGGCGATGCGTATCGAGCGAAATGGCCGCAAAGAACAATACACTTTCGAGGATGTACGAGAGCTCACACTGCGTGCCGCGGGCTTTTTGGCAACAAACGGCATTGCAAACGGCAGCCGAGTAATTTTGTACTCAAACAACATGCCGGAATGGGGAATGACCTATTTCGGCATACTCAAAACGGGAGCCACGGCCATCCCGATCGATCCTGCGAGCACCGTAACCGAAATTGTCGCATTCGCCAAAGCGGGCGAGGCCTCGGCTATTGTAGTCAGTCCCAAGTTAGCCGATGAGAATCCGGATATATGCGAGAAACTTGAGGCTGCTGGATTGAGCGTTATGGTTTGGACCTTTGACGAAGTGTTCGAGATCCAGACCGAAACGGAGGAATCAAAGCGCAACGCCCTTTTGCCGGAAAAGGTTCACTCGACGTCGGTGGCATCGCTCATATTTACTTCGGGCACGACCGGCACACCGAAGGCGGTGATGCTGTCCCATAAGAACTTCGTCAACATGATCTCAATGTTGTCGTCGGTGCTCGATATGGACATCACCGACGGTGTCCTAAGTGTCTTGCCGATGCATCACACATTTGAGTTCTCGGCCGGTTTCCTGACACCTTTCTCTAACGGAACACAGATCACCTACCTGAACGAGCTGACCGCCGAGGACCTTGCCCGAACGATCGAAAGCAGCCATGTCACCGGGCTTGTCGGCGTGCCGGCCCTTTGGGAAATGCTGCATCGCCGCATAAAGACGCGACTGCGCGAGCGCGGCGATTGGATCGCTGACCTCGCTGACAACATGATCGAGTTCAATGCATGGATCCGTGACAACACGCCGTTCAACCTCGGCCCGATCGTCTTTTTCCCGATCCATCAGGGAATGGGCGGCAAGATGCGATACCTGATCTCGGGCGGCTCGGCACTTTCGGAGAAAGTTCAACAGGACCTGCACGGCCTTGGGTTCACTGTACTCGAGGGATATGGTTTGACCGAATCTTCGCCCGTCCTAACGGTTGCGCGTCCGGGCAACAAGCTCCTGCGCGGAAGCGTCGGCAAACCTTTGCCTGGAATTGAGGTCAGGATCGATTCGCCGGACGAAACCGGTGTTGGCGAAGTTCTTGCTCGCGGTCAGAACGTAATGCTGGGTTATTACAACAATGAAAAGGCGACGGACGCCGTCCTGCAAGATCGTTGGCTCAAGACCGGTGATCTCGGACGCATCGACGAGGATGGCAACCTGTTTATCGTCGGCCGTTCGAAGGATGTAATCATTGATTCGAATGGAAAGAACATTTATCCGGACGAGATCGAGGACCTCTATGGCAAGTCTCCATATATCAAGGAAATGAGTGTTGTCGGGTTGCCAGATGATGATGGCGGCGAAAAGATCGCGGGCCTCGTTGTTCCGGATTACGAACACGATATCGCACTCTCGCGGCAAGATGTGAACAAGCAGATCGAACAGCATTTTCGTGAGGTTTCAGCGGGGCTCGCATTTTTTAAGCGAGTCAAAGTGCTTCACATTACGCCGTTTGAATTGCCGCGAACGGCAACGCGTAAAGTGAAACGGCCCGAGGTCATCGAAATGATCCAAACGCTCGAAGACCGCTTACGATCCAAGACGAAGTCCGTTGTCGAATCAAAGGGCGACGATAACGCACTCTGGATACGAAAGATCGTTGCGAGCGTTTCGAATCGCCCGCTGTCGGATGTCGTTATGGACGACAAACTGGCCGATCTCGGGTTTGACTCGCTGATGTTCGTCGAACTCCAGGCTGCGGTCGAGGACGCCGGCGGACGTGTCGCATCCCCTGACACGCTTAACGAGGTCCAGTCTGTCCGCGAACTTCTGACTGCCGTCGCTCGCGTCGACAAGAGTAAAAAGCTTGCAGATGAGCCCAAAGCCGAGGAGAAAAAAGATGAGGAAGAGATAGTCATTCCATCGATCGTCCGACGTGTCGGCAACGCCCTTGTTGATTTCGCACAGGACACGCTTTACGAAGGCGTGCTCGACACGCGGATCGAGGGCGAGGCGAACGTGCCGCAGCATACAAATTTCATTGTCGCGCCGAACCATAGCTCGCACATCGATACCGGCCTCGTGAAAAAAGCTCTCGGTAAAGATGTCGCGGAACAAACAGTCGCCGTGGCCGCGGCCGATTATTGGTTTGACACCAAATATAAGCGGGCGTATATGAACAATTTCACTACGCTTGTCCCGATCGAACGAACCGGCAGCCTTCGGCAGTCGCTTCGCCATGTGACGCAGATCCTAAACGAGGGTTACAACGCCCTGATCTTTCCGGAAGGCGGTCGCCAGGAATCTGGGCAGATCGCGGAGTTTAAGCCGATCATCGGCTATCTGGCCCTGAACCAGAAGATCGGGATCTTGCCGATCTACATTTGGGGAACATACGACGCATTTCCAAAAGGGACCATTATACCGAAGGGCAGCAGCCTCGGAGCGAAGGTCGGAGCCAAGGTCGGCCGCTTTCTCGAATTTGACGAACTCAAGGCCATGACCGACGGCGTTCCCAACACCGAGGCATACCGCCTCATTTCAGCCCGCGTCCAACACGAGATCGAGAACATGCGCGACGGCAAACGGGATAAATTCGACGTCGCTTCCATTCGAAAACAATGGAAAGCGGAGCGCCGCAAGACCCGAAAGCAGGAGCCGGTGATCGATAACTAGTTGGAAAACAAATGTATGAGATCTACTAGAATCACAATTGCGGCGATCCTGCTTTCGATACTTACGATGGGCCCAAATATCCGCGCTCAAAAAGTGGATCAAAAGCAGATGGCAGCCGCCGTCAAGGCTGAGTTTTTGCATGCGTGGACCGGCTATAAGCAATATTGCTGGGGCCACGACGATCTGAAGCCTATCACGAAGACCTGCCGCGATTGGTATGGCCAGACGATCCTGATGACCCCCGTCGATTCACTTGATTCACTGTATTTGCTGGGATTCAAAAAAGAGGCCGACACGGTGCGCGAATACATTGCGAAAAACCTGTCGTACGACAAAGACATAACGGTCCAGAATTTTGAGATCACGATCCGCGAACTTGGCGGATTGCTCTCGGCGTATCAGATGACCAATGACAAGCGGCTTTTGAACCTCGCTGATGATCTGGGCCGCCGCCTGCTGCCGGTTTTTGATTCGCCGACGGGCTTGCCGTATAAGTTCGTGAATCTAAGGACTGGCAAAACCTCGGGTGAACTCTCAAATCCGGCTGAGACGGGAACGCTGCTGATCGAATTTGGCACGCTTGCAAAGCTAACAGGGAAACAGATCTATTATGACAATGCAAAACGGGCGCTTGTCGAAACATACAAGCGCCGGTCGCCGATCGGTCTTGTGGGAACCAATATCAATGTTGTGACCGGTAAATGGACCAACGCCGACAGCCACGTGAGCTCCGAGATAGATTCTTATTACGAATACCTCCTCAAATGCGCCATCCTTTTTGACGATAAAGATTGCCGAAAGATGTGGGATGACAGTATTCCTGCGATAAATAAATATCTGCGTGATGAGGAAAACGACGGGCTCTGGTATGGACACGCGGATATGAATACCGGAAAGCGAGCGGCGACCGAGACCGGTGCACTCGATGCTTTTTTCCCGGCGGTTCTTGCTCTCGACGGCGATCTTAATCGGGCACGTGCTCTGCAGGATTCGATGTTCAAAATGTGGCGGGTAAACGACATTGAACCTGAGACTTATAACTACAAAACCGGCAAGACCACCGACGCCGGCTATCCGCTGCGGCCCGAGATCGTCGAGTCAACATACTATCTCTACCATTACACCAAAGACCCCAAGTACCTCGCGATGGGCAAAGAGATGTTCGACGATTTCGTCAAACACTGCCGCACGGACGTCGCCTATGCCGGTTTGAAAAGTGTCGTCACAAAAGAAAAGTCCGATTACATGCATAGCTTTGTTTTCGCGGAGACGTTCAAGTATTTTTATCTGCTGTTCGCACCCGAAAAAACGCTCGACCTTGACGCGGTCGTCTTCAACACAGAAGCTCATCCGATTCGAAAGAAGTTTTAACCGCCGAGACGTGGATAAGCCGATTGACGGCAAAATATCCAAAAACGAATGTAATTTCTTAACTCGGCGTCTCGGCGGTTCAAATAAATGGCAAAAACTAAAGCGATAACGAAAGCGGAAAAAAGGATACTCATCACCGGCGGGACCGGATTTCTCGGTACGCATATTGTCCGGCAGTTTATCGAAGCAGGTGAGACGAATCTGAAGGTGATGGCGTCGCGCGTGCCGGAGTGGATGAAGGACGCGGGCGTCAAGGCTGTCGAAGGCACGGTGACGGACCGCGGCGACGTTGCAAAGGCGTGCAAACACGTCTCGGCGATCTTTCATCTTGCGGGCAAGGTCTCACGCGATAACGACGACGCGATGTCGATGAATAACGTCCATTTACACGGAACGCGCCTGTTGTGCGAGGCGGCGACCGAGGCGGGCGTTTCCACGATGGTGCTTGCTTCGTCTAGCGGCACGATAGCGGTGAGCGAGGACGATCAGATAGTCGATGAGACTTACCCTCAGCCGGTCGATATCCTGACGCGCTGGGCGTATTACGCGTCGAAATATTATCAGGAGCGTGCGGCACTGGAAAATTTCAGGGCCGACGGCCAACGGCTTGTGATAATGAACCCTTCACTGCTGCTCGGCCCCGACGACGAACGGCTTAGTTCGACCAAACCCGTGCTCGATTTCCTCGGAAAAAAGGTCCCGTATTGTCCGGGCGGCGGACTGAACTTTGTAGATGTACGTGATGCAGCGGCTGCATTCATAACGGCTCTCGAAAAAGGCGAGCATCAGGAAAAGTATTTGCTCGGAGCTGCAAATATGACGTTCGAGCAGTTCTTCAAGCGGCTCGAACGTCTAAGCGGCGTTTCCGCGCCGATGCTGCATATGCCGAAAAAGTGGGCTGTTGCCGGTTCGGGCATTATCAATTCGTTGTACAAAAATTGGGGAAAGGCATCGCCTGTGATGCCGACCGAGGTCGAACAAGCGGAGCATTTTTGGTATTTTGATTCGTCGAAAGCTGAGGAAAAGCTCAATTTCAAGCCGCGTGATCCGCAAGAGACACTGCAGGATACGATCGCGTATCTCCGTCAAAACTTCCTCGGCGAAGGTGTCTTTAACTAGAGTTTGCCGGCCGTCTGAATAGCCGAAAGCACGCAAAGATCAAAATCCCGATCACGGCGGCGACGAGGCTCGATAGCCCTTCCTTGGCAAAATCCACATTGGTCAGCAGCCATACTATCAAGCAAATCGACAGTAATGCTGCCGCGATCCCGAATGGCGCCGAAAAGGGAGCTTTTGGCATATCATCGCGCCTTCGAAAAATGGGCAGGGCCAGGCAGGTGGTCGCATAAACGATCAAACGAGTGATAGTTGCAATGGCGACGGCCGTAAGGAAAGAAGATTGGAGCGTAAGTACGAGTATCACGCCCGACGTCACAATTATAGAAACGAATGGTGTCTTGAATCTCGGGTGTAACCGCTCGAATACGGCCGGCAGGTCGTTTTGCTCGGACATCGCAAACAACGTGCGAGTCGCGGTTAGAACAGATCCATTAATGTTCCCGAAGATCGAAATCAGCACGCCAAGCGTGATGAACCCCGCCCCGAATCGTCCCAGGAAAACCGTTGCCGCGTCAGCGATCGGTCGTTCGGATGCTGCGAGCCCGGGCAGCGTCCCGATCGACACGATCTGCACCGCGATGTAGAACACGGTTACGACGGCCATACCAACCGCAAGACCGGAGGGGATGGTTTTGGCCGGGTCTTTAGTCTCTCCGGCAAGCACTACCGCACCTTCGAATCCTACAAAGGCATAGATCAGCAATAGCACTACGCTCGAAAACGACGAATATTGGGGAACCGGGCCGAGCGAAAAGTTGCCCGGCTGAATAAAGAAGATTCCTACAAGAATAAAAACTAGCAGAGGCAGCAGTTTGCCGACGGTCATTATATTCGTTAACATCGCGGATTCGCGTATGCCGATCAAATTTACTGCTGTGATGAGCGCCACCATTAGACAGATCAGGCTCACTCGCATCAAACCGTCGCTGGCACCGGGAATGAAAAAGCCGAGATATGTAACCAGCAAATTACAGTTCGCGGCAAATGTCGCGACCCTTACGATCCAATAGAGCCAACCGACCTCAAAGCCGACGGCGGGGCCAAATGCAGTTCTCGCATAGAGATACGCCCCGCCTGTCGCCGAAAAGCGGCTCGCAACCTCGGCGTAGACCAGAACGATCAGCCCAATGATGATCGCACAAGCGGCGTAGGCGAAAAGGCTGTACGAGCCGATCTGAGCAAACACCTTTGAAGGCAGGCCAAATATTCCGGCACCGATGATCCCGTTGATCACGAGTGCTGCAAAATCCCATCGGCCGAGGCCTCGGATAAGAGTTTGTTCTGCCATTTTTTTCTGAGGTCGACGTCTTTAGAACTTCGCGATGCTTTTCGTTTATACTCTGAAATACCTTATTAGCAAAGCATTACATCTGGAAACCGAATGAAGAGATCTCTGATAGCACTTTTTGTCTTGATCATGCTGGCATGCGCATGTCCGGCCGCGTTCGGACAGCGAACAAACTCCAACAAAGAGATAATTCCACAGAGAAACTACCAACCTCTAAAAGCCGCCGATTCTGTCGCTCTTAGATCCATCTTGGACTCCGCGATAAGCGACGCTCTCAAAAATTCCACAACAGCGATTTACAAGGATACGGAATTGTCGGCCGCACTTATCGACCTCTCGGATCCGTCGAGGATCGTTCGGGCCGATCATAACGGCGAACTCAGACTTTATCCCGCAAGTGTCGTTAAACTCTTTTACCTCGCGGCCCTGGAACGCCAGACCGAGGATGACAAGGTGACGATAACACCGGAGCTTACACGCGGGGTTCACGATATGATCGTCGATTCGTCCAACGAGGCCACGCAATACATTCTCGACGTGCTCACCGGCACATCGAGCGGTGCCGAGCTGCCGCCGAAAGAGTTTGACCTGTGGCAATACAAACGAAATCGTGTCAATCGCTATTTCACGGCGATGGGCTATACCGAAATAAACGTTAATCAAAAGACGTTCTGCGAGGATGCCTACGGTATCGAGCAGCAGTCGCGAAATTACAAGGGCGAGAACCGCAACATGCTGA
>JBDTZO010000114.1:0-35622 GCA_040005135.1 Acidobacteriota bacterium | reverse complement strand
ACATTCCAGAATCTTTCCGGCAAAGCCAGCGTTCTTCTCGCTGCGGGCCGCAAGGACGAAGGCCTAGCGGTCGCCGACAAGGCAATTGCACAGGGCAAGGCTGAAAAGGCCGACACGGCGGCTTTCGAAAAGCGAATTGCCGACATCCGCTCCGGCAAGCAATAGCAGGAGCCGTCAACATAAATGAAGGGCCGCGGATCTCTGTAGATCCGCGGCTTTTTCGGTTTGAAGACTTCGACGGATCAGGCGGCCGTCTTTTTGTGGCACATCATACACTGCATTGGCTGCGGTGCCTTGGTGAGCGGCACATTCTTTTTCACATCGGCGTGACATCCTGTACAAGTGCGGTGGAACGCCTGTTGATTGTTAAGCGTAATGGCCGTCGCCGCTCCCTCGGGTTTGATCTCCGGGATCGCCGCGATCAGCTTCGGTTTGTCGCCCGTTCTGGCATGACAGTCTCGGCACGAAGCCACTCCAGCCGCAGTCGGATCCTTTTTGAATAGATCGAGCGTAAGAGTCGTCGTTCGATCAGCCGGCCAAGCGGTTTTCATCGCCGGGGTCTTGGCCATTTCTTCTGCCGAACGGGCAGTATGATGACAAGTCGTGCAAGTGATCGGCGACGCCGGATCGGACTTGTACGTACCGTCGACATGTTTGAGGTGGTTAAACGTAACGGTCCCCAGTTTCGCGTCCTTTCCAAGCGTGATCACCTCGGGTATTGTCGGCGGATCTGCCTTTTGAGCCCTGCTATGCGTACTTCCCAGATCGCCGACCAGAAATAAAATTGCCATTGCCAGCATTGCTGCAATGACCGTCAAAGTCGTGTTCTTTTTCATCGAAGATTCCTCCAGTCGTAGGATATTTACAATTTCAAAGAAACCGTGCGCCGCGGAAGTTCTTTTGGTGAGACATGCCGATTGTACACCCAATTTGTTTGCGAAAGTAAAAATGCTGTATTTAACAGATCATTTCTTACGCGATGGCTTTCTGGCTGCTATTGCGAGCTTATACGAATTTCCGATCATCTCACCGAGTGCATCTTCACCAACGTGTTCAAGGCTGACGAGAACGTACGGATAATTGAGGTAATGGTCGGTGATGTAATAGGTTTCTGGCTCGGCCTCGATCAGTTCTTCACGGATCTCGAATGTTGTTAGAACAACGACGGAGTCAAGATCCTCCCGAAGTCTGATAATCAGCTTTTCGCCGGCCTTTAGCGCGGGAGCGCCGTAGGACAAGCCTTCCTCTACATTGGGCAGCGAAAGGGCAATTTTCCGAACCGTTTCATAGTCAGCCATTGCTATCCCAGGTTTGCGTCGTCGACGGCCTAATTACTAAATTTGTCCCAAACCGCTTTCGCGATCTTCGCGATCACAGCCTCGCGCGTTTTTTCGTCCGCCGGAGAATCGGAAACGAAGACGGCGATCGCTAAACGCTTGCCGTTCGGCAAATAGATGATGCCGATATCGTTGGTCGCGGCGGTGATGCCGCTTTGGGTGCCGGATGTTCCGGTCTTGTGAGCAACAACACTGACAGGAGCTTTCAGCGGAAGCTGGCCTTTTATCCTCGCGGCACCTGGCGTCGATTGGAACATGAATTGCAAAAGCAGTTGGCTCTCGTTGAGGTCCTGGTCTAAGTTAGGCGGATGCCAGTGGTCCGCCGACGAGTCGAGATGCCGCAGCAATTCCACGGCGGCCATCGGCGTTGCCCAGTTTTGATACTGAGTCTCCCAGGCCTTTCCCATCTCTTTCTCAGTGTTCGCGACCTTCATATCCCAGATCCCTATTTGCGAAAGATATGATTGGACCGCCGGTGCTCCGCCAGCCACACGCATTAGTACATCGCTCGCGGTGCCGTCGCTTTCGACCAGCGCGAGACGAATGAGCTCGCGGACGCTAAATTCTCCGCCCTTTGGGTTTGCGTCCCGCAGCGGCGAACGCTGGCCCTGGCGGACCATGTCGTCTGTGGTAACGCCAATCTCCTCGTCCAGCCCGAGATCGCCGCGCCTGACCTGCTCCATTATCGCCATCGCGATGGGCAGTTTATAAACGCTCTGCATCGGGAAATGCTGATCGGCGTTGAGCGTGACGCACTCACCGGTTTCGAGCACGACCGCCGCGACCCCGACCTTGCCTTTTGCAAGGTTCGCGATCGCCGCAATATTCGGTGCAAGTTCCGCGTCGGATCTTAGGTCGAGTTTGGGAAGCGGCGACGAACTTGGCGGCGGCTCAGGCGTTGGGAAAGGGTTCGGCATTTCAATCCCGTTCCGGCACGCCGCAAACGCGAGCACTGCTGCCAAAAACAATAACGAACGTGCCGGAAGTGCGCTGGTCAAGGTCATTACCGACCATCATAGAGATAGTCAATGTTGAAAGGCAAGAAGATCCATGCTTGAAAATGGCGATCAAAACGAATTGCGACTATTTAAGCAGCGTGCCCGTGATCCCGAGCGGCAGCGAGTAAACGCTGTCATTCGTCGCAACGATCATGTCGCCCTTGCGTGTAAAGCACAGGCCGACAGCGTTGTTAGCGGCGACAAAATGTTCGGCCTCAAGGCCGCCGGGCGTGATCTTGGCAATGCCGTGACGGCCGCGGTAACAGCCGGCGACATACAAGTTTCCCGCGGTGTCGAACGCAATTCCCTGAGGCCGCCCGAGTCCGCTAAAGTACTTTTCATCAAATCCTTCGTTGTCGACCGCGTGGACCGCATCGTGGCTTGCTAGTCCGGGCGACGTCACAAATAGCCGTCCGTCGGGCCCAAACGCAATGTGATACGCCGCTACTGAGGGTTCCATTACGGTAAAGGTCTCGACCTCGGCAAAATCACGCACTCGATGGATCGTTCCGGCTCGATCGCCGATGTACATCAAGTCGTCGGGGCCAAAAGCAATGCCCGTCGCGATCCCGAGCCCGGTCGCATAAACGGTGCTGGTGCCATCGCCACTTACCTGATGGACTTCGCCTTCTGCTCGGTTGGTAACGTACATCTGGCCGTCTTTGTCGAACGCGATGCCTGTGGGAGTCATGATGGCATCGGGCATTTCGTCGAGGTAACCGTCGGCCTCAAGCCGAAACAGTGTTACGGGCAGATGCTGTCCGCGCGATCCGGAACGCGTCAGAATGATGGCATCGTCCTTGGGATCGATCGCGGGGTTGGCGACTATATGCATGTCGCCTACCAATCGTTTGCCCACGACCATCGGAAATGTTCCGCTTTGATCGCCGCCGCTTTCGAGGTGAATATGGGTATGTTCAGACGTAATACCCTCGGGTACGATCGCGAGTATCCGTGACGACGAAGCTGCCACCAGGCGGCACAGTTCTCCGCCGATGTAACAGCCGCTGTCCGCCTCGCCGGCATGAAATCCATCGCAATCGATCGCCACTTCGCCGCCGGGTATTGCGTACGGAGGATCCGCCGCGATGATTTTTCCTGCTTTGTTCATTAATATCTCGATTTTACGACTCTTCGGCAATGCGTGTCGAATTGAAGCCCTTTCCGTCCGACCCGCGTCGAAAAAATGCATTGACCTCGTCATCGGATAGAGGCTAAACTAAAGAGAGTCCTTGTCGGTGTCCCGGGCATGCTTTTTCTTAAGCCGTCCCAGCCGAAAACGCCGCACTTTCCTGTTGCACTCTTGTTATGTCGACCCGAATTGATGATCTTTTGCGAATGGCCATGAGCTTTGGCGCTTCGGACCTGCACCTGCGGGCCGGATCGTTCCCGGTTATTCGGGTCACGGGCGAGCTGAAACCGCTGTCTGGAGTCAGCCGGTTAACCCAGGACGAGACGCTCGAAATGGCGTTCTCGATGATGTCGAACCGCCAAAAGCAGCATTTCAAAGACGCGTATGAGGTCGATATCGGTTACGGAGTGTCGGGACTCGGACGTTTTCGCATAAACATTTTTCAGCAGCGTAATTCGATCGGAATGGTAGCCCGTGTAATTTCGGACACGATCCGCGGTTTTGCCGAGCTTGGACTCCCGCCGATCCTTAACGCGATCGCCGAGGAGCGACGTGGCCTGATCCTCGTGACGGGTACGACCGGCTCTGGTAAATCGACCACGCTTGCCGCCATCGTCGATCACATCAACCAAAAGCGAAACTGCCACATTGTCACGATCGAAGATCCGATCGAGTTTCTGCATAAGAACAAAGAATCTTTCGTCACACAGCGCGAGGTCGATGTCGACACGCGCAACTTTGCCGAGGCCCTCCGGGGAAGCCTGCGTCAGGACCCCGATGTCATTCTCGTCGGCGAGATGCGTGATCTCGAGACTATCGAGACGGCCCTCGTGGCCGCCGAAACCGGACACTTGGTGCTGTCGACTTTGCACACGCTAGACGCGTCGGAAACGCTCACGCGTATCATTTCGGCATTTCCGCATTTTCAGCAAAAAGCGATCCGCATTCAGCTCGCGGGCCTGCTGAAAGCGGTCGTTTCACAGCGTCTGATGAAGTCTGCCAAGGGAAACAGCCGCATTCCGGCTGTCGAAGTCCTGATGTCAACCCCGCTCATCCGAGACTATATTTTGCACGAAGACAAGATGGCGTCGATCCGCGACGCGATCGCTGCGGGCACGTCGCAATACGGCATGCAGACCTTCGACCAATCTCTATTTTATCTATATCAGTCCGGCCTGATCGGCCTTGACGAAGCCCTGCGCGGCACTACCAATCCCGACGAATTTCGCCTCCGCCTTGCTGGCATCCATAACACCGCTTCGCTTGCCAAAGAAGACATGGAACGGAGCAGCGGCGTCGGCCACGTCAGCGACCTCATTACAAGGAATTGACGCTGGTAGGGTTACGGCCGATCTACCTATCGAATTTTGCACTTTCGCGGGTTATTTCGCTGCGGCTGTCCGATGCCGTCTTGAAATCCGTCAAATGCATTTAATTCAAGCATTTTCGGCACATTTGTCTTGACAGAAAAGGCGCCGGACGTGTAAATTTTAGTTTTACCAAGTCACGCGGAAGGACCACGAATCGTCGCAATCATCATTGCCCTCCGTTGCATTTGAAGTGCGAATGCGATCTTTACGGTAAATGATGGCGATTTTTTATGTTCCGGCACTCCGTTGATCGCGGATGTGCCCGGCGACCATGACGGGAAAAGATTCAGTATTGACCAATTTCAAATTGGCATTTTAACAAATAGGAAGAATAGAAACGCGTAAATGACAAACGAGGCTACAAACGAGATCGAACAAACCGATGCTGCAGAGGGATCGATCGCGGAACAGACAGCGGCAGCAACAGCACCTGAAACGGCACCGGAGCAAACCGCTCCTGCCACGGAAACCGTCGCGGAAGCACACGACGATGACGCTCACATGTCAAGCGATATTGACTTTGGCGCCATTCTCGAACAGTTCGAGCAGGAACAGACCACCTTTCACCCGGGCGAACTGGTTGAGGGCAAGGTCGTCGGCCTTTCGGATCGCGGGATCCTGATCGACTTCGGCTACAAGTCCGAGGGCATTGCTCCTGTCGAGGACTTCACCGGCCCGGACGGCGAGTTGACAGTAAATGTCGGCGACAATGTCGAGGTCGTGCTCCGCAGCATGCACTCAGGTGACGGCCCACCCCAGTTGTCACGACATGACGCTCTGGGCCGCAAGGCTTGGGACGTTCTCGAAACGGCTTTCAACGACGAGACCAACGTCATCGGCATAGTTCTGGACAAGACCAAGGGCGGTCTCCGCGTTGACGTCGGCGGAATCGAAGCATTCCTTCCCGGCTCGCAGATCGATTCGCGTCCGATCCACAGCTTGGATCAGTACAAGGGCCAGGAGATCGAAGCCAGGATCATAAAGTTCAGCCGCCGCCGCAACAATGTTGTTCTTTCGCGAAAGGTGCTGACCGATCAGGTCGTCGGCGTGCAAAAAGCCGAGACCCTCAACAGCATAGACGTCGGCTTTGTCGTTCAGGGAACGATCAAAAATCTCACTGAATACGGTGCCTTCGTCGATATCGGCGGCATTGACGGTCTGCTGCATGTTACGGATATGTCATGGGGCCGTCTCCATCATCCGGGCGACATGTTCAAGGTCGGCGACCACATCCAGGTCAAGGTTCTTAAGCTCGACCGTGAAAAAGAAAAGATCTCGCTCGGCTACAAACAGCTGTTGCCGGATCCCTGGTCGACCGTTATCGAAGTTTATCCGGTTAATTCCAAGATGACCGGGAAGGTCTCATCGGTCACCGATTACGGTGTTTTCGTCGAACTCGAAGCCGGCGTTGAGGGCCTCGTGCACGTTTCCGAAATATCGTGGTCGCGTCGGGCTCAGAGCCCCAAACGGCTATTTAACCGTGGCGACGAGGTCGAGGTTCAGGTGCTCGGTGTCGACACGGTGGAACGCCGCATCAGCCTTGGAATGAAGCAGTTTCAGGAAAATCCCTGGGCACGCGTCGACGAGCGCTATCCGGTCGGCACCAAGATCCACGGCCGCGTCCGCAACATCACGGATTTCGGTGCATTTGTCGAGCTTGAAGAGGGTATCGACGGACTCGTCCACGTTTCCGATATTACCTGGGCCAAAAAGATCAAGCATCCTAAGGACGTACTGAAGAAGGACCAGGAGGTCGATGCCATCGTCACCAGCATCGACAAGCAGAATCAGCGTTTGTCGCTCTCGATGAAGGACCTCACGCCCAGCGCATGGGAAGGTTTCGTAGCAACACACCGTCCGGGCGACGTGGTCCGCGGCAAGGTCTCGCGATTTACCAATTTTGGCATCTTCGTCGAACTCGGCGAGGGCCTCGAAGGTCTCTGCCACATTTCGGAATTGTCGGACGAGCGGGTTGACCGCCCCGAGTCGATGGCAGAGCTCGGCCAGGAGATGGATTTCAAGATCCTACGCATCGAGCAAGCTGACCAAAAGATCGGGCTCTCTGCACGTGCCGTTGGCAAGGAAGACGAGCCAACAGTCGACAGCAAGATGTACTCGACCGAAGCGAAGGGCGGAATGGCGTCGCTCGGTGAGCTTGCCAATCTGAACTTTGGCGGAGCGGCCGAGGAAGCGGCTCCGGAAGAAACGCCGGAAGAGAAAAAAGCGGCCAAGCTCGCGGCTAAAAAGATCAAGGCCGACGAGTATGCAGCAAAGCAGGCCGAGGCGGCGAAAGCCGCCGAGGAAGCTCCTGCGGCTGAGGAAGCCTCCACCGAAGATGGCTCCGCTGACGATCATCAAGCTACCGCAGAAGACGCTATTTCTGACGAAGCGGCAAGCACTGACGCCGCCACCGAAGAGAACGCGGAACCCGCGGCTCAGGACGCACCGGCGAACGAAACTCCCGCTGAGGAAACTCCTACCGGCGAAACTGCCTCTGAGGAAGCTCCTGACGCCGAACCTCCTGCCGCAGAAGCTTCGAGCGTAGAAACATCGCATTCAACCGAGACACCGGCGGCAGCGGAGACTGCTGACCAAACCGCGGAAGAAGCACCGGCTGCCGAGACGACGGAAGAAGCTCAGGCCGAGTCGAAGAATGAAGCCGCGGCCGAAACAACCGAGACCGCCGAAGTGGCGACCGAGCCCGAAGCAACTTCAAAAGAAGATGCCGACAAGGAGTCGGAGACCAAATCGGCATAGGCCGGTTTGCAGATCAAGGGTAAGAGGCAATTTAGTTCTTGGAGTCGTAACTAGCAATGACAAAAGCTGATCTGGTCGAGAAAGTTGCAAAAGAAGCAGAGATGACCAAAAAGGATGCCGAGCAGCTCGTCGAAATAATCTTCGACAGCATAACTGGCAGCCTCAATAAGGGAGAAAAGATCGAGCTTCGCGGCTTTGGCAGTTTCAGGGTTCGGCAGCGAAATTCGCGTAAGGGCCGAAACCCTAAGACAGGCGAGGCTGTTGCGATCCCCGCAAAGCGTGTCGCATACTTCAAACCCGGCAAAGAGCTCAAGGAGCTCATCAATAAAGTTTAGCGGCACCGAGGGTCTGACAAGTGGATGTACTCTGGAGTCCGTGGCGATATGACTACATAACAGCGAGCGGGGCCGCCAAAACAAGCGGTTGTGTTTTCTGCGATATTCTGAACAACTCGGCCAGTGATGAAGATAATTTTATACTTCATCGGGCCGAGTTTAATTTTGTGATCCTCAATGTCTACCCGTACACCTCGGGACACTTGATGGTCATTCCCTACGCTCACCTTGCCGATCTCAACGCCGGGGAAAAGGCTGCGACCGACGAGATGATGGACCTCGTCAAACGAGCGCAGACAGCCCTTTCAGATGCCTACAGACCTGACGGAATAAATGTCGGAATGAACCTCGGCCGTGCTGCCGGCGCCGGTGTCGCGGGCCATTACCACATGCACCTGCTTCCACGCTGGATCGGCGACGTTAACTTCATGACCGCGATCGGCGAAACCCGCACCTTGCCCGAGTCACTTCGCTCGACCTACGAAAAACTCAAAGGCCGTTTTCAGCCGACGTTGAATTAGATTTTTAGTGTAGCGGCTCGGCTACACGGAGCTCGCTGATTGCGGACAGAAGATGTACGCGAGCACGAGATTGAATACGATCAGCGCCGTCATCGTGATCGGCAGCAGAAAGGTAAGGCTTAGCATCACAAGCAAACAGACCCCGAAAACGCCGAGATTTATCGCGATTATCCCTTTCATCAAGCCGGGCTCGACGTGCTTGAACATCAAATAGCCCATCGTCAGAGCACCCAACAGGCACAACAGCGGAAAGCACGCGCTTAGAGCGGTGAAAAGTTCCGAGAAAGTGGGCGCGAATCCAGCCCCCAGATCTTCACGGTAAGTTGTGATGAGAGTATGTATCTGACGCTCTGTCTCATTATTCAGGTCGGGTTCCACAAAAAAACTGATGCAGTGTATCGCAGCGGTTAAAAGCTGGAACAAGACCGCGGCCGACAACCAAAATGTATAGCTTTTCAGCATAATTATTTGGCGACCTTTAGATCCCGACGATCCGGCGAATGCGAGTGGTCGATAGCTTCGTCCTCTACCTCGCCGCCCGGGCTTACCGGAATGTCGGCCGGATTCGTGTACTTAAACCCGCGTTCCTCGCTATCGAGCGTGCCGGAGGCAAATTTGAACTGGCCCGAATTTGGCGGCACATAGCCCGGATAGTCCACTCTCGAATGATATATCGCGACGAGCGATTTGATCATCGATTCCCGGATCTGTGTGAGTTCGCGCAAGGTCAGATCGCATTCGTCGAGCTGGTCGTCCTGCAGGATGGCATCGATGATCTTGGTCACTATAAACCTGATGTTCACCGGGTTTGGCTCTGCCAGGCTCCGGGCCGCGGCCTCACAGGAATCCGCGATCATCATTATCGCTGCCTCCTTAAATTGCGGCTTCGGTCCAGGATAACGGAAATCGTTCTCTGAGATCTCGCTCAGGTCGCGGGCCTCGGATTGTGCCTTTTTTAGGAAATAATGCAGCGTTCGCGTCCCATGATGCTGTGGTATAAAGTCGATGATCCGCTGCGGCAGGCCCATTTCCCGCGCCAGTTTCGTGCCGTACGTGACGTGGCTGATAATGATCTTGGCGCTCTGGGTCGGTTTGAGGCGATCGTGCGGGTTCTTGCCGGCCTGATTCTCGACGTAATGTTCGGGCGCCGCCGTCTTGCCGATGTCGTGATAGAGAGCTCCGATCCGCGACAGCAGCCCGTTGCCGCCGACGACGCGACAAGCTTCCTCGGCGAGCTGTCCGACGGCGTGCGAATGCTGGTTCGTACCGGGTGCACGCAGCGCTAGCTGGCCGAGTACAGGCAGGTCGGCATTCGACAGCTCGAGCAGCTTGACGTCGGTCAGTATTCCGAAAAAATTCTCGCACATCGGAAGCAGGACGGCAGTCATCGCAGCGGTCACCACGCCGCTGACGAGCCCGCACACGATGGCAAGGAGTATAGTGTTCAGCACGATCGGCTGCTGCGAATATTCGATCAGCGCAACTGCGAGAACGGCGCTCCCGACGCCGACGAGTCCGCCCGCGATCGTCACGGTCTGACGGCTGCGGTATCGGCCTATTCCATACACCGCGACACCCGAAACGAGCGCTGAGAATAAGGCAAATTCAAATCCACGCGGCGCCATAAATCCTGCGAGAAATGCTCCGAAAATGCCGGTGAACAGCGCGGTCGGCCTATCGGCAAGCAGCGTCATCAGCAGGCTCGCGGTGGCGAATGGCACGGCGAAGGACCATAGCATCGGATCGTTCAGCGGTGCCTTGACGTTCTGCATCGCCGTAAACTCGGCGAGCCGGAAAAAGATGGCCATCAGCGCCGTTTGAACGACGATCACAAATCCGAGCAGAGCGAACGTCTTTCGCGGGCTGAGCGCGAGCCGCGGCAGCACGCCGCGGTTCTGTATAAATTTCCAGGCGAGCCAATACAGCCCGGTTACGAGCATCAAAATTCCGATGAATCGATTGAACTGTCGTGTAGACGACGTGTAGCTGCGAATTGCGGCGATCTTAGACAGGATCGATGCAGTGACGATGTCGCCTTCGTTCGCGATCTTTTGGCCGCGTCGGAGAGTTACTGTGATCGGCTCAATGCCCGCCGCCGCCGATTGGCGTGCATTCTCGGTCGCGACGCTGTCGTAGGCGACGCTAGGCTCGACCAGGATCTGGGCCGCGGTATAAAAAGCTTCGACTTCCTTTGGTGAAAGGCTTTTGATCGCGGCGATCCGTGACCTCAGCTTTTGGCGGGCGACAGAGAGTGCGGTCCATGTGCTCTCGGGCATCGAAACCGTAAGCTGTTGGTTAGGTTTTGCACGGTCAAAGACGAAAACGTCCTTTTGAAAATACTGCCGGTCCGAGTCGTCAAAAATATAGCCGTCGGAGCTGTCTTTGATGGCATCCTTGATGGCGTCGGTCTCGTTCCGGCTAAAAGTGCGCCCGGCCAGGGCCTTGCCAACTTCAGGCCCGCCGGCACCCGACCATCGGCCATCGTTCTTGCTTTCGCTGTTAGCTCCCTTTGAATTCGTGTTGTCGCTGCCGTGCCGCTGCAGCATTTCCCACGACGACATAAACCTCTGCACGGCCTGGTCCGGTTTGTTCGACTCGTATCGAAAAATGGGCTTGACGGCGTTCTTCGCTTCTAATCGCAGGCGTTCGGTCCCGTCGGTGTCCGTAAAGGTCACATCCGCCGGTGCAATGATGCTCTCGCGGGCGACATCGTCGACCTTGTAGATCTGCTCTCCGGACGCACGCCACCACGGATTATGGATCAGGACGGTAGTTAGGATGCAGATCGCCGCAAACCCAAGCCAAAAACGCTGGGTCGCCGAGACCCGTGCGAAAGGCTTCGCGGCGGTGGCCGCAGCTTTCTCCCGGAATCGCGTTCCGGGCGATTTCATGTCCTGTATCCGCTTGCTCATCTAGTAAAACTTACAATTCGGCCGATACGTTTTGCACCATATAGTCCTCGACCGGCACCGATATCAGTTCGCCGATCGCTTCGACCATCGGTCTCAGGGATTCCCGTCGAATAGCTGAAATTGACACGCATTGCGACCCGCTGTCAAGCTCTATTTGTCTCGTCAGCTGATCGATCTCGTCCTGTGTCAGCAGGTCGCTTTTATTGAGCACGATCAATTCGGTAATGTCGTTATATTCGAGGTCGGCGATAATCTTATCGACCGACGCGATCTGCTGCAGGACGCGTGGATTTGACGCGTCGACGACATGGATCAGCAAGTCGCTGTCCGCGATCTCCTCAAGGGTCGCTCGAAACGCCGACACGAGTGCCGCGGGCAGGTCGCGGATAAATCCGACAGTGTCATTGATGATCACTTCCTGGTCGTAAGGCAGCCGCAGACGCCTCGACGTCGGGTCGAGCGTCGCGAACATCTTTTTCTCGGCATAAACGTCAGATTGGGTAAGGCTGTTGAGCAATGTCGATTTGCCGGCATTTGTGTAACCGACCAGCGAGATGATCGGCAAATGTTTTTGCACGCGTTTTTTACGGCGTTCCTGTCGCTGATGTCCTAGGCTGTCGACCTGTTTATCGAGCTGCGCTATCCGGTCGCGGACACGGCGGCGGTCAGTCTCAAGCTTGGTCTCGCCCGGCCCTCGCCCGCCGATGCCGCCCGCAAGACGCGAAAATGCCGAATTTTGCCCGACGACTAGCCGCGGCAACAGGTACTTAAGCTGAGCGAGCTCGACCTGGAGCTTGCCCTCCCGCGACTGGGCTCGCTGGGCAAAGATATCGAGTATCAGCTGCGGACGATCGATGACCTTTAATTCCGTCGCATCCGAAAGCGATCTGACCTGGGCCGGCGACAGCTCTGTATCAAAGACCAGAATGTCCGCTCCGAGACGCATCGAACGTACAAGCAGCTCCTCGAGCTTTCCCTTTCCCAAAACCGTTTTTGGGTCGATCTGCGGGCGTCGTTGAATGACGGTATCGAGGATGACGACGTCCGCTGACGCGGCGAGCTCGTTCAACTCTGCCAGCGACTCTTCGGCGGTCTCCACGTCGCCCGTCGTCACGCCGACGAGTATCGCGCGGTCGCGGCCCGCGTGGCCTGTGCGAGCCGTCAGACGGATGCGGGCCATCTCGTCCTCGAGCGAATTTATCAGCGACGTAAAGTCCGTATCGAGCTGAGAAGCGACATTTGGCTCGAGAAATTCATACGGCAGCGACTGTGCTTCCGCCTCGAGGCTCTCGGCGGCCGTCGGCACGAGGTGAGCGGAATATACAAGCCCCGGCAAACCGTCCTTGCGGTCGACCTGTATGATCGTCATCAGGTCCAGCCGCAGCAATGCGAGGTCAGTGAGGTCATCCTGCGTCAGTTTTTCGCCGGCGAGATGCGTGTGAACGCAGCGCAAACCGCGAAAACGGTCTTCGGATACACGAGCCCGCCCGAAATCAGGCAGCTCGATGCCTTTCGCCGTTCCGACCATCACATAGTCGATCTGTCCCTTTCGATTAATAAGGACGCCGACCTGGCGTCCCGTTTCGTTCGAGATCTCGGCCATCTGCCGCGCTAGCTCCGGCGACACGATCGTATCCGCCGCAACCCGCCGCGTCCCCAATTTCTCGATCCGCTTTAGCTGATTCTGTTTCAGCCCACGCGTAAATCCCGTAACAATATTTATAAAGTATCGCCCTCCGTGGTTCCCATTATTATACCACTTGGGAGTGGAACGGTTGGCGAAAGGCAGATGGCAGCAGGCAATATGCTACAAGCGGTAATCTGCGGACGTTCCCTATTCACAATTCCCTATTTCCGCTACAATTCCCTTTAACGACAATGCATGCTCAGACGCGGAGGCAGAGTCAGGTGCTCGACTTTATGCTTCGCCATATCGAATCTCACGGCCATCGGCCGTCGTACGCCTTGATCGCTCGCCAATTCGGGCTGTCGTCACGCGCGGGAATCGGGCGTATCGTCCGCGACCTCGAGGAGCAAGGGTTGCTGACGCGTCGGCGTGAGAACGGGCATTTTTATATCGATGTGGGATCGACGAACGGGCCGGTTCCCGCGGGCGGCGTTCTGGTGGAATGGCTCGAACTTCCCGCTGAGGGCCGACGCCTCGAAGGTTATCAGGAGCGGCCGCTCATCATGCCCGAATTCATGCTTGGTCAACACGTCGCGTCGCGTGTGCGTGCCTACCGCGTGCCGGACGACACTCTCGCCAGCGAAAATATTTTCGAGGACGACATCTCGATCATCGAGCTCCGAAAGTTCGTTCGTGACGGCGACACCGTCGCCGCGATCGTCGAGGCCAAGTCAGCCGTACTGCGAAAATATTACCGTGTCGGTGCTTATATCGAGCTTCGGCCTGCGGGCGAATTCGAACCCGACGACATTATTCGGATGCCGGCCGATCACATCGACATCCTTGGCCTGCATCGAGCACTGATGCGGCCGATCTCGTAAATGCCAATGAAAAGGCCGCCCGAAAATACGCAAATTTTCCGAACGTGTTCCGTCCGTTTGGCGTAATTTAAAACGGAGTATATACTCGCAGAGTTCTCCTGCTATTTGGTCCTATGGTTCGACGTTCAGACGACACAACAACATTTCTTTCCGGCCCACTGATGCGGCCGGCTTTGGTCGTCTGTTGTCTGGCGGCAGCCGTCATCGGGATCGGCGTTCTCGTAACGACGCTTCGCAGGGGCGCGACACCCGTCAAGGTTGGCACTGCACCTTCGCGCCAAAATTCCTCGGCCGGCAACTCCAATTCAACCGGCTCGGGCCACGTCAAGCCCGGAGCAAGCCGGCCGCGAGACCCTGCACAATCCGCCGGGCCCGCACAATGATCCGATAAAATAACAGCTCGCTATTGACCTAAGAGTTTTTTCGAAGTGTATCCGATCGATCTGAGGTGATCGTGATATTCGGCTACCGAGGTAACGTTGTCCTTGTTCGCCAGGAAACGCCGATAATTGTTATCCGTCATCCATAACCGCATCGGTCGATCGTCGATGCAGTCGATCAGATCAGTGTCGCGAAATTCGAACGGAAAGGCTTCCAGATTCTTGCCGAATTCAGACCGAAGCCCCTTGCAGTCTTTGTTAACGATCGCCGACCTCTGTGCGGCAGAGATCTTCTGTACGACTTGTTCAGGAGAATATATCGCGGAGCTGCATGTATACGACTCGCATTCGGTGTAGATCACCTTGGCAGGTTGGTTGAACGCGATAGAATTCTCCCGGATCTGAGCCGAACCGTCGGCCGGCTGTAAAACCGCGAAAGCGAACGCAGCCGCCGCGATCGTTGCTCGCCACCTATACACGTTCCACACCGAGCGGACAGTTTTGCACAATTCCCACAAGAAACGCGTATCCATATTTCTCCCATGTTTCCGGCATTTACGCCGGTCAAACTTTCAAATTCATATTTATTTTACCCGACCACTATATGAGGTGCGTCTGCACCGGTCTGTCTGTTACCGAACATATGCCGTCTCAAATCAAACGGCCGCGGAGGTTGTTGTCCGCGGCCGCTGTTCGTTTTAAGTATTCTTTTTTCGCTTTGGCTTACCCATCACCACCAATTTCGCGCCCGCGAGCTTGTACTCGAATGTCGTTGTGTTTGCGGGGCCGGCGAATGAACCGTCGGTCAAAGCCCCGATCTCGATGCGTCCGGCCTTGATTTCGGGCGCTGGCTCAGCAAGCCCAAAGACGATCCCTTTTCGGAAGGTCCGTTTATAATCCGCCTCCATCTGCGGCTGGTCGATCCGGCTGATCAGCTTCGCGCCCTTGCCGCTCGCGGTGAATACATCCACCTCAAAATCGCGGTACGTGCCCGCCGAGTTGCCGCAGTAGATCCGCACGATCGCATCTTCTTTTCCGTCGCCATTTACATCGCCATATGTAACCTGTTCGTCGACGTTAAAGAAATCATCGCCGTCAGCAAACTTGCCGTTCGCGACCTTGATGGACTTGCGGCCCTCGCCGGTATAGCAACCCGCCGCGTATGTCCGGTTGAGAAAGTCGATCGCGCGAATGCCCGTTTTTGACTGAGCCGCAATGGCCGACGACATCGTCGCACCCGCTGCGACGCTAATAATTATTGCTCTAAATTTCATATATGTTACCTGTAACCTAGTTTTTTCAGGCCTGTCCTGACCTGTACGGCCGTTTCGAACCGCTTGTCGGGCTTGGTCTTGTCCCGGTAATTGCAATCGCAGCCGCCGCTCACCCTTTCGCTGATCTTTTTAAGATACGTCAAACGTTCGGGGATCTTGTCTCTCCCGATATCGTCGAAAATGTAGGTCGCATATAAGGTCCCGTCGACGTCGTAGTGTTCTTGCCGCCACGAACAGATCACGATCAGTTCCCTCGCCGCGTCCTTGTCCGCGTTTGCGAAAAAAACAGCCTCGATCTTCGGTGTTGCACCTTCTTCTTCGAAATTATTTATCAGGATCCGGTCGTACTCGTCGCCGTCGCGCGGTATATAGAGATAACCATGGACCTCTGTGTAGTCGTATTTGGCCTGAAACTCGAGCTTATAAAACGCGATCACCGCTCGTTTTGCCCCAAATACTTCGGTCTCGACGACCTTCTCCGTCATCTCGCTGTCCTTGGGAGCGTACCGTCGGGCAAAATCCGCCGCTGCCTCTCCCTGTGACCGAGTCACGATATCGCCCCGCACGATTCCGGCCGTACCGCAGACCATGCACAGCAAAGCCATCAAAAGATACGTTTTTTTCATGTATATTCCCTATTTTTTGTCCAGATGAAATGGGAAGAACTCGGATTCGCTCGATACTCGACTACCAAACCATACCGCATTTCGCCTGCTCGTTCCAAGCGAAACAACGTTTTGCGATCAGGCCCGGACTCCTAATATTGTGGTGCCCACACCGGCGGCCACGCCGCCCTCGTCCAATGCGGCCTCAGCCAGCCCTTTTCGATTTAGTCGAAAATGAGCCGATTCTGCTTTGGTGAAGCCAGCTTCAGGGCTGTGCACGAATAGATGATGAGGTGTTCGATTAACGATCCGCTTGAAGTCACCGTCTCATCTATGCAATACTATATTGACGTCGACGCATCGAGCGAATACGTTTCATCAGGAGGTATAGCACCCAGATCCAGGCCCGCTTTGATTCGATACCGACTTCGCCAACTATGCCGAAGGCTTTTAATAGATCTCATCAGCAAAAGACATCTACCACACTCTAATGCCTGTATTAACAATATTTAGCATACGATACTTCATTTGTGACATTAGTTTCGTCCCATTTAACTATGTCCAGGCCACTAATGGGATGGATCGTACCTAACCAGATCAATGTCAACACTTACGCCGTACCACTTCGAGTGAAATCTGGCACAAAACTAATGTAATTTATTAACTTCCCGACGATGACATTACCTCCGTTTTCGGAAGCGGTAAATTTTAATCCAAGGCAGAACCGCATCGAAAGTATGCCGAGGCCAAGCGGCTCCGTCCCTCTCGACCGACAACGAGCAGACTCCGGCTTGCTTGATAGCCGCAGCGACTTGGTGCGGACCGTTATTGAAGCAAATGACGGCAATCGCAGGCTTAGAATTGATGGCGTCGAACGTTCCGGTACGTGGGACGGCATTGTGACGCGGCTACTGGAAATTAGGAGCCTTTTTCGTCATACTTTTCATATCGCGGCATTCAACGTGTCGAGGCTCAACCAGCCCGGCGGCCGCAATCTATGAATCAAAAACCTACACCTAACGCCAGTTACAGCCTTACGCTACGCGTCCGCATCCATAACCAGCCCGGAAAATTGGGTGAGATAACCACGGCGATCGGCAAAGCCGGCGGGGATATCGAGGGCATCGATATCGTCAGCGTCGGAAAGGATTTTTTGATTCGTGACATCACCGTCAATGCCGCCAGCGAATCACACGATCAGGAGATCGTCCAGAGCGTGCGGGATATCGATGGCGTCGACGTCGTCAATGTTTCTGACCTTACGTTCCTAATGCACCTCGGCGGCAAGATTGAGATCGCGTCAAAGATGCAGCTCAAGACCCGATCAGACCTGTCGATGGCCTATACGCCGGGCGTTGCCCGCGTCTGCGAGGCGATCGCCAGGGACCCGGAAAAGGTCTTTAACCTGACCATCAAAAAGAACACCGTCGCCGTCGTCTCGGACGGCACCGCCGTGCTTGGACTCGGCGATATCGGCCCGGCGGCCGCACTGCCGGTGATGGAGGGAAAATGCCAGCTCTTTAAGGAATTTGGCGGCGTCGACGCGTTTCCGATCTGCCTCAATACCAAGGACCCGCACGAGATCATTGAAACGATCAAGAACATCTCGGTTGCCTTTGGCGGGATCAATCTTGAGGACATCTCGGCTCCGCGGTGCTTCGAGATCGAAGAGCGACTCAAAGAGGAGTTGGACATCCCGGTCTTTCACGACGATCAGCACGGCACCGCCGTCGTCGTACTCGCCGCGTTGATCAACGCACTTAAGATCGTCGGTAAGGATATGAAGCACATTAAGGTCGTCGTCAACGGCATCGGCGCCGCCGGCGTGGCCTGCTCAAAGATCGTGATGGCGGCGGGCGTCAAGAACATCATCGGCTGCGACACGACGGGAGCGATCTATAAGGGCCGCAAAGAGAACATGAATTGGGTCAAGGACTGGTACGCCCGCCACACTAACCCCGCGGGTGAGCAGGGCACGATCCACGACGTCATTAAGGGCTCCGACGTGTTTCTCGGCCTCTCGGCACCGGGAGTGATCGACGAGAAAGACCTCAAGAATATGGCCAAGGACCCGATCGTCTTTGCCATGGCAAATCCGACGCCCGAGATCATGCCTGAGGACGCCGCCGGGCTCGTCGCTGTAATGGCGACCGGCCGTTCGGACTATCCAAACCAAATCAACAACGTACTGTGCTTTCCCGGCATTTTCCGCGGAGCGCTCAACTGCCGAGCTTCACGCATAAACGAAAAAATGAAGCTCGCGGCCGCCAAGGCGATCGCCGGCATCATCGGCCCGGATGAGCTGCATCCTGACTATATTATTCCGTCGGTCTTCGACCGGCGTGTCGGTGAGGCAGTTGCCGCTAAGGTCGAGGAAGCGGCATATAAAACGGGCGTCGCCCGCCGCCAGCGATCGACGTCTGAGTCCGAATTTTAGGCGAGAAAGTACACGATCGTTACATTCCGCCTGCTTTAAGTCTGATACTATGGTCGGAATAACGTGACAAAAAGACTGCGATCACATTTTAGCGTACTGCCGGTCGAGGAGGTTGCCAATTCGATCACGCACGGCCTCGGGCTGGTCCTAAGCATCGCGGGATTCGCTGTCCTGGTCCTGTTGGCAGCTCTCAGGGACGAGCCCGCCCAGATCGCCGGATGCGCGGTTTACGGCCTCTCGCTCGTCATTCTCTACGCCGCGTCGACCTTTTACCACAGCGCGATCACGCACACGACCAAAAAAACACTGCAGATCGTCGATCACTGCTGCATTTACTTACTCATCGCGGGCAGCTACACGCCGTTTGGAATTGTGATCTCGGGCACGTCGACGGGCAAATGGCTAATGGCTGCCGTTTGGGGATCCGCCGTCGCGGGAATCGTCGTCAAACTACTCATTCGCGACCGCTGGCCGGCGCTAAACGTCATCTCATACCTTGCGATGGGCTGGCTCGGCGTTTTCGCTATCCAGCCTCTTTTCAACGCTTTAGGGATCATGCCGGTCGTGCTGACGATCGCGGGCGGTGTCGCTTATTCGTTGGGCGTCATATTCTTTCCATGGAAGAGCATCAAGCATCATCACGCGATATTTCACGTTTTTATCTTGGCCGGGAGCATCATCCACTACGCGGCCGTCGTGCTGTACGTAGTTCCGCACGCGAGCCCGAGCTTATAATACTTCGGCCGGCGTCGGAGCTCGCCTATGGGAAAGAAGATTCACATCGGCACTTGCGGATTTGGCTCGACCAAGGCCGTCTACGCCGAAAGCCTTTCGACCGTCGAGATCCAAACGACATTCTACCAACCGCCTCAGTTAAAAACGCTCGAAAAATGGAGGGCGGAAATGCCCGATGATTTTGAGTTCGTACTTAAGGCATGGCAACTAATAACGCATGAATGCACAAGCCCCACGTTCCGGCGTTTGAAGCGAAAACTCTCAGAGAACGAGGCCATTGACGCGGGGTTTTTCAAGCCGACCGCGATCGTCCATGAGGCCCTCGATTACACGCTCGCATGTGCCGACGCTTTGCAGGCCAAGACCGTTCTGTTCCAATGTCCAGCCAAGTTTCAGCCGACTGACGAGAACATCGAAAACCTAAAGGTGTTTGTTCGCGGCATCGACCGCCCGGACCTGAATTTCGGTTGGGAACCACGAGGCCCGGCGTGGAGCGACGGCTTGATCAAAGAGATCTGCGGCGAACTCGGATTGTGGCATGTCGTCGACCCGTTCTCGCGACCGACGATGACACCGGAAAGCTGTTATTACAGGCTTCACGGCCATCCGCGCTGGCGGTACACGTACGAGGACGTCGAACTCGAAGAGCTCGTCTCTTTGCTGCCTGACGACCGCCTTTCGTATGTGTTCTTTAACAACATTACGATGCGCGACGACGCGTGGCGATTTCAAAAGATCGTGCGCGAATACGAATGTTAGCCAAGGAATTTATAACCCATTCCATGAACGGTCTGAATAAACGCCGGATGCTTCGGGCTGATTTCAAGCTTTTGCCGCAGCCACGCGACGTGGACATCAACAGTCCTGGTCGTCGGCATCGCGTCGTAGCCCCAAACCGCGTCCAGCAGGTTGTCACGCGAGTGGACCTCGCCCCTGTTTTCAATAAGGAACTGCAGGAGCTTGAATTCCATCGCCGACAGGTCGACTGGCCGGTCATCACGTGTAACCTCGGCCCGCTTGAAATCGACAGTCACCGTGCCGAAGCGGAACGCTTCGGCGGTCGCTCGATTCGTGTGGTTCGGAGATCGCCGCAGCAACGCCTCGACCCGCGCGAGCAGTTCGATCACCTCAAATGGCTTGGTCAGATAATCGTCCGCGCCGAGCTTCAACCCGAGGACCTTGTCGATCGTTTCTCCTTTCGCCGTCAGCATCAGCACCGGCGTATTCACGCCGCGCTGTCGCAGGTCGCGGCAAACATCATAGCCGTTTTTGTTCGGGAGCATCACATCCAGGATGATAAGGTCGAAGTTACCCTTAACGGCCAGTTCGTAGCCTTTTCTGCCATCGTTGGCCGATGTGAGATCAAAGCCCTCGCTTTGAAGTCGGTCGGTAAGCGTGACGATAAGGCCCTCTTCATCCTCGATAAGCAAGATCCGCATAAATTTCAGAGCTGCATTATCGGAAGCTCGATCGTAAAGATGCTTCCCTTTCCTGGCTCGCTTTTGGCAACGACCTTGCCGCCGTGAGCCTCGGCGATCTGTTCGACCAAGCTGAGGCCTAAGCCGTTTCCATGGATCTGGGCATCGACCACTTCCCTTGATCGGTAAAAGGGCTTGAAAACCTGCCTAAGGTCCTTTTTGGAGATCCCGATACCGCGGTCCTCGACCGATATTCGTACGTGTGCTCCGCCATTGCTGGCCGTAATCCGTACCCAATGCCGGCCGTTGCCGTATTTAACGGCATTCCCGATCAAATTCTGAACCGCTGCGCTAAGTGCAGACATGTCGCCGGAAAGTGGCGCGTCAGCAAGGTTGGTCTCGACCTCGACCGCATTCGATTTCAATAACGGAAGGCATTCCGCCAGTGCATCGTTCACGATCTCTATCGTAGTAGTTTCGCGGAAGCTATATTTCTTATGACCCGAGTTTGCCCCCGCAAATGCGAGGATCTGCTCGACCATCGACGACAATTTTTTGCCTTCGCTTTTGATCAACTCCCCATATCGGGTCACGTGACCGGACTCTTTAGTCACTCCGTCCGCAAGATTTTCGCCCGCCGAATATATCACCGCGAGCGGCGTGCGAAGTTCGTGCGATACGCTGGAAACAAAGTCTATCTGCCTTTGTGCCAATACCTTTGCTCGTTGGCCCGAATAAAAGATCGAACCGATCGCGAGCGCCAACAATACAAGAAGCCCCGAGCCAACTGCCAGATTACGTTTGAAGGTCGACGCCGTGTAAGCATCGATCGAACCTGCCTCGTGCTGAATCTGCAGCAGCCAGCCAGGATCGTCTCCGGATGAGGAGCGAGTGAAGATCGCCGTCTTGGGGCCGTCGCCACGATTTAATTCGATCTGAAAAGTTTCCGGTCCCGCGCTATTCGTATTGGAAAGGGACATCGTTCGGCGTTCGATCTGCGAATTCATTACGAGATTTCCCGTGCGGCGTTCCGCGTCGAGGTTCGACAGAATGTCCTTGTTAGCGTACTGAATGATATTTTCGGGTGACAGGTCAAAGAGCTTTGAGCTGGCGTCTGCCTTGCCGTCACCAAAGGCAGCTGTGATCGGCCGTCCGCCCTTCGCGGTCACCGAGATCCGGAAATCACCTTCGCCAAAATACTTCGATTGCAAATCGGGAATGATCCTGCTTTTTATCGTATCTTCGTTTAGCTTTATGGCCAGCACGCCGTACCACGCGGGAGCCCGGAGTACAGTCTTTTGCTCAAGATCCGATGTGCGTACAAATATCCGCGGTATCTTTTCGTCGGCTTCATGGATGGGCAAGGCGAGCGTGTAAAGATCGTCCTGGATAGGCTTGAAATTATTGGGGTCTGCAAACCGCTTGCGAAGTTCGATGATCGTTGGCGTCTCTTCGACTGGCACGAAAATCATGCTCGACCGGTCATATAACAGCACGGGCGAGTCGGCCTGAGGCACGAAATAGAAATCCGAGATCAGATCCGGATAACTCGTTTTCTCACGCCAATATGCGTACCGCTCATTAAATCCGGTCCAATCCCGATTTTTCCAATTGTCGGCGTCCGTTTGAAAGTTAAAATAAGCTCCTTGTATTTCACGGTTGAAATCCGCAGCGAAGCGATCCGCTTGTTCCTGGGCATGCTTATGAGCTTTTTCGCCGTCGGATTCACTGATCCGCCGCAGAGCGTTATATTGTAATACCGCGAGAATGCATAGTAGGCTTAAAAGCCCAAATACTGCAAAGTAAGTGTACGGCGTACGCTTCATCGACTAATTCTCCGATTATGTCGGCCGTTCTGTCTATGGTGATGTGAGACATTTTACATCCTTTACAAATACTTTGCCTCAGCTTAACCACGGCTATCGACTGTGAGCGTAATATTCGAACTGTCGAATTAGCCGACGGCCGTTAAAACTGCTTTTCTCAATGGAAGTAATATAGGTCGTCATCTTGTTCGCTATAAAAAGTTTCTGGAGGCAGTTTATGAAAAAATTTTTCTTTTCGATTTTATGTGTGGCCGTTTTCTTTGTAGGTCTCGGAGCTCTGGTGGACACGGTCGGAGCGAAATTCAAGTCCGATGAGAGAGCATTGGAGCTTGTGAAAAAGGCGCGCTTGGCCATTGGCGGTGACGCGGCGATCACGAGCATCAAGAGTCTTCGGATCATAGGCCAGACGGCCAAGACTTTGAGGAATGATGGCGGCGAGCGAACCGAGAACGGTGAGACGGAGATCGCCATGCAGCTGCCCGACAAGCTGATGAAGATGACCAAGCTCGGTGACGGCGACGGAACGCCGGGCTCTGAAGGCAGGATTAGAAAACAACTAGACGTTGTCGTGGTCGGCGATGCGAAGGATGCCAAGCAGTTCACGGTTACAACCGACGGAAATGAGCCGGCTGGCGACGGCGTCCGCCATGTCGTGATTAAGAATTCCGACGGCACAACTCAGGAGATCAATGGTGATGACACCGGAAAAGTGATCATCAGAAAGGTTGATGGCGGAAACGCCGTGTTCTCGACCGACGGCGACTCGACTACCGAACCAGGCGAGAAACACGTCATGATCAAACGAGTCGGCGGCGGCGACATGCAGGCACATCATGACGGCATGAGGCGAAATGAAATGCTTAAGCTGACATTGGGGCTCTTGATGTCTGCACCCGACGGTATAGACGTGGACTATCAGTACGGGGGCGAAACAAGTGTGGATGGCACCGAATGCGACGCAGTGATAGCGGGCTTCGGCGGTAACTCATACAAGATCTACTTGAGCAGGTCGACCAGCCTCCCGGTGATGATGAGCTACACCGGAATGCAAATGCCAATGATCGTGAAGTTTCGTACCACCGGCGACGCGAAAGCGGGCGCTGATTCTAACGACAGCGTTATCATCAACCGAAAGATGGGAGATCCGTCGGCGACAACGGCAGAGGTTACCGTAAAGTTCACAGACTATCGCTCGGTCGAAGGCGTTCAACTTCCCTACAAATGGACGCAAACGATCGGCGGAGCGGCGGACGAAACCTTTGACGTGTCGAGCTATGAGATCAATCCGGCAAACATAGCCGATAAGTTCAAAGATTCAAAGGTCTTCGTTCGAACTGAAAAACCTGAGGTGCAATAGCCGAGTAGGAACAGACATAGTGAGCACGGAGTTTAGTTCGAGACTAACTCCGTGCTTTCAGCTTTTCTGGCCGAAGCCTCCTGGAAAGCAAAGGTATCAATGTTTTCGGGGCGTCGATCGCTCCCTTGATGTGCCGGTGGTTTGTGAAATGCCCGGCCACAAATACGCCCGGAACATTCGTTTCAAAGCTCTGGTCATCGTACACGGGAACCTCACCATATTTAGAATGGGTAGTCTCGACGCCGAGGCCCTTAAGCATCGTAAGGTCGGCGTCCGATCCGATTAGCACGAACACAACGTCGTTAGGCAGAATCACTCGCTCGCCGGCCTCGCTCTCGAGCTCGACCTCGGATTCGCGGATCTCGATAACCTTGCCCAGGAAGAAGAGGTTAAGACAATGCTGTTGAAGCTCCGCCTCGAGCGGCTGCTTGACCCAGTACTTGATGCAGCCTTGTTTAGGATCATTATTTTCCCAATCGTCACGAAATATCGCAAGCGTAGTTTCCGCCCCTTCTTGTGCAAGAAACAACGCCGCTTCGCCCGCCGAGTTTCCGCCTCCGATGATGAGAGCCCTCTTCTTGACCCATGGATACGTCTCTCGGAACAACAAATGCACCTTTGACAGGTCTTCGCCTTTTACGTTCAGCCGACGCGGGTGGTCCATCGAGCCGATCGCGAAAAGAACACTGGCTGATTCGTATGTACCTCTGTCTGTGACTACACTAAAACCATTGTCAGACTTTTCAACTGTCAACACCGTCTCTTCTGTCTGAACGTTTAATTTGTTGTCCAGAACGAATCGAACGTAGTAGGAAAGCAGTTCTTCTCGCGTTGGCTTTTCTCGAGCAGGATTTAGGTCGCCTTCGGAGAATTCGAGCTCGTGTGTGGTCGAAAACACCGTCAAGCCGACGGGATAGTGATAGATGGTGTTTCCGATAAGTCCCTTTTCGATCACGACGTAATCAAGGCCGCAAGTGCTCGCTTCGTACGCGGCGGAAATCCCGGCCGGCCCGGCTCCGATTATGAGGAGATCAAACATCTTCAAGTTTTTTGAGAGCGGTGGTAAAGGTTTCCATTTGTAATTGAGCGATCTCGAGCTCTCGTTTTGATTCGAGATACTTGGCCCATTCATTAGTATTCGTCAAGGCTTTCAAAACATCCTCGTCCAAAACGTGAGCCATTACGACCAGCAGATCACTTAAGGCCTCGTGCCCGTCCATCATCGTTTGAATGATCGTGTAAGCCAACTTCGCAGTTGGCATGTCGATGTCGGGTTCAGCCATATTTCGGTAGTTCAATTTTATCACAGGCCAAGTTACGCGGCTGAAGCTGTAATGATGGTGATATCAATATCTGTTAACTGATAAACGGAACGGTCGTAACCACAGCAACCGAGCTGCCCGCTTTCACCTTAGTTCCCGATTGTAAATGCTCATATCTTACGTAGGCAAGCGCGATCGTTTTCTTCATTGTCGGTGAAATGGTTGCAGATGTGATCCGTCCCGCGCTCTTACCCTCACCGGTGAATAATTCTGTGCCCGGCAATTCAGCCGTATCGTGAGTAGTGGACTCGAGCACCAATCCAGTCAATCGTTTTGCGACGTGTCCCCTAAAATGAATTCGAGCGATTATCTCCTGTCCAATGTAGCATCCCTTGGTGTATGAGATCAGGCCATCGAGCCCCAGTTCAGGAACGATGGTGGTTCCATCCATGTCGACGCCGAATAACGGTGTGCCGTTCTCGATCCGAATTGTCTCGTAGACCTCTTCCGAGATAATGGCCGATGTCTTTACCAATTCATTCAGATAGGAGTCGGCCACTGCGACCGGGACAAACTGTCCCGAGGAACCACCAATTGAAAATGTAAGGCCATCCTCGGGAAGCTTCGGCGCGTCTCCGAAGCTCTCAAAATAACTGTATTGAGCGGAAAGATCCTCAACAAAAAAATCGCCAGCGTACGTGAACCGGAATAGATTCTGAAACAGGGCCTCCTTCGTCGAGCCCTCAGTCTCAATGTAGAATTTCTCTCGTTGATGGGACACTCGGACTACGGCCAGCAATCGACCTTGAGCATTCGGAAAAGCTGCCAGCATTTCAGAGCCGTCATTCAGCGTCTTCATGTCATTGGTTACCAAGCCATCAAGGAACTGAACAGCCTCTTTTCCCCACACGGCGATCAAACCGCGCTCCTGGTGGTAAACGGCCGACTTTCCACTGCGGATATTAGAATACACTGCGGAATCTTCCATGTTCATATGATTAAAAGAAGGTTTCACGAGGCCGTACCGCAACGATTTGCGGACTTGGGCGACATCGCGGAATGGGAATCATGCCCGCGCATGCGAACAGTGTTTCCGCCGTCACTTTCAAAGTGAGCAAAACCGCCGCCTTGTCCGATCGGCTACGTATGGACCCGGGGCTTGGATTACAAAAAGGCTTATGAGGTGAGCGATTCGTTCCGTCCGCTATATACCGCGAATTTGTCCGCCAATTCCGGACATTTTCGGCACGGCCGAGCTTAAGAGCATAGCGTCTAAAAATCGACGGATCTCATTTGCGGCTCCCTTGGTGCTAAGTGCCGATCCGTATTGCGGATAGCATCTCGCGAACAGCATTTTCCAGTCCCACAAAAACTGCACGCGAAATAATATTGTGGCCGATATTAAACTCCGTGATCTCGGGTATCGCCGCCAAACGGCCAACGTTCCTATATGTTAAGCCGTGTCCCGCTGCTACTATCATGCCCAGATCTCTGGCGAGTGACGTCGTGCTGCGTATGCGTTCAAGCTCCGCCGAAGCAAGTTTTTCACCTTCACCATGAACAGCTCGTGAACTCAACGTCATATCAGCGTACTCCGCCGTACAAAGCTCGACCTGCTGGGCACCGGCCCTTGCGGCGGCCTCGACTTGTTCGGCGACCGGGTCGATAAAAATACTAACAAATATTCCCGCATTCTTGAGCTTTCCGATCGCATACTGGATGCCATCGAAGTTAGAAATAACGTTTAGTCCACCCTCAGTTGTCACTTCATTCGGATTTTCCGGAACCAGCGAGACGGCATCAGGCCGGGTTCGAACCGCGATCTCGATCATTTCGTCACTCGACGTCAACTCCACGTTCAGATACGTGGTAACCACGTCACGGAGGAGTTCAATATCACGGTCTTGGACGTGGCGGCGATCGCCTCTCAGATGAACCGTGATACCGTTAGCTCCCGCCTGTTCACACAACACAGCGGCGGTGACGACACTGGGTTCGATCGTCTTTCGGGCCTCTCGGATCGTAGCAACATGATCGATGTTTACGTTTAACTTGGCGGTCATTTTAACTGGTAAACCCCCGATTTCGTGTTGTTGCGGATTTGATTCAGTTCACCAAACATCCGAAACGTATCGCGAAAAACACTAACTTTCGAACCGGCCACGTCATTCCATCGAACTGGTATTTCTGCGATCTTAAGGCCGTAATACTGGGCTACGAAGAGAAATTCCACGTCAAATCCAAACCGATCAATGGTCATCAAATTCAATAGGGAGCGAAATTTGAGCATATTGAACGCCTTAAATCCGCATTGCGTATCCGAAAAATCGAGTCCGGACATTTTTCGGATGATCAAATTCATGACGCGCCCTCCTTGCTCTCGCCTCCAGGGCTGTCGAGTACCGATGAGCGTTCGATCGATAGCACGCGAACCCATTATAACGTCGTATTCACCTGATGCTATCGGATCGGTCAGTTTGGGCAGCTCTTCGATCGGCGTAGAGAGGTCCGCATCACTGAAAAGCGCTATATCAGCGGCTGCCTTCAACAATCCTGTTTTGACGGCAAAACCTTTACCGCGATTCTGGTCGTATCGAATGATGTGCGCTGGCGTATTTGGAAACGCTACTGATGCCTCTCGCGCCACGTCCGCCGTCCGATCCGACGACCCATCGTCGACCACGATCAATTCCGCGGCAAGATTCGTCAGGTCGACGTAAGTCAAGATCTTCTCGATCGATTCGCCGAGCCGATCGGTTTCGTTAAAAGCCGGGACAACTATGGAAACGTCTGGTTTCATCGTACAAATAGGTAATATTAGAGGGTTGAACGCTAAAAGTAAATTCGATTCACTGTTCCATTCGACCGTACCTGGCCGCGCGACGGTGTGTTATAATTTCTCGCTACGTAAAGAGTAATAATGAACAAAAAGTTACTGATAATCGCCGCAGTTTTGGTCGCCATCGGAGCCGTGGTCGGCGGTCTGTTTGGCCGGATGCCAGCGAAAGCCTCCGCTGAGTCCGGCGTATCAAAGGATACCGTGCTGGCTGACTATACCGAGGCGATGAAGGCCATTGACGAAAACTATGCTGGAACTGTGGACCACGAAAAGGTATCCGATAGTTCGATGCAGAGCATGCTTTGGACTCTCGACCCGCATTCAACTTTCTTTACGCAGGCCGAATTCCGAAAATTGGATGAGGAGCAGTCTTCCCAGTTTTACGGAATTGGTGTTTCGATACTTCAGCACCGCGACGGCGTCTACGTTCAGTCAGTAGTTCCCGACACACCTGCGGAAAAGGCGGGATTGCGTTACGGTGACCGCTTTGTAGCTGTCGACGGCAAAGATGCTAAAGATTGGACGAGTGCGGAAGTATCCAAAAATGTTCGGGGAGAAAAAGGCACTCCGGTTAAGATCAGGATCGAACGGGCCAGCTCGCCCGAACCGGTCGATTTCGAGATCGTTCGCGGGGGCGTACCGCTGCCCTCGGTCCGCAACACATTCATGCTGTCGAATTTGGTCGGCTACGTTGGTTTGACGGGCGGATTCCAGCAGACGACTTCGGAGGAATTACGCTCCTCCATCGCCGATCTCAAAAAGCAAGGCATGAAAAGCCTCGTGCTCGATCTTCGAGGAAATCCTGGTGGCATTCTCGAACAAGCTATCCAGGTTGTTAGCCAGTTTATTCCGGCCGGCCAGACGGTCGTATCTGTAAAATCGTCGCGTTTCGATTCTTTCCGCGATCTGCGAGCGGTCGGAAACGGCGGCGAGACATTCCCGCTTGTCGTGCTGATCAATGGAGGGTCGGCGTCTGCTTCGGAGATAGTTGCGGGAGCCATACAGGATTACGGACGAGGACTGATCGTGGGCACCGATAGCTTTGGCAAAGGGCTCGTGCAGCGAGTATTTAAGCTGCCTTTCGGCACCGGGCTTACGCTAACTACAGCTCGTTATTACACGCCGTACGGTCGTTCGCTGCAGAGGGATTATTCGAGCGGGTCTATTTATGACTACTATACGCGCCTCGCGGACTCGCCTGACGGCGAGCAAGTGGACGCGGCCCCGAAACCGGCCGGTAGCCCAGTGACAACACCTGATGGCCGTGTACTATACGGTGGCCGAGGGATCGAGCCCGATATTCGCCTTCCTGCTCCAACCGCCAGCGCATTAAAGGCTCGGATCAGTGAGTCTGCATTCTTTTTCGTTCGACAATTAGTGGCCGGCCGAATTGCAGGATTGGAATCGTACAAAGCCGAAAAACAAAGCTTCAAAGAGGTCGTGGCTCCTAACGAATTTCAGCCGAACGATCGTTTGCTCGATGCGTTTCGTGCTTTCGCGACGGGCGACAAGGCCAACGGATTAACGGTCGAAAATATAAATTCCCAGACCGAGTTTGTAAAGACCCGGATTCGGGAGGAGCTTGCGACGGCCAACTATTCGAGCGAAGCAGGCGTCCAGGTTCTGCTCGAGGTCGACCCACAAGTGCAGAAAGCCGTTGAATCCATTCCGCATGCCGCGAAGCTTCCGGAGACCGCTGGCATTGAACCATTCACGAAGCCTTCGTCTTTGGGACACTGATAATTCCATTGACCGACGTAGACGGAGCGACAACATTCGCGTCCCCAGCCTTAGAATTTTACGCCGCGTGAAGTAAAATTAAGTTTTGCTTTGCGAGCCCGTTTTTATGTACAAACAGATAGGTATCTTAACCGGCGGAGGTGACGCTCCGGGACTGAACGCAGTGATCCGAGCTGTCGTGCGCACAGCGATCGGCGAATTCGGAATGAAAGTCATAGGCATCGAGGACAGCTTCGAGGGAATTCTCGGCTCGCCCCGCACGGTTAACTTAACGACAAAGAGCGTTAGCGGCATCTTGCCTCGCGGCGGGACCATTCTTGGAACACGAAACAAAGGCAGCTTCGTTAAAATGGTTGACGGAGTCGCGACTTTTCCCGAAATGCCCATTGGCGAAGCCTTGGCAAATCTCGACATCCTCGAGATCGAAGCGTTGATAGTGCTCGGTGGCGAAGGTACGCTCGCGATCGCCGAACAGTTTCACAAGCGTGGTTTTCCAGTAATAGGTGTTCCCAAAACTATCGACAACGACCTTGCGGCGACCGAACTTACATTCGGCTTTATGACAGCGATCGATATTGCGACCGAAGCACTTGATCGTTTGCATACGACCGCCGCCTCACATGACAGAGTAATGATCCTTGAGGTGATGGGGCGCAATACAGGCTGGATCGCTCTTCACGCGGGACTCGCCGGAAGTGCCGACCTTATCCTAATTCCGGAAATACCTTTCTCGTTCGAATCCGTCGTTCGAAAGGTAATGGAACGTGAGAGATCCGGTTCCCGCTTTACCAATATTGTCGTCGCCGAGGGAGCACTGGAGGTGGGCAAAGGTGAGATCTATTCCGACGCTAAGGCCTTGAGACTAGGCGGCGTCGGCGAATATGTTCGGCAGCGTGTAGAGGAGTTGACAGGAAAGGAATCCCGATGTGTGGTTCTCGGCCATTTGCAGCGAGGCGGCAGCCCCAACGCCTTCGACCGCATGTTGGGTACCAACTTTGGAGCATGTGCGGTCCGCGCACTAGCGAACGGCGAAACCGGAAAGATGGTCGCGCTACAGGCCGGCACGATCATTACCGTACCCATTTCAGAAGCATGTATTGCGATCAAAACGGTTCCGACCGACGGCCAGCTAGTCCGATCCGCCCGAGACATTGGCATATCATTTGCCGCACCGCGGGAAGGGGATATTTGATGGCAGTTCAGACAGGCGTAACGAGGAATAGATAATGGAAGCCGTAAAAAAGAAACTTCAAGCGGAGCTGGAAAGCCTCGAAGAAGAATTGCATTTCAAGTTGCCTAAAGAGATCCAGAAAGCTCGCGAATTCGGGGATCTCCGCGAAAATGCGGAATATAAGGCGGCAATGGAGAGACAATCGATGGTCCAAGCTCGCATCATGCAGGTGCGAAATCGACTCTTCGAGGTCGACTCGATCGATATTTCAAAGATCCCGACCGGTAGCGTGGCCTATGGGTCGGTTGTCGTCTTATATGATCTCGAGAAAGAAGAGAAAATAACGTACAAGCTAGTGACGTCTGAAGAGAGTGACCCGGATAACGGGCTCATCTCCACAGTATCGCCGATCGGGCAGGCATTAATGGGAAAGGAAGAGGGCGACGAGGTTAGCGTGAAGACACCGGTCGGAGTGCGAAATTTCGAGATCAGCCGGCTGCGAACCATCCACGATAAACAGGATTAGTTTAGAAACCCAATGCTTGGTGCGGAAATAGGACGAGCAGCTATGCGGATCATCAATGCGATGGTGCGCGGGCTTGCATCGGCCGGCATTTCCCCTAATATCCTTACCACGATCGGCGTGACGATCAACATCGGCTGCGGTGTGCTTTTCGGGATCGGCGACTTTTTTTGGGCGGGCATTGTTTTGATCGTCGCTAATTTGTTCGATATGCTCGACGGAAATGTCGCGCGGCTTTCGGGCCGCGTGACGAAGTTTGGCAGCTTCCTGGATTCGTCGCTTGATCGGCTTTCCGACATGGTAGTATTTCTCGGGGTGATGATGTTCTACGCCGGAAATTCGCCCCAACATTCGATCCTGAACGTTTTTTTAGGGGGCGTCGGAATGATCGCCTCGGTAATGGTCAGCTACACCACCGCCCGGTCCGAGGGGCTCGGCGTTAAGGCTAACGTTGGTTTTTTACAGCGTCCCGAACGCGTTGTGCTCTTCATTATTGGTGCTCTCTCGACATGGAATTGGGAGTCTACAAGCCCGTTCGCTAACCGAATGCCCCAAGTTCTCTGGGTTCTCGCCGTCGGCTCAGTTTGGACGCTGATACACCGGATGTATTTCATCTGGACCGAGTTTCGAAAAATGGAGGAACCGGCCAATTAGGATCATCGAGTGGATCAGTGCTCACTGGGCAGCGATAAGCTGGTCGCAACTTGGGATCGGAATTGCGGTGTTCCTGCTTTCTTTGGCGATCAGTTTTGCCGCCATTGGGCTTGTGATGGTTAAGATACCACCGCATTATTTCTCGGTACATCACGAACGCGATTTTCTTCCTGACAGTCCGTGGCTAGTTCGATGGGGAGCGGTCGTTGGAAAGAACATCCTGGGCGTATGTCTTATTCTTCTGGGAATAGTGTTGTCATTACCGGGAATTCCCGGACAGGGTATCCTTACGATCCTTTTGGGCCTGATCATGGTTGATATTCCCGGAAAGCGGCCGCTTGAGGCACGTATAGTGCAGCGCCCGGCCGTACTGAACGCGATCAACAAATTGCGGGCAAGATACGATAAGCCGCCTCTGGCGATGGATTGATCATGGGTCTTTTAGACAAGTTACGAAGGAATAAGCCGCTGGATCCCAACGAAAGGCGTCGTCAACTGTTGTCATCCGGACGAATCACCGACGGCGTTATCATCGACTGTCACATAAACGAGATGGGAAACGAAGTCGCCCAATACCTATATACTTTGAACGGAGTCGATTTCGAATCTGCGGACGTTCTGACCGATGAACAGCGACAACAGCCGGCACGCTATGCTCCGGGTGCAAGAGTTGCTATTCGTTACGACCCAAGAAATCAGGGCAATGCGGTACTCGAGTAATGTTCAAAAAAATTTTAATCGCTAACCGCGGTGAGATCGCCTGTCGGGTTATAAGGGCATGTCGTGAATTAAAGATCGCGACCGTCGCGGTCTATTCGGATGCAGACCGCGATGCCCTCCATGTTCGAATGGCGGATGAAGCCATCCATATCGGGCCTCCTCAATCCAGCGAGAGCTATCTAATTGCGCATAAGATCATCGAGGCGGCATCAGCGTCCGGCGCCGAGGCCATCCATCCGGGTTACGGCTTTTTATCCGAAAATGCGAACTTCGTGCGTGAGGTCACGAAGGCCGGGCTGACCTTCATCGGGCCGCCGCCTGAGGCAATGGAAGGCCTCGGCGGAAAGATCTCAGCACGCAAGATCGCTATCGAAGCGGGCGTTCCGATCGTTCCAGGCACGACAGAGCGTCTCCGTTCGTTTGAAGAAGCAAAGTCCACCGCTTTAGACATTGGTTACCCCGTGATGCTCAAGGCCTCGGCCGGCGGCGGCGGAAAGGGTATGCGTCTCGTGTTCGAGGAGTCAGAACTTAAATCGGCCCTTGAAAATGCTCAAGCCGAAGCACTCGCCGGCTTCGGCGACGATGCCGTCTATGTCGAAAAAGCAGTGGTCAAACCACGGCACATCGAGATTCAAATATTTTCGGACACCCACGGTAATCACGTTTACTTGGCCGAAAGGGAGTGTTCGATCCAGCGGCGGCATCAAAAGGTCGTCGAGGAAGCTCCGTCGCCCATCAATTCAGCGGAACTCCGTTCGAGGATGGGTGAATCTGCCGTTAGGATCGCGAAGGCGGTCAACTATGTGGGAGCGGGAACGGTGGAGTTTCTCGTTTCGGATATCGACCGGTCCTTCTATTTTCTTGAGATGAATACGCGGCTGCAGGTCGAACATCCTGTGACCGAAATGATAACCGGGATCGATCTCGTACGCGAACAGATAAGCGTAGCTTGGGGAGAGAGGCTCTCTTTTACTCAGGATGACGTGCAGATCACGGGGCACGCCATCGAATGTAGGATCTACGCCGAAGACCCAGAGACAAATTTCATGCCCTCGCCGGGCCAGATAACGCGGCTTCGTCTGCCGCATGGTCCCGGCGTTCGTGATGACGGCGGCGTTTACGAAGGGGCCGAAGTTTCGATCTACTATGACCCCATGATCTCAAAGCTCGCAGTTCACGGACGTGACCGCACGGAAGCGATTGACCGAATGCGCCGTGCGCTGATGGAATACGAGGTCGGCGGCATTAAGACCACACTTCCGTTTTTTCGAGAGCTGATGGAGGACGAAGTATTTCAGTCGGGAGATCTTGACACGGGCTTTATACCTGCCTTTAACGAACGTCGAATGCAGAATTCTGCGCTAGGATCAGCGCGGGACCTTGCGGTCATTGCGGCGGCGATGGCCTTCGCAGCAAGTGAGGTTTCCGTTAACGTCGACCGTATGCCAAGGATCAGCAAATGGGGCCTCGCCGGCCGTGCGGCGATAGGCAAAAGCGTTTAATATCATATCGGAGACTTATGGAAGACTTACTAAAGCAGTTACTTGGAAAAAAGGTCGATATCACTTGCGGCATCAATGCGACGTTTCGCGGCGATGTTATGGATGTGAAAGACGGTGTCGTGTATCTTCGCGATGAGGACGGCGAGGTGGCGTATGTTTCGGTCGACAAGATCGCTGTTGTGTATGAGATCAAGGCGGACCATTCCCGTCCCGGATTCATCGGAAGCTAACAAGGCCAGATTCAAACAAAAAAGCCCGGGGCGAATTTCGGCCCCGGGCTTTTCCATTTAATATTGTGATTCTAGGGCTGTTGATCGGCTCGAACGCCCAAGTCGCTCGTGACCGCAGCGGCCGCCGCCGGATTGAGCTTTCTAAATCCAACTACACGGCTTTCCCAATAGCCTTTGAATGGCGAATACGTGATCCCTTTACTCGATGAAGCGTGGTAAAACCCGTTTTCGTCAGCGACGATACCCATGTGGCCAAGGCCATTTAGGAATACGAGTGTGCCGAACTTAAAACGGTCATCGCCGTAGACCGGCTCTGAACTCGCCCAAAGGCTGCGGGCACTGGCCCTGGTAAAATTGATGCCTGCCTCGTTAAATACACTCCAGACAAAACCAGAACAATCATAACGGTTCGGCCCGGTCGATCCGTAAAGGTACGGAATTCCCCATCGCGATTGAATGCCGGCCATTATGCGTCCGCTCACCCCAGCACCGTAAGCAGTTTTACCGGCAGCCATCGCCGACGCCGATGCGTTGACCGCCATGGATGAAACCGTTTTCTTGACTAGTGGGGCCTGATTGACTGGAGTAGATAGGACTGTGATCGGATTCGTAAGGACAGGACGTGAAGAAGATGTCGTTTTCGTTTTGGGTTCAGCGGCAGGAACTTGGGCGGGCGGCAGATTTGTCGGCTGGCTCATGGTAGATTTGACTACCCGTTCTCTTTGTTGAGCTGTGACTAAATTGCTGCCTACGGTCGCAAAGATTAAGCAAACCGATACGAAAAGGATCTTCTTAAGATTCATCTACAAATAACTCCTGGATTGTGATTTACGGAAAGACAAACGGGAAAACAGTGACTCAAGTCACGTGTTAAAAAATAAACAACCTACAATGTGCTATTCCAAATTTGGCTAAATCTGGATCTGAATAAACCACAGCAAACGTGTGGTTCGAGCCTGTCTAATTTGAAAGTATGGCTTATTTGTGATGGAATTGCAACCGATGAACGCCCGGACATGAAAGGGGTAAGAGACGACGGCGTCAAAAGTTACGACATGCAGTATGTTCAGAGTCGTGGT